>JBEKKH010000311.1:0-8776 GCA_050010815.1 Streptosporangiaceae bacterium | reverse complement strand
ACGCTCATGAGCCGCTCCCGACGTGTTGGTCATGTATAACAGAACATATATTACCAACATCCGAGCGCGGGTGGCCAGATCATCCCGGCCCCTACGATCAGAATCCGCGGCCCGTCAGGCACCACCCGACGATAGGTCCCGCCGGAACTGGTACTCGCACGCCGCGCAACGGCGCGCGGTCATCAAGGCCAGCCCCGAACTGCGGGAACGGGAGCGAACCAAACACGCAGACTTCTCCGGCTGCGTTCGCGAGGCGGCTACTGAGCTTGCCGCCAGCCTAGGAGCGGTCGACGTCCCCGCACTTTCGGGCCGGGTCCGAACGTAGCGCCGGTAGGACACGGTGAAACAACTGCAACTACTGGTTGCGTCTCGGTCCCTGACGTGCTACCTTTGGTTGCAGTTAGGGAAGGGAGCGAAGACTGATGGCAGACCTGGTGATTGAGGGAGAGGTTCTGATCGAGGCGCCGGTGGAGGTGGTGTGGCGCACCATCACCGAGCCCGATCAGATGAGCCAGTGGTTCGCCGACCGGGTGGATCTCCTGATCGAACCGGGCGCTCATGGCTACCTGGAGTTCGGGGACCAGGGCGGCCCCGTCGTCGTGGAGACGGTCGATCCGCCGACTCGCTTCTCATTCCGCTGGAACCATCCCCGGGAGGAGGAACCAGTGACGGGCAACTCGATGCTCGTGGAGTTCACGCTGACACCGGAAGGCGACGAGCGGACCCGTCTCCGGGTGACCGAAAGCGGCCACGAGCTGCTCGCCTGGCCCGACGCGGAGAAGCGGCGTTATGCCGACGAGCACCGGGACGGCTGGGCCGAGTTCCTGGACCGCCTCGCCGGCGTGGTCGCGAAGCGCTGATCGGGATGACAGCCCAGACCGATGACGAGTTGTGGTCGGCCATCGGCGACCCGTCTCGCCGCCGGGTGCTCGACCTGCTGGTCAGCCACGGCGAGGTCAGTGCCAGCTGGCTGGCCGGCCACGTGCCGTTCTCGCGCCAGGCGGTCTCCAAGCACCTGGCCGTGCTCGAACAGGCCGGGCTGGTCAGCCGGCGCAAGCAGGGGCGGGAGGTTCTTTACCAAGTGCAAGCCGGTCGCCTGGACCAGGCTGCCCGGGCCATGGGTGACCTCGCCGCGCAATGGGACCGGCGGCTCGCCGCGATCAAACGGCTCGCCGAAGCGGCGCACGCAGAAGCAAAGAAGAAGGTAGGGCAACAATGACCGATCACAAGACCGGAACACGTGACGAGTGGCTGGCGGCCCGGCTGGAGCTGCTCGAGGCCGAGAAGGCGCTGACGCGGCGTAGCGACGAACTGGCGCGCCGGCGGCAGGAGCTGCCCTGGGTTCGGGTGGAGCAGGACTACCGGTTCACGACCGAAGACGGTGATGCCTCGCTGCGCGATCTGTTCGGCGGCCGTTCGCAGCTGCTCGTCTACCACTTCATGTTCGATCCGGACTGGAACGAAGGCTGCCCGAGCTGCTCGGCGGTCACCGACGGCTTCGCCGGCAGCGTCCCGCACTTCGAGCACCACGATGTCGCGTTCGTCGTGGTGTCGCGTGCCCCGCTCGGCAAGCTCGTCACGTACAAGCGGCGGATGGGATGGGACTTCCGCTGGGTCTCCTCGTCCGGCAGCAGTTTCAACTACGACTTCCACGTGACGGTCGATCCCGCAGTGGTACCGGTTGAGTACAACTACCAGGACCAGGCGCAGCTCGAGGCGAAGAACGTCGCCTGGCGCGACTGGTCGGGGGAGCAGCCCGGTATGAGCGCGTTCGCGCGTACCGGCGACGACGTGTTCCACACCTACTCCGCGTATGCCCGCGGCTTCGACGCGCTGTGGCCGATGTGGCAGTGGCTGGACCGTGCGCCGCTGGGCCGCAACGAAGGCGACGGGTCATGGTTCCATCGGCACGACGAGTACCCCGCGTGATCTAACCAGAGCAGATGGCAACCTAGTCCACGAGGCCTGGATCAACCACAATCTGGCGGACGGGCGCGGATCGTCTCAGCCACCCAGCTGCACCGGCTGGCCATCGGGGCCGGCCTGACCCGGCGGGGCGAAGTCACCTTCGCCCGCCTCGATCCGGGCCAGCACCGCGCTGACGCGCATCAGGAAATCGCGAGGACTGAACGGCTTGACGATATAGTCGTCGGCTCCCGCGGCCATCCCGGCCGTGATATCAGGCTCCCTGGCCAGGGCCGTCAGGAGGATGACGGGAATTTTCGCCGTGGCCGGATCCTTGCGGAGTTCCTGGCACACCTCGAGGCCGGACATACCGGGCATCATGATGTCAAGAATGGCCAGGTCAGGCGGATGCTCGCGGGCGTCGGCCACGGCGGACAGGCCATCCCCGAACCCCCTGACCTGGTGACCGGCCCGCGTGAGCTTGAGGGTTACGAGCAACCGGATATCGGCGTCATCTTCGGCCAGAAGAACCGTGGCCATCCATCCCCCCGGATGTTCGATGCGGCCGGAGCGAAGTCGGCCTCCGCGCCGCTGACACCCGCGGCCTAGACGACACCAGCGACGGTTGAGACTTTCTGTAATTTAACTATCACTCTTAGTAAGATAGCATCGTTTAGGTCGTGCCCCTCGAGTCCAGGGGTCCTGTTACTGCTTCAAGCTTCGGGGGCGCAATGGTCAAGGTGGGGCTGCCCGCACAGAGGCAGGAGGGCAGTGAGGCTCAGCGCGAGCTTGAGCTCATGTGCATGAGCAACCTGCTGGCCGCGACCGGGGAGCGGGTCTACTTCAAGGACCTGCTGAGCCGGTTCCTCCTGGTCAGCGCGGGCTGGATCGCCGCGTACGCTCCTGACCGTGCCGCGCAGGATCTGATCGGGAAGACGGACTTCGATGTCTTCAGCGGCGAGCACGCCTCGGCTGCCCTTCGGGACGAGGAACAGATTATTCGCACGGGCGAGCCGATCGTAGGAAAGGTGGAACTGGAGACCTACGGAGGCCGGACGGACACCTGGGTGTCGACCACGAAGATGCCCCTTCGGGACCAGCGTGGCCGGATCATCGGCACCTTCGGGATCTCCCGTGATGTTACGGCGCAGATCAGGGCGGAGAATACGACGACCCAGCAGGCTCTCCAGCTGAGAGCCCAGAACGAGAGCCTGCTCGGGCTGGACCGGCTGAAGGACGAGTTCGTCGGTTTGGTCTCACATGAGCTCCGGACACCGCTGGCGTCGATCCTCGGTTACGTCGAGATCCTGCGGGAGGAGGGCATGAACGGGCCGGACGCCGAACAGTGCGCCGAGGTGATCGAACGGAACGCGCAGCGCCTCCTGCGCCTCGTCGGGGATCTGCAGTTGCTGTCCCAGATCCAGTCGGGAAAGCTGGCGATGGAGTTCCACCGCGCAGACCTGGCCAGCATCGCCGCCGCCGCGGTGGAAGAACTGCGGCCCGAGGCCAACAGGAAGCACATCGACCTAGTGCTCTCTGCCACCGCCATTCCCGTCCTCTCCGTCGATCTCACCCGCATCGCCCAGCTACTCGCCAACCTTCTGTCCAATGCCGTGAAGTTCACCCCGGACGGAGGGAGGGTCGAGCTCCGGCTCGGGATGGAAGGAGACCAGGTCGTGCTCGCTGTCGCCGACACCGGCGTCGGAATCCCCGCGGCCGACCAGGAGCGGATCTTCGAGCGCTTCTACCGCACCGCGATCGCCAGGCAACAGGAAATCCAGGGCACCGGGCTGGGGCTGACCATCACCCGGGCCATCGTGGCCGCTCACAACGGCACGATCACCGTTGAGAGCGACGAAGGCCGCGGCAGCACGTTTACCGTCCGCCTTCCGCTGAGGCCAGTGCTCGCCCTCGAGACCACCGTTTAGCCAGGGGGGGCGTGACCCTCCGCCTTGGCGGTCTTCCAGGTGGCGGTCCGGGCGGTGACGTAGTGGTCGAAGTCCGCCGGCGTCTGCTGGTTTTCCAGCAGCGGCGCGGAATGCAGCTGGCTCAGCGGGACGGGCAGCTGGGAGGTGAGCTGGGCGTTCACCATCTGGATGTGCGACACCTCGGCCACCGCCGGGTTGGCGCCGGTCGACGTCGGCGCGGTCACCCCGGCCAGCGGGTCATCGGTCCGGGCGGTAGCCAGGCTGAGCACGTCGCCGACGTCGGGCGCCGCGGCATCCCTGGCGGTCAGCGCCGGAAGGCCCCAGCGGGTCTCGATGGTCTTCAGGACCGACGTGTGGTCCAGCGGCGTCGAGCCGGACGGCCGGAACACCGTGCCGGCCGGGATCAGGGGCGAGACCAGGACGGCCGGGACCCGGACCCCGAAGCGGGTGAAGTCAAAACCGAATTCGCCGGGTGTCGCATCCGGCGGGGTCGCGCCCGACGGCGGCGGCACGTGGTCGTACAGGCCGCCGTGCTCGTCGTAGGTGATCAACAGCAGCGTCTGGGCCCAGCCCGGGCCGCCGCGGACGGCGTTGTAGACCGCCTGGATCAGCTGCTCGCCGAGCGAGACGTCGTAGTTGGGGTGCTGGCTGTTTCCCGTCGATCCCCAGCTCGGCTCGAGGAACGAGTACGCAGGCAGCGTGCCCGCCGCCGCGTCGGACTGGAAGTCGGCGAACTTACCGAAGCAGGACTCGGGGGCGCTCGTGGTATCGGGGAAGTTCTTGCGGGTCAGCGGCTCCTCGTCATAGCCGTAGATCTTCCAGCTGAGGTTGTGCGCGGTCATCAGGCCGAAGATGCTCTGCACGGTGTAGGACGCCGCGCCGTCGTTCATGTGCCCCTGGCTCGTCGCGGCGCAGGCGAAGGCCCGGTTCGGGAAGGTCATGGTGGGCACCGAGCTGTACCAGTGGTCGCAGACCGCGAAGCCGGCGGCCAGGCCGGAGAGCACCGGCAGCCCCGCCGGGTTGAACATCCCCATGATCTGCGCGTCGGTCGTGCCGGCCAGCACGCTGCGGTTCGAGCGCTGGTCGTAGCTGATCGCGTCGGCAAAGTTGGTGACGAAACCGTCATTGACCGCCACCGGCGGGCTCGGCGGTTTACCGGTGCCGAACAGCTGCGCGTTGGTGTTCGCGTATCCCTCACCGGGATCGGCGCCCGGCATGAAATAGGCCTCCGCGGCCGTGTGATCGATCTGGTAAACCGTTACCGTATTGCCGCTTGCGTCGGTATTCGACTCATTGCCCGTCAGGCCCTCGAACGGCTGGCCCGCCGGGGAGACATTCCCCGAGCCGGAATACAAAAATCCCAGCATGTGGTCGAACGAGCGATTCTCGAGCATGAGCTGAACGATGTACTGAACCGACGGCAGCTGGTTACCCGCCATAGCTATCCCCACCCATTCCGGCGCCTGGTTTCCCGAAGATACCGCGCCGCCCGGGAGGGCGGCGGGACCAAGCGCCAATCCAGTCAGATTAAACCGGCGCGCGCGGAAAATCCCCCTTATGCGTGGTACTTGCGGCCGCGGGCCGACGCGCCGAAGGGCGATCGCGGTGCTTGTGCTTCATGAAGCTGGCGGTGGGCGTCGGCGTCGGGGATCATGGTCGTCGCCCACGCCGCGGCCAGGTCGAGCTCGGCGTCCCATAGTGATTTCTCGACGTGACTGACCGTCCGCTGGAGTTGCCCGGATACCGAACGGCCCGTCACGCCGAGCCAGCCGAATACGGAGATGGCCACGCCTATGCCTTTGGCGGTGGGCGAGTGCAATAGCAGCAGCGAGCCGACGACGGCGGCCACCATCGCCACGGTGATGACGGTGACCCAGGGCCAGTACTGCGCGAGCAGCCGCTGGAATATTTCCCTGATCCGGCCGATCATGTATCCGGCGGCCTGTACATAGTCTTCCGAGCTGAGCTGATCCAGCGCGGCGATTTGGCCGGTGAGCAGCAGCCGCCAGCGCTTGCCCTGGGCGGCCAGCGCGCCCACGACGTCGTTTCCGTGGGCGGCCCACTCCAGCGATGCGCCGTTCCAGGTCGGATCGGCCGCCCACTGCTGCCATTGCGTGATCGACCCCATCACGGCGCCGGCCGTGTGGGGTGGCAGGACGGTATGCAATTCCCTGAGCCATCCGACGATGGTCTTTACCCGGCCGCTTTGCAGGTCGCTGGTGAGCGAGGCCTGGTTGTCCGCTTGCGGGCGCATCGACAGATCGGCGACCGCCCGGCCCAGGCCGTAGGCCAGGCCAACCTGATGGGCGCATGCGGTCAAGGCCACGAACAGATCGGTATGGAATTGCAGTACCGACCGGGCCAGCTGATAGCGTCCCTCGGGCGCTGCCCGCTGATAGGTAAGGGAAACCCAGTCCGCGGGCGCCGCCACCGCCAGGCCAGCGTGACTGATTACCAGTTCGAGCTGGCGGTATCCGACGTTGACGCGGTCAATGAGCAATTGGAGTTCCTGCCGGTCCGGCAGCGATCCGAGTCCGGGAAGGTCCTCCTGAAGATGGCTGCGTGGCGGCTCGGGCGCCGGGCTGACCTGCGGCAGCGGCGCGTCAGGCGCCTCGGGAGGCTGCAACGTATCCGGCTTGACCTTGGCGTAAAGCTCCGCCATGCACCAGCCAAGCTCAATGGCGGCCAGCACCGCAGGGGTCGCCGCCGCTGACCCGTCTGGCTCTTGTTGCTGCCCAGGCACAGCGCCAGGCTCGTGCTGATCAGCACTCATAGCGGTCACCATACCGAAAATGAGAGACATCGTTAGCTAAACCGCCGCCAGCACACCGTGGCCAAGCGAATAGCCGAGTAAACATTCACTCCCCCCTGCCACCCGTTTGAGCTTTATGTCGGTCACTATCTAGACAAGTTTTCCGCCCGATAAGTCCGAGGTCACCGAGCAAGATCAATCTGCCGAACGGCCGTCTGCTCGCCTGCCACCACAACCTGGCCAGCATCGACCGGCTAGCCCGCTGGCTCCGCCAGTGGCTGGGCACCCTTACGGGCATCCAGGCTGCGGCGGCAGCGGAACGATCGTTGCCGTTTACGATCTGTAATCATCGCGTCAGCGTCAGCCTCCCGAACAGGCTCCTGCCGTCGTGCGCGCATCCAGCCTCGGGCTCCCGGCTCAACACCGCCGCAGTGCCGATCGCACCCTAACCTCTCGCCACAAAGAACCCACACGCCTCGGTCGAGCCGACCAAGGCGTCCAGTCAAATTGTATGGATGTGGCACCCTGCACATAAGAATGTGCAGGGTGCCACACCCATTCGTAAATAAGTACTACTCAGAGCCGCCCGCCCACGACGTCCGCCGCGAGCCGACGGTGCGCGGCCACCCGGTAACGGGATCGAGGGCCCGGCCGGGGCCAGCTCGATCAGGTACTGGATGAAGCCCCGGTTCTCGGCCACCTTGTCGTAGAGGTGCCGTGCCGTGGTGTTGGATGCCTGGGTGTGCCAGTACACGCGGCCGCAGCCGCGCTCCCGGGCCCAGTCGGCGACGGCCGCGATCAGCGCACGGGCCACGCCCTGGCCGCGCGCGTCCGGGGCGGTAAACAGATCCTGCAGATAGCAGACGTCCGGTCCCGATGTGCTGGGGTGGACGAAGAAGTGCGTGATACCGACGAGCCTGCCCTCCAGCCGCGCACCGAGGGCGTGCAGCCGGGTGTCCACCTGGAATTCGCGCCAGGTCCGGTCGTACAGCTCGGGCGGCTCGGCCCGGTGGTAGAAGTCGATGTACGCGCGGAACAGGGCCTCCCAGGCCGCCCGGTCGGACGGCACCAGCCTGCCGGTAGCGATCACGTGGCCTTCCTCCGGTTCAGCCGATTCCGGAGATCATCGTACGGGCCCCCCTCCGACGGCGTCGTTCATCGTGCCGTAGGCGATGCCGTCCGCGACGGAGTCGTAGGTTCCGCTGGTGAGCAGCTCGGTGGCCGCCCGGGCGGCGACCGCGTAGGCGGCTTGGGCGATGGCGGAGCCCAGGCTGATGCGGGCCGTGCCCGCGGCGGCGAGCTCGGCCACCGAGGGCGCGCCTGCCCAGACCATCACCGCGACCGGCAGCGGTCCCGCGGCCAGCTCGGCGATCGCCGCCGGGTCGACCAGGCCCGGCACGAACAGGCTATCCGCGCCGGCCGCGGCGTACGCGGCGGACCGCTCGAGAGCGTCATCGATCCGGCCGGTCCCGCTCAGGAACACGTCGGTCCGAGCGTTGATCCAGAACGGGAAGCCCCCGGCGGCCGCCCCGGCCGCCCCGGCGGCCCCGGCGGCCCCGGCGGCGGCGCGGGCGGCGGCCAGCCGGCCGGCTTGCTCGGCCGGCGCGTAGAGCCCGGATCCGTCCCGGCGATCTTCGATGTTGACGCCGACCGCCCCGGCCTGGAGCACGGCCGTCACCGTCGCCGCGACATCGGTGTAACCGGCCTCGATGTCCGCGGACACGGGCACGTCGAGCGCCGCGACGATCCGCGCGATGACCGCCGCGGCGCGTTCCGCGCCCAGGCCCGCGCCGTCCGGCACGCCGAGGGACCAGGCCACCCCGGCGCTGGTGGTGGCGATCGCCTTGGCGCCGGCGTCGGCGATCGCTACCGCGGAGGCCACGTCCCACGCGTTCGGCAGCAACAGCGGCTCGCCTGGCTTGTGCAGGCTGGCGAAGGCTTGGGCGTGCTGTGCTTGTTTCGTCGTCATGACCGCCACGCTAGCCAGCTGCGCTCCGGCGAGCTGGCCGGATCCGGACAGCTTCGCGCCGGAGCGCAGCCGGTTCGTCAGAGCCCGACGACCAGTTCGTGGTCGAGCTCGGTGAACTCGACGATCATGCTCGCGAACTGGCCGGCGATCAGGTCGCGGTAGGCCGGCGAGCTCGTGTGCGCGTCATAGGCGGCCTGATCGGCGAAGTGCTCGACGAACAGC
>JBEKKH010000310.1:0-8792 GCA_050010815.1 Streptosporangiaceae bacterium | reverse complement strand
GGCCAGGCCGAGGGCGCCCCCGATGACTACCCGCAGCACGGCGCGGCGGATATTGCTGCCGCCGATGCGGGCGCTGAGGGCACCGGCCAGTCCCAGGGCGATCAGCACGGCGGCAAAGGTGACCGGTACTCGCAGCGCGGCCGCGGGCAGCAGGATGGCCAGCAGCGGCAACAGGGCACCGGAGGTGAACGACAGCGCCGACGCGGTGGCGGCCTGGACCGGGCTGGGGATGTCAGCGGGGTCGATGTGCAGTTCAGCGTCGAGGTGGGCGGCCAGTGCGCCGCTGGCGGTCAGCTCAGCGGCGACGGTGCGGGCGGTGGCCGCGGACAGGCCCTTGGCCTCGTACAGGGCGGTCAGCTCGGCGAGTTCGGCCTCCGGGGTGTCCGCGAGTTCGCGTTTCTCCTGCGCTATCTCCGCGCGCTCGCTGTCGCGCTGGCTGGAGACCGACACGTACTCACCCAGCGCCATCGACACGGCCCCGGCGACCAGCCCGGCCAGCCCGGCGGTGAAGATGGGGCCGCGGGCCGAGGTGGCTGCCGCCACTCCGACGACGATGCCGGCCACCGAAACGATCCCGTCGTTGGCCCCCAGCACGCCGGCCCGCAGCCAGTTCAGCCGCCCCGCGATGCCGCCGGCGGCATGCGGCTCCCCGGGGTGCGTGGCCCGCCCCTCGGCGGCCGCCCGGACCTGAGCATCCGAGGGCGTGACGTCATCAGCACTCATGCCTTCCACCCAATCAGTCGGTACCGCTGCTCAGGCATGGCCGCCGGCCAGGGAGATGATCAGCCCGGTCGCGCCCGCGGCGAGCAGGGTGAACACGACACCGCGGCGCAGCCCGAGCAGGAGCAACATCGCGCCTGCCAGCACCGCGTACTGCCATGGCTCGTTCAGGGCGGCGGTCAGCGGGATGGCCGAGCCGAGGATCGCGCCGATGGCGGCCGGGCCGGCGCCGTCCAGGAACGCCTGGGCGTGGCTGTTGCCGCGCAGCGAGCTGAAATACCTGGCCCCGCCGAGTACGAAAATGAACGAGGGTGAGAACGCGATCAGGGCCGCGAGCAGGCCGCCGCCCAGGCCGCCGGCCGCGTAGCCCACGGCGGCGACGGTCTGCACGACCGGGCCGGGGGTGATCTGGCCCAGCGCGACCGCGTTCAGGAACTGGCTGCTGGTCATCCAGTGATGCCCTACCGCGTCGGCTCGCATCAGCGGGATGATGACGAAGCCGCCGCCGAACGACAGCGCCCCGACCTTGAGCGCGGTCCAGGCCAGGGCGGCCAGGCCGCCTGCGGCGACCGCCGTGCCGGCGGCGCGCGCCGCTGCCCCCGGCAGCATGACCAGCGGAAGCGGCGTGATCCGCGGGGCGGTGCGGGTGCCGGGCGCGCCCCGGCCACCCGGGCGGTGCGGGTGCCGGATGGCCAGTTCGGTGAGCCCGCAGCCGAGCAGCACCAGAACGAGCCATGGCCCGATGGCGGCCGCGGCGCCCCCGCCGGCCAGGAGGTAGAGCGCCCAGCGGACCCGGCGCGATGATCCGGCCTGCTTGGCCCGGATCCAGCTGGGGAGGAGCAGGGACCAGCCGGCCTGGACCGCGACGGCGGCGACCGCGGCACCCGCCCCGGCACCGATCCCCTTGACCCACAGGGGCGCCGCGCGGACCAGGAACAGGGCGGCCAGCGCGAGGATCAGGATGAGGCCGGGCACGATGAACGCGACGCCGCCGGCCAGGGCGCCCGGGCGGCCGCGTACCCGCCATGCGCAAAAGATCGCGAGCTGGGTGGAGGCGGGTCCCGGCAGCAGGTTGCAGGCACTGATCGCGTCCTCGAACTCGGTCGCATCGAGCCAGTGCTCCCGGTCCACGCACAGCTTGCGCAGCAGCGCGATGTGCGCCGGGGGCCCGCCGAACCCGATGCACCCGATGCGGCCCCACTCCCGCAGCACCGTCGCCAGGCTGGCCTGGTATCCGGTCGGCCGTTGACCCGCAGGGGCTGGTTCCTGCCCTGGACTAGCGGGCATCTGCGTCGAAGACGACCCTCGGCTCATCGCTGGCTTGCCGTGGGACGGGACCGGTGGGGGCCAGCCGGACGAGCAAGTTGTAGGTGACCAGGGCGATGGCCAGGTGCATCACGAACAGGACGGCCACCGCGTCGGCGGGTTGGCCCTGGTACAGGATGTAGACGTCTGGCATCCACAGCACCAGCGTGACCAGGATGGCCAGGGTGGCCAGCACCACCCGGGAAATTCTCGGCTGGGCGTGCCGTGGGCGGACGTCGATCCCGGCGGTAGCTGCGAGCTGATTGAGCATGCTTGGAGCGTAGACGGTGGGGTCGCCGCGGACGACCCGTTGTCATGCTTCCTTCATGTCGCGCCGGTAGACCCTCTTGAGGAACACAGTCCGCATTCCCGAGGAGGACAGCTGAGTGGCCCGACCTGGATACCGGCATGCTAGCCGCTACGACACCGGGCCGGACGCCCCCATTCCATCCCACACCGGCCCGGGGCGGTCCCGGCGGCCGGGAGCCCGGCGCCGCCGCGGCCGGATCCGCCGCCTGCTGCGCCACCGTGCGGTCCGGGCCGGACTAGCCCTGATCGCCATCCTGTGCTGCTGGGCGGCCTTCTCCGTCGGGCGCGCCCTGACCGCGCCAGATGGCGGTTCCACCTCCTCTAAGCTGGCCGAATGGGCCCGGGACCACTACCTGGGCCCGGTGGTGACGTTCGGCGAGTGGCTGACCTACTCCCCGCCCAAGGTCGGCGGCACACCTGGCTTCTCGCTGGCCGCCCCCCCGACCAGCGCGGCCACGAGCAGCGCGGCCACGAGCAGCGCGGCCACGGCCAAGCCCAGCACCTCCCGCTCGCGCGGATTCCAGCCGGTCATCCCGGCCCGGCTGAGCTCCCCGGCGGGCGCGCCGCTGCCCGGCGAGGGCGCCTGGCGCGTGCTGGAGACGGTCAAGGGCCAGCCCGCCATGTTCGGCACCTACCTGCGGCCGGACCGGATACACACCTCGTACGTGGCCGGGATCGTGTCGCTGGACCAGCGGCTCGTCCGGTTCCAGCTGCGCCCCGGCGCGGAGGACCCGGGTCCGGGTAACTGGAAGGCCGAGCCTTATGTGCCCGCAGGCACCCGCACCGGCCTGCTGGCCACGTTCAACGGCGGTTTCAAGCTGAACGCCGCGGGCGGCGGCTTCTACCTCAACGGCACCACCCGTGGCACGCTGACCAGCGGGGCAGCGTCTGTGGTCTACTACCGCAACGGCACGATCAAGATCGGCAGCTGGGGCCAGGAGGTCCGGATGACGCCGGACGTGACCGGGGTGCGGCAGAACCTGCGGCTGATCGTCGATCACGGCCGGGTCCCGTCGTCGGTGAACCAGAACGTGCTCGGCACCTGGGGCGCCACCCTGGGCGGCGGCTACTATGTGTGGCGGTCCGGCCTGGGCGTCACCCGGGACGGCCGGGTCATCTTCGTGTACGGCCCGGCGCTGGACGTTGGCACGCTCGCGGACCTGCTGCAGCGGGCCGGCGCGGTCGAGGCGCTCCAGCTGGACATCAACCCGTACTGGATGTCATTCGAGTACTACCAGGCGCATGGTCATCCGTCGGACCCCCGTCCGGCCAACCTGCTGCCGACCCAGCAGCAGAGCGCCTACCGGTACTACTCGGTCTACAGCCGTGACTTCACGGTGGTGTACGCGCGATGACCGCCGAGGCGCAGGCAGGGTCGTCCCCGGCCCGGCTGCTGCTGCGCTGGGTCACGGCCGTCCTGATCACGGCCCGGCCGCGGCAGTGGCCGAAGAACCTGCTCGTGTTCGCGGCACCGCTGGCCGGGGCCACGCTGGGCCGGGACGACGGGCTGGGCTACGCGCTGGTGGCCGCGGCCGCGTTCGGCTGCGCCTCGGTGGCGGTGTACCTAGCCAACGACGTCGCGGACGCCGAACGGGACCGGCGTCATCCGCGCAAGCGGCACCGCCCGGTCGCCGCCGGCGACCTGCCCAAGTCGCACGCGATCGCGGTGAGCGCGGTGAGCGCGGCGGCCGGCCTCGCCGCCGGGGTGGTCATCTCCGAGCCGCTGCTGACCGCGTCGGTGGGCGGCTACCTGGGCATCTCCTTCCTGTACTCCGGCCTGCTCAAGCACATCCCCGTGCTCGAGCTGTGCTTCGTGGCCTCCGGGTTCCTGCTCCGCGTGCTCGGCGGCGCGGCCGCCACCCACGTGCGGCCGTCCGGGTGGTTCCTGCTGGTCTGCAGCCTGGGCGCGTTCGGGGTGGCGGTGGCCAAGCGGTACACCGAGCTGACCAGCCTGGGGCCTGAGGCGATCGCGCACCGGCCGGTCATGCGCCGGTACCGGGCCGGGGCGCTGCGGCTGACCCAGCTCGCGGCCGGCGCCGCGATGATCGGCGCCTACCTGACGTGGGCGGCCGGCCAGCCGGCCGGGGCGGCGGCCTGGCACCTGGCCAGCGGCCTGCCGCTGGCGGCCGCGCTGGTCCGGTTCGGCGTGCTTACCGGCCGCGGCACGACCAGGCCGGTGGAGGACCTGCTGACCCGGGACGGGCTCATGGTGGCCTGCGAGCTGGCCTGGCTCGTGCTGTTCGTGGCCGGGCTCTAAATGGTGCCGCGCCCGGTCTGGCGCCGGGTCTCCCGGTGAGCGGCTCCGCTGGGACCTTTGGGCCGCAGGTAGATTCGGGGGTTGTGAGGGTGCTGGTAGCGGAGGACGACGAGAATCTCGGCGAGATCCTGGCCCGCGGGCTGCGGGAGCAGGGCTACGTCGTGGATCTGGTGCCCGACGGCGAGACCGCAGCGACCTACCTGCGCTTCTACTCCTACGAGGTGGTGGTGCTGGACTGGCGCATGCCCCGGCTGTCCGGCCTGGACCTGGTCCAGAGGCTGCGCCGGGCCGGCGCGGACACGCCGGTGCTCATGCTGACCGCCCGGGACACGCCCGCGGACCGGATCACCGGCCTGGACGCGGGCGCCGACGACTACCTGGTCAAGCCGTTTGACTTCGGCGAGCTGCTGGCCCGGCTGCGGGCGCTGCAGCGCCGGCCCAAGGTGAGCCAGCCGCCCCGGATGGTGATCGGCGAGGTCGAGTTCGACCCGGCCACCCGTCAGGTGCTGGTCTGCGGCCAGGCTCCGGCGCTGACCGGCACGGAGTTCGGCATCCTGGAGATCCTGATGCGCCGGTCGCCGAACGTGGTGGACCGCCGCTCGATCGCGCAGCATGTCTGGGACAACGAGGCCGACGCCTTCGGCTCCAACACCATCGACGTCCACCTGGCCCGGCTGCGGGCCAAGCTGGCCGGCGGAGGAGTGCGGATCGAGACCGTCCGGGGCGTCGGCTACCGGATCACGCCGGCCTGAGGCCAGCATGAAAGCCAGGATGCGCCCGAGCCCCGCGGTCAGGGTCGCCGCGGTGACCACCGCGGTGCTGGCCGTGGCCTACGTGGCCGCCGTGGTCATCCTCAACCTGCTGGTGGGCGCGCACCTGGCCGGGCAGAGCGAATCCCGGCTCGCCGACCGGCTCGCCGATGCCCGGCGTGACCCGTCCCAGCTGACCCAGCCGGCCGGCGGCCCCGGCGGCGGCCGCGAACCCGATGACCTGGATGCCGATTCGGCGCCGGTGTACCTGTGGGCAGCGAACGCCAGCGGGACGGTCACCGCGCACAGCCCAGGCGCGCCGTCCCTGCCCGCGTCCCTTTTCCGCAGTAGCCTGCTGGCTAGCGATGGGGCCCACGACGGACTGGTGCTGACGGCCGGCCTCGGCCCCCGGGACGCGCAGTTCCGGCTGAAGGTGGCCAGGGACGGCCGCGGCTGGCTGGTGGCCGGCCAGAGCATGGCCGGCGACGCTCATACCCAGAACCTGCTGCGCAACGCCGAGACCATCGCCGGACCGCTCGTGCTGGCCGCGATATTCCTCGCCTCGCTGGTGGTGGGCCTGCGGGCGCTGGCCCCGGTGGAGCAGTCGCGCCGTCGCCAGCTTGAGTTCACCGCCGACGCCTCGCACGAGCTGCGCACCCCGCTGGCGGTGATCCGGGCCGAGGCCGACGTGGCCCTGTCCGCGCCACGGGACGCGGCCGGATACCGGGACGCGCTTACCCGGGTCCAGGGCGAGACCCAGCGGCTGCGCCAGCTGGTCGAGGACATGCTCTGGCTGGCCCGGTTCGACTCCCGCCCGCCGCCTCCTGGTGATGAGCCGGTCGACCTGGCCACGCTGGCCCAGGCCTGCGCGGACCGGTTCCGGTCCGTCGGCCCGGTGGTAACCGCGGACACCCCGGTTACGCCCGTGCTGATCAGCGCGCCGCCCGAGTGGATCGACCGGCTGGCCGGCGTGCTGGTCGACAACGCCTGCCGCTACGCGGGCCCCGGTGCCCAGGTCCGGATCCGCGTCCTGGCCCACGGCAGCCGGGTCAGCCTGGTCGTGGAGGACAGCGGTCCCGGCATCCCGGAGACCGAACGGTCCCGGCTGTTCGACCGGTTCCACCGGGCCACCGAAAACGGCTCAGGGACCGGCCTCGGCCTGGCCATCGGGGATTCGATCGTCCGTTCCACCGGCGGCCGCTGGCAGGTCGGCGACTCCGCCCTCGGCGGCGCCCTGATGTCGGTGTCCTGGCGCCACGCTCAGCCCCGGGCCGTTCGGCCGGCCGAACCGAGTGCCGAACGCCACGGCGCGCGTCCCCTCCGCAACGGTGGCACCTGACGCTGCGGAAGGCCCTGGCGTCATTCGGGCCTGGGGTCCCAGCGGAATCGCCTGATCGCGACGAAGCCGCCCACTACCCCCCAGATCGCGAGGACCAGCAGCTGGTGGCCCGCGAATCCGCGGTCCAGGGCGAACGGGTTCAGCAGGGCCTGGTTGAACGGCCGGACCGGGAAGACTCCCGCCAGGTCATTGAGGAACCGGGAGGTGACCTGGAAATAGGTGCCGGAGATGAACACGAGCGGGAAGAAGACGAACTGCACCACCGCGGGCGCGGCCTCCGCGTTGCTGATGAGGCTGGCGATGGCGACTCCGAGCGCGCAGAACGCGGCCGCGCCGATGACCAGCGTGACGATGATGGCGGCCCAGTGGCTTGGCATCGGGACCCCGTACAGCAGGCCCAACCCCACGATCAGCACCGCGTCTACGAGGCTGAGCATGATGCAGTGCGCCACCAGCCCGGCGAACATCACCCAGGCCGGCAGCGGAGTGCCGCGCAGTCGCTTGAGGATGCCCTCCTGGCGGCGCAGGGACAACATGATGGCCAGCTGGGAGTAGCAGGCGCCCATCACAGACACCGCCATGATCGTGGAGGTGTAGTACTGCAGGCCGGTGACGGACCGGCCGCCGATTTTGGCCAGCGTAGCGTTCCCGAACACGCCCGCCATGATGGCGAAGAAGACCAGCGGGAAGGCGAAGATGAAGAAGGCGCTCTGCGGATTGCGCCAGAAGGCCAGCTGCTCGTAGCGGACCTGGTGCCACACCAGGGCCGCGGTATTGCGGCGGGCCGGCGTCACGGCGGTCACGGCCTGGCTGCTCATCCGCGCCTGCCCATCCTGCGCCGGGGGGCCGGTACGTCCGCGGGCGCGGCGCCGGGCTGCGCGGCCGTCAGGCTCAGGTAGATATCCTCCAGGCTCGGCCGGTCCACGGTGAGCCCGGGCAGCGTCGTGCCGTGGTCCAGGGCCCATCCGGTCAGCCGGTGCAGCAGCAGCTCGGTCTGGTCGTCGGCCTCGACGACCAGCCGGCCGTTCTCGCCGGCCGCGGACGGGACCGGAAGGTCCGCCGCGGAATATCCATCGGGGAGGGCGAAGCTGATTCGCGCGCCGGCCAGGTCACGGCCGCCGAGCGCGGCGGGCGTCCCCTCTTCGATGATCTTGCCGCCGGAGATGATGGCGACCCGGTCGGCGAGCTCCTGCGCCTCGTCCATGTAGTGGGTGGTGAGCAGAATCGTGGTGCCTAGGTCGGAAAGCCCCCTGATGACATCCCAGGCGCCGCGCCGCGCGGTCGGGTCGAAGCCGGTCGTCGGCTCGTCGAGGAAAAGGACCCGGGGGTTCCCGATGATGCCGAGGGCGAGATCCAGCCGCCGCTTCTGCCCGCCGGACAGCGACTTGACCTTGCTCTTCTCCTTGCCGGTGAGGCCGACGAGCCCGATCACCTCGCCGACATCGCGCGGATTGGGGTAGTAGCCCGCGTTGCGGGAGATCGACTCGCGCACCGTCAGGTACGGCTCCACCGCGAGCTCCTGGAGCACCAGGCCGATCTGCTCGCGCAGCTGCCGCCCGGTGCGCCTGTCACCCGGATCGAGGCCGGCCACCACGACCGTGCCCTGATCCGCCTGCCGGTATCCCTCAAGGATCTCCAGCACCGTCGTCTTGCCCGCGCCGTTCGGCCCGAGCAGGGAGAAGATCTCCCCGTACCTGACGGTAAAGCTCACCCCGGCCACGGCGCGGGTGGCGCCATAGCTTTTCCGCAGGTCCTCTACGACGACAGCGTCCACGGTCTCCTCCTGGGCGTCTTATCAGCACACCGCCCGGAACTCACCTCACCAGAGTCTGGACCAACGAGGCCGCGCCAAAGCCTACCCTGAACGAGATGCCCTTCGCCAAGCGCAGAGCCGGCCGACCGCATATCGAGCGTTAGGCGCCCACGACAATGGCGGCAAGGCCGAACTTACAGGTGGGCCTCACCAGCTGCGGTACGCTGCGCGGCGTGGATGCGCGGCGGATAGTGGCCATGGGCGGCGGCGGGTTCTCGATGGAGCCTGATAACCCCCTGCTTGACGAGTTCGTGTTGTCGCTGGCGCGCGCCTCCCGGCCACGGGTGTGTTTCCTGCCCA
>JBEKKH010000309.1:0-11756 GCA_050010815.1 Streptosporangiaceae bacterium | reverse complement strand
ACCCGCTTGCGCTCGCCCTCGGACAGAGTGGAGAACTTGCGCCTGATCAAGTGCGCGCAGCCGAGCGCGTCGAGCAATTCGACGGCGCGGGTAACGTCGGCGGAATCGTACTCCTCCTTCCACCGGCCCAAGATGGCGTAGGAGGCGGTGAGCACCAGGTCGATGACCTTCTCCCCGGGCGGGACCTGCTCGGCGATCGAGGCACTGGTCAGCCCGATCCTGGGCCGCAGGTCGAAGATGTCGACCTCGCCCATCTTCTCGCCGAGGACCTCGACCGTGCCCTGCGAGGCGAACGCCGTGGTCGCGGCGATCTGAAGCAGGGTGGTCTTGCCCGCGCCGTTGGGACCGATGAGGATCCAGCGCTCGTCGCCGTGCGCCGTCCAATCCACGTTGCGCAGCAGGACCGCCGAGTCACGCCGGACCTCGACGCCACGGAGCCGCAGTACCTCGTCGGACACTAGGGGTCCCCTTTCTCCGCCCGGTACCCGTGGATCAGGCCGGCTCGAATGGCCACCGAGACCGAACCTATGCCACCGTGCCCCCCTCAGCCCAGCCGGGCGCGCGAACTGGTGCCGCCAGTTCCCGCGCCGCGCCACCCTGGCCGCCGTACTGGCCGCCGCCTGCCCGCCGTCGCGTCCTCAGTTAAGCACCAAATATCACCAGGTGATGCTAACTAGGACGACAGAAGTGTCCCGTTGCCTCCGTCGCCCTATTCCCGCATCAAAGTGCTTAAGAATCGCTTACGGTAGGGCATCAATGTATAAAAACCGTTACGCTTCATGATTGTTTAGTTACTCCTGTATGACCTATAAGCAGCAATCCAGCGAGGAGGAGCGGAAATGGCCATGCGCGCACGCGTGCTCGCAAGCTGTTTCGCCTTCGGCGTAGCAGCATTCATGCTGACGGTGACGGGCACGGCCGCGCATGCGACCACCCTGTCGGCTACCCATACCAGCATCAGCATCTCGGCCGCGGTGAGCGGCCAGCCCGGCACGGCGGCGACGGCCACGGCCACACCGACGCCCACGCCGAGGTGCACCTGCCAGACACCCTCGCCCACACCCACGCCCACGTGTACGTGCCAGCACCCGTCACCCACCCCGACGCCGTCGCCGACGTGCACCTGCAAGACCCCGACCCCGACTCCGACTCCCACCACTCCGAGCCCGACACCCTCGACGTCGAGCCCGGTGCCGACCCCCACCCCGACGCTGTCGACGATACCTGTGCCCACGGTATCGGCCACGAGCACCAGCACGTCGGCTCCGCCCGGCGGGGCCAACACCGGTGGCGGCGGCAGCATTACCGGCGGCGGCAGTGACGTGCCGCTGGCTGCGGGCGGAGCCGCGCTGGCGCTGGTCTCCGGCGGTTTGGGCCTGCTGGCCTTCCGGCGCTGGCGCAGGACGCGGCTGCCGGCCGCCTGACCTCCTTGTATCTGGCTCGCCATCGGCGCACGCCTCTCGGCCGGTGGGCCCTGGGGATAGTCCTCGCGGCCGCCGTGCTGTGTGCGGGCGGCGTCAGCGTGGCCGCGTTCGGGCTGCTGGACGGGCCTCCAGCCAATGCCGGGGCTACGGTGACCCCGGCATCGGTGACGACCGCGCCGCCCAAGCTCAGCCACGACCCCCGGGCCACGGCGCTGGCGCGGTCGGTGCCGGTCAGCGTCCGCATCCCGGCCATCGGGGTCAGCGCACCGGTCATGAAGCTCGGCAAGAATGCCGACGGCACCGTCCAGGTGCCGCCGCTCGCCGCGCACAACCTGACCGGCTGGTACGAGTACGGCCCGACGCCAGGCCAGAGCGGCGCCTCGGTCATCCTCGGCCACGTCGATTCCGCCACCGCGGTCTCGGTGTTCTACTACCTCAAGGATCTCCGGGCCGGGGACAAGGTATACGTGACGCTGGCGGACTCCAAGGTGGCCACCTTCGCCGTGGACGGGGTACAGAAGGTGGCCAAGGACGCGTTCCCCACCGCGTCGGTCTACGGGCGGGCCGGCTACCCGAGCCTGCGCCTGATCACCTGCGGCGGGCCGTTCGACCCGGCCACCGGCCACTACCTGGACAACATCATCGTCTACGCGCACCTGGTCCGCGGCTAGGTCGCGCGCTCGTGCCTGACGGCCAGCAGCGCGGCCTGGGTGCGATCGGCGACACCGAGCTTGGCCAGCACCGAGCTGACGTGAGCCTTCACCGTCTTCTCAGAAACCCGCAGGGCCCGGGCGATCTCCCGATTGGACCGCCCCGTGGCGAGCTGGGCCAGGACCTCACGCTCGCGGGTGGTCAGCGCATCCAGGCCAGCCCCCGGGTTCCCGGGCCCGGCGACGCGCATCAACGTCCTAGCCGCCTCCGGCGCGAGCACCAGGTGGCCATCGTGCACCGACCGGATCGCGCGCACCAGCGCATCCGGGTCGACGTCCTTATAGAGCACTCCCGCCGCGCCCGAACGAACGGCCAGGCTCGCCGCCGTGGGTTCGGTGTCGCTGGTGAGGACAAGCACCCGCGCGGCGCTGCCCCTGGCCTTGAGCTCGCCCAGGACCGCGATGCCGTCTGTGCCGGGCAGCTTCAGGTCGAGCAGGACCACGTCGGGGGCATGCTCGGCGGCCAGCGCGAGCGCCGCCGCGGCGTCCCCCGCCTCCCCGGCCACCTCGATCCCGTCCTGGACCTCGAGCAGGACCCGCAGTCCGCGCCTGACCACCGGGTGGTCATCGACGATCAGGACGGAGATGGGCCGGAGCACCGCTCGCCTCCCCGCTTGAGGGGCACCGTCATCCGCACCAGCGTGCCCTTTTTACCCGAACGTATGGTCAGTACCCCGCCCGCCACCGAGGCACGCTCCCGCATCGAGGCCAGCCCGAGACCGCTCGACGGCAGCTCCGGCGCGAACCCGTGCCCGTCGTCGGCGACCTCGAGCACCGCCCGGCGCGCGCTGCGGGTCAAGGCGACCCGGACGCAGCTCGCACCGGAATGGCGCAGCGCGTTGTGCAGCGCTTCCTGCCCGACCCGGTACAGCGCCGCCTCCGCCTGGGCCCCGAGCGCGGGCAGCTCGGCGGCGGTGAACGTGACCCTGATCCCGTGCGCGGGACCGGCTAGCCCGGCGGCTAGCCCCGCGTACCTGCGCAGCGATTCGGCCAGCCCGGCGGCTTCCAGGTCGGGCGGGGCCAGCCCGTCGATCACCGCGCGCAGCTCGGCGTGCGCCTGCGCGCCCAGCGCGCCGATCACGTCGATCTCCGCCAGGACCCGGCCCGCGTCGGCCGGTTCCCTGGTCGCCAGGACCGCCGCGGCCCGGGCGTGCGCCCTGATGCCGAACAGCTTCTGGGTCACGGCATCGTGGAGCTCCCGGGCCAGCCGGGAGCGCTCCTGCAGCACCGACAGTTCCCGGCTGCGCTCGTACAGCCGGGCGTTCGTCAACGCGATCGCGGCGTGCGCGGCGAACAGCGAGAGTATCTCCTGGTCCCGCTCGGTGAACCCGCGGCCGGCCGCCGGGGCGGGCACCTTGTTGGCGGCGAAGATGATGCCGAGGACCCGGTCGCCGTCGCGCACCGGCACCCCGAGAAAATGCGACATGTCCGGGTGCCCGTCGGGCCAGCCCTCGAACCTCGGGTCGGCGCGGATATCGGCGAGCCGTTCCGGCTGACCCTCGTTCAGCAGCACGGCCAGCATCCCGTGCCGACGCGGCAGCGGACCGATCGCCTGCCACTGCGCCGACGTCATCCCGTCCACCACGAACTCGGCGAACGAGTCGCCGTCGTCGGGCACGCCGAGCGCGGCGTAGCGCGCGCCGACCAGGGACCGCGCCGACCGCACGATCACCTGCAGCACGTCACGGACGGACATCTGCCGGGTGACGGACAGCACCGCCTGGCTCACCTGGTAGAGCTCGTCCAGCTCATCGCCCATGAACCCGACGTTAGCCGGGCCGCGGGCGGCCCGCATCGGCCGCAGGTCCTAGGACCATGGGACGGTGTCAACCCGGGCGCCGGACCGATGTGCCGCACCGCCCGAGCGCCTAGCGTGCGAAGACATGAACACACCAACAGCATTGATCACGGGGGCCTCCCGCGGGCTGGGCCGGGCCCTGGCGGCCGGCCTGGCCCGCGAGGGCTTCGCCCTCATCATCGACGCCAGAGACGCCGCCGCCCTCGACGCCGCCGCCACCGAGATCCGCGCCGCCGGCGGAAACGTCACCGCCATCAGCGGCGACGTCACCGATCCCGCGCACCGGGCCGCGCTGCGCCGGGCCGCGCACGCCGCGGGCCGGCTGGACGTCCTGGTCAACAACGCGGGCACGCTGGGGGCCAGTCCGCTGCCCGCGCTGGCCGACTACCCGGCCGACGAGCTGCGGGCCGCCTTCGAGGTGAACGTGATCGCGCCCGTCGCGCTGACCCAGCAGCTGCTACCGCTGCTGCGCACGCACGGCGGCGCGGTGCTGAACATCACCTCGGACGCGGCGGTGGAGGCGTACACGGGCTGGGGCGGCTACGGCGCCGCCAAGGCCGCCCTGGAGCAGGCGTCGAACGTGCTGGCGGCCGAGGAGCCCGGCCTCCGCGTCTGGTGGACCGACCCGGGTGACCTGCGCACCGACATGCACCAGCAGGCCTTCCCCGGCCAGGACATCTCGGACCGGCCACGGCCCGAGTCGGTGGTCCCCGCGTTCGTCCGGCTCATCTCGCAGCGGCTGCCGAGCGGCAGGTACCGCGCCGCCCACCTGATGCCCGCCGCCCACGGCGCCGCCCCGGCGAGCCTGGCGGAGCTCTCATGACTATCACTGCCGACCCCGGGCTGGCCGATGCCGTGCTGGCCGATTTTGTCCTTCCCGCCGAACACGAGGCGCACGATCCCCCCGAGGCCCGCGGCGTGCCCCGCGACGGCGTGCGCCTGCTGGTCAGCCGCGGCCGGTCCGGCGAGATCAGCCACCACGCCTTCGGCGAGCTGCCCGGCCTGCTGCTCCCCGGAGACCTGCTGGTCGTCAACACCACCGGGACGCTGCCCGCCCAGGTGCGCGCGGGCGGCGGCCTGGCCGTGCACTTCTCCACCGCCCGGCCCGACGGTGCCTGGCTGGTCGAGCTGCGTCAGATCACAAACAAGACCTCCCGGCCGAACGGCCACGGGTGCGTCGGCCAGGTCCTCGACTTGCCCGGCGGGGCGGCGCTGACGCTTCAGGCCCGGGCCGGCGCCCGGCTCTGGCGAGCCCGGCTGTCGGTGGCGGTGGTGCCCTACCTGCTCCGCTACGGAGTCCCGATCAGGTACTCCTATGTGCGGCGCGACTGGCCGCTGGCGTGCTACCAGACGGTGTTCGGCCGCAATCCGGGCAGCGCGGAGATGCCGAGCGCCAGCCGCCCGTTCACCCCCGCGGTGGTCACCGAGCTGGTCAGCCGCGGCGTGCTGATCGCCCCGCTCACGCTGCACTGCGGCGTGTCCTCGCTGGAGGCAGGCGAGGACCCGTACCCGGAACCGTACGACGTCCCGCCCGCGACCGCCCGGCTGGTCAACCACGTGCGGGCGTCCGGAGGCCGGGTCATCGCGGCGGGCACCACCGTCGTTCGGGCGCTGGAGACGGCGGCCCGCCCGGACGGAAAGGTATCAGCCGCCGCGGGCTGGACGTCGCACGTGGTCACGCCGGAAACCGGCGTCAGGGCGGTGGACGGGCTGCTCACCGGCCTGCACGAACCACGTTCGTCGCACCTGCGGATGCTGGCCGCGTTCGCCGGCCAGGACCTGCTGAGCCGGTGCTACGCCGCCGCGATCAGCTCCGGGTACCTGTGGCATGAGTTCGGCGACGTGCACCTGCTGCTCTAGCGATCATGCTCAAGCGGGATCTTGCAGCAGGCCGATCAGGTTCCCGTCCGGGTCCTTCACGGAGGCGATCAGCCGCCCGCCGCCGACGTCGTTGAGTTCCTCGCTCACCTCGGCGCCCGCGTCGATCAGCGACTGGAGGCGCGCCTTGATGTCGGTGACGGCGACGTACGCCACCGCCCCCGCGCGGTGCCCGTTCGGGTCGAGCCCGATATCCTGCCCAGCGACCTTAAAGCCCACGTAGTACGGCGTGTCCGCGTAGGGCGGCACGCCCAGCAGCGCGGCAAACCGCGCCTTCGCCGCCGCGAGGTCGTTGACGGGATAGACGACTACCTGGACGCCTTCGGTCATAGATACTCCTAGGTCTGCGTTGCCTCGGTTTGGGTGGCCTTGGTATGGGTGGCCTTGGCCTGGCTCGTCACATCGGCGGGTTCCCGCCGGTCAGTTACATGACAGGCGGCGACGGGAGAATGTGACCAGATGAACGAACACGACTGGCTGGCGACGAAATTTGAAACCGATCGCCCCCGCCTGCGGGCGGTAGCCTACCGGATGCTCGGCTCGCGGGCCGAAGCCGATGACGCCGTCCAGGAGGCCTGGCTCCGGCTGAGCCGGTCGGACACCGGCGCGGTGGAGAACCTGGACGGCTGGCTCACCACGATCGTGGCCCGGGTGTCGCTGAACATGCTCAAGTCCCGCGCCTCGCGCCGCGAGGAACTTATCGACCCGGCCGATGTCAGCGCACCGGCAACGGCCGAACCGGAGCAGGAGACGCTGCTGGCCGACTCGGTCGGCCTCGCCCTGCTCGTCGTCCTGGACACGCTCACGCCCGCCGAACGGCTGGCGTTCGTGCTGCACGACATGTTCGCCGTCCCGTTCAAGGAGATAGCACCCATCGTGGACCGCTCTCCAGCCGCGGTCCGCCAGCTGGCCAGCCGCGCCCGCCGCCGGGTCCAGCAGACGGGCGCCCAGGACAGCCCCGGCCCCTCAGACAGCTCCGGCGCCCAGGACAGCCCCGGCCCCTCAGACAGCTCCGGCGCCCGGGACAGCACCGGCCCCTCAGGCAACCCCAGCGCCCTGGATGGCACTGCAGGCACGGAAACCAAGGAGGACCTCATCCGGGCCTTCCTGGCCGCCTCCCGCGAGGGTAATTTCGACGCGCTGCTCGCCATGCTCGACCCGGACATCGTGATGCGCGCCGACCAGGTCGCGGTCCAGCTGGGCGTCGCCGCCGCCGCCGCCGAGGACCGCGGGGTCCACACGGACCAGCTGGGCGCCGACGCCGAGGTTCGCGGGGCCGACGCGGTCGGCCGCATCTTCGCCAGCGGCGCCCAGGCCGCGCGACCCGCCCTCATCGACGGGGACGCCGGCCTGGTCTGGGCCCCGGCCGGCCGGCCGCGCGTCGTGTTCCGCTTCACCGTCGAGGCCGGCACGATCACCGCCATCGACCTCCGGGGCGACCTGGACGGCCTCGACATCACCATGCTCAGGAATCAAAAGCGTTAGCCGGGTCGTGGCCGCCGGGCGGACCGCCGCGCGATCTTTGGGGTAGCCTGCCGCCGTGGATACACCGCGGACCACCCTGCTCATCACGCTGACCGGCCGGGACAGGCCGGGGGTGACCTCCCGGCTGTTCGCCATCCTGGCGGGGTACCCGCTGACCGTCATGGACATCGAGCAAGTCGTCATCCGCGGCCGGCTAGTGCTCGGCGTGCTGCTCGGCTGCGAGGCACCACCCGACCTGACCGGCATTCACGCCGGGGTGAGCGCGCTCGCCGCTGATCTTGACCTGGAGGCCGAGATCACCACCGGCTCGGACCGGCCGGGTTCGGTGTCCTCGGCGAGCTCCGCGGCCCGGAGCGGCCGGCTTCACGTCACCCTGCTCGGCAGCCCGCTGGCCCCCGCCGCGATCACCGCCATCGCCAGCCGGATCGCCGCCAGCGGCGCCAACATCGACCGGATCGGCCGGCTCGCGCAGCGGCCGGTGACCTGTATCGAGCTGGACGTCTCCGGCGGGGACCCGGTCGGGCTCCGGGCCGACCTGGCCCGCGCCGCCGCCGAGCAGGGAGTCGACGTGGCGGTCCAGCGCGGCGGCCTGTACCGGCGGGCCATGCGGCTGATCGTGATGGACGTGGATTCCACCCTGATCCAGGACGAGGTGATCGACCTGCTGGCGGCCCGGGCCGGCTGTGCGGCCGAGGTGACGAAGGTGACCGAGTCCGCGATGCGCGGCGATCTCGACTTCGCCGCGTCTTTGCGCGAGCGGGTGGCGCTGCTCGCCGGACTGGAGGCCGGCGTCCTCGACGAGGTGCGAGATGAGCTGCGGCTCACGCCCGGCGCGCGGACGCTGATCCGCACCCTGCGCGGCCTTGGCTACAAGTTCGGGATCGTCAGCGGCGGTTTCGTCCAGGTGATCGAGCCGCTGGCCGCCGAGCTCGGCATCGGCTACGTGGCGGCCAACGTGCTCGAGATCAGCGGCGGGAAGCTGACCGGGCGGCTGGCGGGTCAGATCATCGACCGGGCCGGCAAGGCGGACGCGCTGTACCGGTTCGCCGCCGACGCCGGTGTCCCGCTATCCCAGACGGTGGCGGTCGGGGACGGCGCCAACGACCTGGACATGATCGCCGCGGCCGGCCTCGGCGTGGCGTTCAACGCCAAGCCCATGGTCCGCGACGCGGCGGACACCTCGCTGAGCGTCCCCTACCTGGACGCGGTCCTTTACCTGCTCGGGATCTCCAGCGAGGAGATTGCCGAGTCCTAGCGAGCCGCCAGCCGGTCGCTCGCGGTCCCGTCCGCCCACCGGATTCCGGCGTACCGCGAGCCTCACCCGTATAGACGATTGGACGTTAGACAGCACGTGCGTGCCCGTGGTGCCGCGGGCCAGAGGCAAGATCGTGGTGGATCCGGGCTTCATGGAGCATTTGGTGCATCATGATGCACCGGATCCACCGCAGAGCCCGGATCCACCGCGCAAAATGGCGGCGGGCAGCTCAGGTGGGACTTGCGGGACCGGGTCGCAGGTCGGTCGGACCTGCGANNNTCGGACCTGCGACCCGGGTTTGGGTCGGCCGGGCTGAGCGTTGCTCGGCGGCTGGTTACTCGGGCCGCTTGGCGGCGGTCGCGCGATCTTCGGCACCGTCGCGGGCGGCAGCGTCCGTGACGTCTGCACCCGAGACCGGGCCGACGCCCTCCACGCCAGGGACCGGGCTGACGCCCTCCAGCGCCGGTGAGACCGCGCCACCCACCTCGGTGGCCGCCGGGGCGTCCACCTCCATGCCGCCCGAGCGGCGCTTGGAGACCAAGATGGCGGCGATCACGACGATGACGGCGCCGAGGGCCACGCCGACCCGCAGGCCGATGTTGCTGCTGTATTCCACCACGGTCGGCGCGATCAGCAGCGCGACCAGGTTCATCACCTTGATCAGCGGGTTGATGGCGGGGCCGGCGGTGTCCTTGAACGGGTCACCCACGGTGTCGCCGATGATCGTGGCTTCGTGGGCCGGGGAGCCCTTGCCGCCGTGATTGCCGTCTTCGACCAGCTTCTTGGCGTTGTCCCAGGCGCCGCCGGAGTTGGCCAGGAAAACCGCCATCAGGACCCCGGCGGCGATCGCGCCGGCCAGGTACGACCCGAGCGGCGCGTAGCCGAACGCGAAGCCGACCGCGATGGGCGTGAGAATGGCCAGGATGCCCGGCGTGGCGAGCTCGCGGAGCGAGTCCTTGGTGCAGATGTCGACCACCCGGGCGTAATCGGGCTTCTCGGTGTAGTCCATGATCCCGGGATGGGTGCGGAACTGGTTCCGGACCTCAAGCACGACCCGCTGGGCCGCCCGGCCCACGGCCAGGATCAGCAGGCCGGCGAACATGAACACCACCGCGGCGCCGATGATCACCCCGACCAGGACGTTCGGCCTGTCGACGGACAGGTTGAAGCTGCTGGCGGCGGCCGCGCTGAGCTTGTCCTTGACCGTGGTGTCGAACGCGCCGAACAGGGCGGTGGCCGCGAGCACGGCGGTGGCGATCGCGATGCCCTTGGTGATCGCCTTGGTGGTGTTGCCGATCGCGTCCAGCTGCGTCAGCACCTGGGCGCCCGCGCCGTCGACGTCGCCCGACATCTCGGCGATGCCCTGCGCGTTGTCGGTGACCGGGCCGAACGAGTCCATGGTCACGATCACGCCGACCGTGGTGAGCAGGCCGGTGCCGGTCAGCGCCACCGCGAAGAAGGCGATCTGCGGGTTGTTGTACGCGAGCAGGTAGGCACCGAAGACCGCGGCGCCGATCAGCAGCGCCGCGTAGACGGCGGACTCCATCCCGGTCGAGATCCCGGACAAGATGACGGTGGCCGCGCCGGTCTCCGAGCTGTCGCCGATGTCTCGCACCGGCTTGCGGCTGGTCTCGGTGAAGTACCCGGTCAGCAGCTGGATGGCGCTGGCCAGCACGATGCCGATGATCACCGCGCCGATGGCCAGCAGGCGCGGGTTCCCGCCGTGGCTGAGAATCGAGCTGGTCGTGACCCCGGTCAGCTTGCTGAACTTGTCCGGCAGGTACCAGAACGACGCGATGATGACCAGCACCAGCGAGATGACCGCCGAGACGAAGAAACCGCGGTTGATGGCGGTCATGCCGCTCCGGTCGCCCTTGCGCGGCGCGACCACGAAGATGCCGATGACGGCGGTGATCACGCCGATCATCGGCACGATCAGCGGGAAGACCAGGCCGTAGTTCCCGAACGCCACCTTGCCGAGCAGCAGCGAGGCGACCAGCATCACCGAGTAGGACTCGAACAGGTCCGCGGCCATACCCGCGCAGTCGCCGACGTTGTCACCGACATTGTCGGCGATGGTCGCGGCGTTCCGCGGGTCGTCCTCCGGGATGCCCTTCTCGACCTTGCCGACCAGGTCCGCGCCCACGTCCGCGGCCTTGGTGAAGATGCCGCCGCCGACCCGCATGAACATGGCCAGCAGGGCGGCGCCGAAGCCGAAGCCCTCCAGGACTTGCGGCGCATTCGCCTTGTAGAACAGCACCACTATGGCGGCACCGAACAGGCCAAGGCCCACCGTAAACATGCCGGCCACGCCGCCGGTACGGAACGCGATCCGCATGGCCTGGCGCTGACCGCCGTCGGCTTCGCGGGCCGCCGCGGCGACCCGGACGTTGCCGCGCACCGCCAGCGACATCCCGGTGAACCCGGTCAGCGCGGAGAAGCCCGCACCGACCAAGAAGAAGACGGAACGTCCCCAGCGCACCCCGCTGTCGTCGGCGGGCAGCAGCAGCAGGACGAAGAAGATAATGACCACGAACACGCTGAGGGTCCTGAACTGGCGGCGCAGGTAGGCGGCCGCGCCTTCCTGAACCGCGAGGGCGATCTCCTGCATCCGCTGGGTGCCCTGGCTGGCTCCGAGCACCTCCCGCACCAGCAAGCCGGCCACGCCGAGCGCGAGCAGGGCGACGACCGCGACGACCACAACCCAGGTCAGGTTGGAGCCGCTCACACTGACGGGATTCGCCGCCAGCGCAGGGACTAGCCTGGACATTCGACCTCCTGAATCCGAGCGGAAGCACGTTCCCGATCGGGACTAAACGAGTGGCCGGGAGTCTACGCACGCACAGGCTGAACCACTAACACCGGGCCATTCCTAACAGTTTTGTTACCTGTTTGTAATAATTACGATACGGGAAAGTAATCATAGGATCAGCGGGATACCCCGCTAGGTTCGAGCCGGTACGGCCGATGATCGCCCCACAGGCGGCCATGACCTGGCGGTTCGGACGCTTCAGGTCCTGACGGCCGACGGCCAGCTCATCCGGACACTGACGCCGGAACTTGTCGACGAGACGTGCACGTCGTCGGCCAGGCCGGAGATCACGGCCAGGCCGAACCCTGCCGGAATCACGCCGCCGTCCTCCTCGTGGGCGAGCTCCACGAGGTGACCATGACCCGCTTCCGCGCCATTACCGTTAGCGCCAGGC
>JBEKKH010000308.1:0-9698 GCA_050010815.1 Streptosporangiaceae bacterium | reverse complement strand
GGCTCGGGCCGGTAGTCCCCGATACGACATATCCGCACCTCAACAGGACTTTCCGGGAGAAACGAGGTAGCGTCGGAACGGTGAGCGCTACGGGCGAGTTTGTACGCGATACCAAGTACCTGAACGGGCGGATCACCGCCGACGGGCGGGACGGCAGCTTCCCGGCGGAGGCGGGCCGGTACCGGCTGGCGGTCGCGCGGGCCTGTCCGTGGGCGAACCGCACGATGATCGTCCGGCGGCTGCTCGGGCTCGAGCCGGCCCTGTCCATGGGCGTCTGCGGGCCCGAGCACGACTGGCGGAGCTGGACGTTCGACCTTGACTCCGGCGAGGTCGACCCGGTGCTCGGCATTCACTTCCTGCGGGAGGCCTACGAGAAGGCGGTGCCCGGCTACGACCGTGGGGTCACCGTCCCGGCCATCGTGGAGATCTCCTCCGGTGCGGTGGTGACCGCCGACTTCCGGCAGATCACCCTGGACATGGAACACGAGTGGACGGCGTTCCACCGGCCGGGCGCGCCCGAGCTGTACCCGGAGAAGCTGAGGGACGAAATCGAGGAGGTCAGCGACCTCGTCTACGAGGACCTGAACAACGGCGTGTACCGGTGCGGGTTCGCGACCACGCAGGCGGCCTACGAACAGGCTTACGGCCAGCTGTTCGGCCGGCTTGACTGGCTGTCCGAGCGGCTCGCCACCCGGCGCTACCTGGTGGGCGACACGATCACCGAGGCGGACATCAGGCTCTGGCCCACGCTGGCCCGGTTCGACGCCGTCTATCACGGCCACTTCAAGTGCAACCGGAGCAAGCTCACCGAGATGCCGGTCCTGTGACCTGTACCAGACGCCCGGCTTCGGCGACACGATCGACTTCGCGCAGACCAAGCAGCACTACTACCGGGTGCACACCAACGTGAACCCGTCCCAGATCGTCCCGGCCGGGCCCGACCTGTCCGGCTGGCTCGAGCCGCACCGGCGCGCCGAACTCGGCGGCCGGCCGTTCGGCGAAGGAACGCCGCCAGGTCCGCCGCCACCTGAGGAACGGGTGACGGACGGACCCGGCGGTTAGGCCGCGCGAGCCGGCAGGGTTCGGCTCGCGCCAGGTTCCCGGGTCAGGTCCTCCAGCTCGAGCAGCCGGCCGGCGGAGAGAGGATCACCACGCCGGCCTGGTGGGCCCGCTCGTCCTGGTAATACGCGTAAGCGTGGCCGTGCGTGATCGTGACGCTGCCGACGTCCTCCACCACACCGCCGTCGGTGGGGATGGTGGCGGTCTTCAGGACCTGCCCGGTCACCGGGCTCGCGCATGCCAGCGTGTGCGAGCCGCCGATCCAGACAATCCCGCCGGTGGAAGTGGGGACAGAACTCAGGCCTGCCCCTGCTCCCGCGCCGAAGCGGACCATGCGAGTCAGATCCGCGTCTGGAGCGAACCAGGTCGACTCGGTCATATTCACTCCGATGGTGCCCCAGACTCCCCCAGAGGTCGCGACCAGGTTCCCCGCGGTACTAGTGAGAGCAAGAAACTCGGAAGCGCCTAGTTCCGCCCCAGTGGCCGGGTTGTAGCTAAACAGTTCCAGGGTGCTCGTGCTGGCGTAGAGCTTGCTCCCGTCCGGTGCGAGGGCCACCGAGCTGACCGGACCCGCGGACACGCTGATCTGCCTGACCACCAGGTGGGTGCTGGGATTGATCACCGCGACGCTGCGGCCCGCGGCCACGTACAGATAGCCGCCGGAACCGGTGGCGAGCACCCCGCTGGCCGTGGTGGACACCTCGCCGCTGACCGGGACGGTGACCGACGCCACCTGGGCCAGGGACTTGCCGTTGTAGCCGTGCAGCACGACGCTGGTGCCGGCGTACGACGCCACCACCCACACGGTGTTCCCGGTAACGACGGGCGGGTTCGTAATCGGCGGGACGACAGGCGCGCTGTCCACGACGTCGCCGGTGACCGGGTCGATCCGGTCCAGGGAATTCCCGCTGAGTGCGTACAGCGAGCCGTCGCCGCTGGTCAGCGAGTCCTGGTGGAACTGGTCGCGGGTGATCAGCTCGGCGCCCCACATCCCGTTGGCCACGCGCTCGGGCGGCGAGGTCGGCCGCTGCGACGGGGCCGGGGAGGAGGCCGACGCCGGGGAGGAGGCCGGGGGCGACGCCGGGCCGGCGGACGAGGCCGGACCGCGGTGTGAGGTCACCACGGTCGCGACGCCGGCGCTGGCGCCGGCCACCACGATCACGCTCGCCGCGGCCAGCGCCGGCGCCCAGCGCCGGGCCCAGCCGCCCCGAGCTGCGGCGCGGGGTTCGCGGTGACGGCGCCCGGCGCCCTGGTCAGCCAGCCGGAACGCGACGTCCTCGACCGTCACCTGGCGGGGCGGCTCGGGGGCGACGCGGCGCAGCATGTCCGCCACTTGCCGTTCTTCTGTGGTCACGACGCCACGCCTCCAGCCATGAGCTCAGCCAGTCCGGGCGCGTCCCTGAGCCGGGCCAGTGCCTTGGACGCATGAGCTTTCACCGTGCCGACCGAGCAGCCCATCGCCGCCGCGGTCTGCGCCTCCGTCTGGTCGGCGAAGTAGCGCAGCACCACCACGGCGCGTTGCCTGGCCGGCAGCCGGTCCAGCGCCGCGATCAGCGCCTGACGGGCATCAACCTGAGCGAACACGTCGCCGTAGACCTGCAGCTCGGGCAGTCGCCCGGTCGACACCTCGCCGGTCCAGCGCCGCCGGCGCCACCGCAGGTACGTGTTCACCATGATCTTGCGCACGTACAGTTCGGGCGCATCCTGCCTGGTCAAGCTGTCCCACCGCGGCCAGGCCGCCGCCAGCGCGGTTTGCACGAGATCCTCGGCGCTCGGCCAGTCGCCGGTCAGCAGCCAGCCCGACCGGAGCAAGGCGTTCGATCGCGCCTCGACGAAGTCACGGAACCCGTCCGGTTCAGACGGACGACCCTGCGCGGGTGACACCTCCACCGACCCCTCGATTCCTTCCCGACCATCACACCGGCTCAGCGCTATCACGTGTATTAAGAGGCGCTGGCTGACCGGGAAGGTTTACTCGCGGAGCCGGCCAAGTTCGGCGTTTGCCCGGCGCTGCCTGGACTCGGCCCGGTAGGCCTGCCGTCTGGCGTCGGCGAGCCGCTGACGGGCGTCAGCGAGCTCGGCTTCCAGCTGGCGGACCGTGTGCTCCAGGTCCTGTTCGGCCGCGTTGGCGGAAGCAGCGGCCTGGTCGGCTTCAGCCACGGCCCGTTCGGCCGCCTGGATTTTCTCCTGGCGACGGCGGTCCCGCTCGCGGGCGGCCTCAGCCGGAGCCGGCGGCGGGGGCGGGGGCGGGGGCTTCTCGGTCTTCGGGGGGGTCTTGGTGCGGGGGGAAGGCGGCGGGACGAAGGCGCCGTCCGGGAGCGGGGCCAGGCCGAAGCCGGCCCAGTGCGCGGCGCGCACCAGGGTGCCCAGGTTCGCGGCCACCTCCGGGTCGGCGATCGCGGCGTCAAGGGTAGCGGCCACCTCTTCGCGCAGGGTCGCGGGCGGTGCGGGCAGGTCCGACTCCTGCAGGGCCTGGCGGGTGAGCTCGTCGACGAGGCGGCCGCGGGCCGCGGTCAGCTCGCGGATCCTGGCGCCGTCCATGGCGGGCTCGGCGCGGAGCTCGGCGGCCAGCTCCGCCAGCCGGGATGCGACCCGCGGGTCGGCGCGGACCAGGCGGTTCACCACCCAGGCCGAGCGGGTCGGCTTGCGCAGCCCGGCGATCTGCTTGGCTGCACCGGGCTGACCCGCCTCGCGGGCGCTGGTCACCAGATTCTGGCGGCGCTGGGTGAAGTCATCCGGGTCGGCCTCGTACAGCTCGGCTACCGCGTCGGCCAGCAGGTCGGTCATCTTGGCTCGCTCACATGGGCAGAATAGGGGCCATGACGGATGTCGTGCCATCGGGACAGGGTCACCTGCTGACCGCACGCGGGAACGTGATGGCGTTCAAGGCCGTCGCCGCGCAGACTGGCGGGGACTTCTCGCTGATGGAACGGACCGTGCCGCCGGGGGCCCGCACTCCCCCGGCGCACCGGCACGTGAACTGCTCCGAGGCCTTCTTCGTGCTGGCCGGGACGGTTACGTTCGAGCTGGGCGGGGCCGAGCTGACCGGCGGGGCCGGCGATTTCCTGCTGGTGCCACGCGGGACGGCGCATACCTTCGGCAACCGGGGCGCCGAGCCGGCCCGCCTGCTGGTCCTGCACGCTCCGGCGATGGATGCCTACTTCGAGGAACTGCACCGGCTCTGGTCCTCAGGCGAGCCGCCCCCGCGGGAGGCCGAACGCGAGCTGATGAGCAGGTACGGCATGGAACTCACCTGACCTGCCGCGCCGACATACAGGCCGAAGGCTGCACGTCGATTTTGTGGGTAGTCAAGATCATCTTGTGGTCGCGGCCGGTCAGGAGAGGTCTGCCTGGTTGTGCACCGCGCACCAGGTCAATCGCTTGTCCCGGGGATCCAGTTCAAGCCGCGCGGCTGCTGAAGCAGGCCGTCGCCTGTCCCGCCTGATCCCGCTGCCCTCGCGTGCCCCAGCTGTCTCAATCGCCCGGTCCCCGCCCGGGCCCTGCTGTGATCGTGGATCATTACTACCCTCATAGGGCAGGTAAGTATCCACGGTAATTCGAATTCCTGGACTAGGGTCCGTATTGCCGTTTTTGTCGGGCGGACGGGCGGCCGGGCCCGCTCACGCCGCGGTGATACCGCGGTGGCCGGCCTGGTTCCGATCTGGTTGCGGGACGCGCAACCAGATCGGAAGCCTTACCAGCGCGAACTCGCTGGGCCCTACATAACTTGTCGCGCACCCCAGGCAGAAATGGCTCAGTAGAAATGTCGGGGGGCCGTCGTAGGGTGAGGCACTATGACGCCGATCGCACCCGCCGAGCTCACCCCGGACGCGCTCGAGCAGTACCGCCGGGAGCTGACCGGCTACTGCTACCGCATGCTGGGTTCGGGCTTCGAAGCCGACGACGCCGTGCAGGAGACGATGCTGCGGGCCTGGCGCGCGGCGGACAGATTCCAGGGACGCTCGAGCGTGCGTTCCTGGCTGTACCGGATCGCCACCAACATCTGCCTGGACATGCTGCGCGGCCGCCAGCGCCGGGCGCTGCCGATCGACCTGGGCCCGGCCTCGCTGCCGGCCGAGGCGCTGCGCAGGGTCCGGCGCCCGGACGATAGCTGGATCTCCCCGATTGCGGATTCCCGGGTCGTGCCCGAGCATGGCGACCCGGCCGACATCGCGGTGGCGCGTGACACGATCAGGCTGGCGTTCATTACCGCACTCCAGCACCTGCCGGCCAGGCAGCGGGCCACGCTGATCCTGTGCGAGCTGCTGCGGATGCCGGCCGCCGAGGCCGCCAGCACCCTGGGGACCAGCGTGGCCGCCGTCAACAGCGCGCTGCAGCGGACGCGGGCCACCCTGGCGGCCCTGCCCGACGAGCAGCGCCCGTCCGCGGTGGACGCGGAGCAGGCGGACCTGCTGGCCAGCTACGCGGACGCGTTTCAGCGTTACGACCTGGAGAAGCTAGTCACGCTGTGCACGACGACGTGCTGATGACGATGCCGTTCAGCCGAGAGCGACTGGGTACCAGATCGCCGGGTCGGCGGGGACGGCCTGGAAGTCGTAGCGCAGGCGGCCGTCCGCGGCCAGGGCGACCAGGCTGACCGACGTGGTCCCCCACACCCGGCCGTCGGGCAGTTCGCGGCGGACGATGATCGAACCTGGTTCGGTGACGGGCTCGGCGGGGGCGGCGAGCGTGAGCCAGTGGCCCCAGGCCTCGTGGAGGGAGGCGGCGGGGTCGCCGGAGGGCCGTTGCGCGGCGAACTTCGGGCCGAAGCGGACCGCCTTGGGGTCCGGGGTGGACCCGGCGGCGCGCGGTGGGTACACGTGACCGGCGTTGGTCAGCACGTGGGTGGCGGGGCCGAGCTCGCTGAGCCCGGCCTGCCGGCCGTCCCAGCTCAGCAGCAGGACCGCGGCCGGGTCCGCGCACACCAGGTAAAACGGGTCGTAGCGGGCCAGGGTCCCGTCGTCGTCGTGGAGCTTGCGCAGGGCCTGCGGGCCCTCGGCGGCCCCGAGCAGCGGGAGCTCGCCCCGGGACCGGCGACGGCCGGGCGGGGCGAATTCACCGCGGCCGTTCAGGACGCAGGCGACACGGGGCAGGTCAGGGTGGACCGCGAGCCAGGTCCCCCCGGCCTGCTCGTCCCGGCCGCCGATCAGCGGGGAGCCGGGCCAGTGCCGGGCCGGCGGCTGCCACGGGCGGCCGGTGAACTCGTCGCGGACGCCGAGCAGCAGCAACGGAACCTGGTCTTGCGGCGCCAGGTCAACCACCACGGTACACATCTCGTCTTCGAGTCTTTCATGCGTGATCTTGGCGGTGTGGGTGAGCCACGGATCGTTCGGCTGTCGAAAAATAGATTGCCGGGAGTCATAGGCTTTTAACGTGCCGAATACGGAACGGCCGGCCGAGCTGGCCGATGTGGGCAGGCTGGCGCGGCGGTTGCTGAACCGGGCGGTGGAGGCCGCGCGGGCGCAGGACAAGCCGCTGCGGCACCTGCTGCTTGACCATCTGGGCCCCGAGGCGGCCTATCTGCCCACCGTAGGCAGCGGCCAGAGACCCCCTGCGGGCCGGTTCGGCGCCGACTAAGCCGGCCTCTACTCACCGCAGGACGACGTTGACGATCTTGCCGGGGACGATGACCACGCGGGCTACCTCTTCGCGGGGGTAGCCGGGATGGCTGGGCAGCAGGGCGGCGATCTGTTCCTGGCCGGCCCCGGCCGCGACCTCGATGGTGAAGCGGACCTTGCCGTTGACCTGAACCGGAAGGGTGACGGTATCGTCGGCGGCCAGGGCAGCGTCAGGCGACGGGAACGGCTCGTAGGCCAGGGACGAGGGATGCCCGAGCCGGCGCCACAGCTCCTCGGCGACGTGCGGCGCTAGCGGCGCGAGCATCAGGACCAGCGGCTCGGCCAGGGCGCGGGGCACGCCGGCCAGCCGGGACGCGTGCGCGGTCAGCGTGATGAGCTGGGCGATCGCGGTGTTGAACCGCAGCGCGGCGAAGTCCTCCCGGACCGCGGTGATGGTCCGGTGCAGCAGGCGGGCGGTGGCGTCGTCCCGGGGCCCGGCGGCGGGGGTGTCGGCGGTGACCCGGGTCTCCCCCGTCGTCTCGTCGATGATCAGCCGCCACAGCCGCTGCAGGAAACGATGCATGCCGACGATGTCATCGGTACGCCACGGGCGGTCACCCTCCAGCGGTCCCATCGCCATTTCGTATAGCCGCAGCGTGTCCGCGCCGTAGGCGTCGCATATGTCATCCGGGCTGATGCCGTTCTTCAGGCTCTTGCCCATCTTCCCGGCTCGCCGCCTCACCGGCTGGCCGCGGTAGGTCCAGCCGTCCGGCCGGTGGGTGACCTCGGCGGCCGGAACGTACCTGCCCCGCGCATCGGTAAAGGCGTCCGCCAGGATGTAACCCTGATTGAACAGGCGGCCGAACGGTTCCGCGGTTCCCGTGACGCCGTAGTCGAACAGCACCTTATGCCAGAACCTCGCGTACAGCAGGTGCAGCACGGCATGCTCGACGCCGCCGACGTACAAGTCGACACCGTGCGGCATCATCCAGTAGCGCTCGATATCGCGGCCGACGGGTGCGGTGTCGTTGTCCGGATCCAGGTAGCGCAGGTAGTACCAGCAGGAGCCGGCCCACTGGGGCATGACGTTCAGCTCGCGCCGGTAGCGCTTCGGACCGTCGCCCAGGTCCAGCGTGACCTCCGCCCAGCCGGGGGCCCGGGCCAGCGCCGGGACCGGATCGCTGGCATCGTCCTGCGGCACCGGCCGGAAGTCCGTGAGTTCTGGCAGCGTCACGGGCAGCAGCTCCTCCGGCAGCGCCACCGGGTGGCCGGTGTCGTCGTACACGATGGGGAACGGCTCGCCCCAGTACCGCTGCCGGGAGAACAGCCAGTCTTTCAGGTGGTACGGGCCGCCGCTCGGGCCGATCCAGTTCCGCTGCAGCCGCTTGACGTGCTCCGGCCAGTCCACGTCGTCCAGATCGGCCAGCAGACGTTCGGCGAACGCGGTGATGCGCAGCATCCACTGCCGCAACGGCCTGCGGTACACGGGGTAGTTGCCGACGGCGCTGCGACCCTCGCCTGTCACCTCCTCATCGGCCAGCACGGTGCCCAGCCCCGGGCACCAGTTGACGGTGACGTCGGCCAGGTAGGCCAGCCGGTGGCTATCGACTATTTCCCGCTGCCGGATGGCCGGCCCATCTCGCCAGGGCCGGCCATCCGGGGTGGGGCGCTGTCCCCCTTCGAATTGCGCGATCAGCTCGCTGACCGGGCGCGCCTGGGCGACGGCGGGGTCATACCAGCTGTTGAAGATGCGCAGGAAGATCCATTGCGTCCAGCGGTAATAGGAAGGGTCGCTGGTCATGAACTCACGCCTGCGGTCATGGGCCAGTCCCAGCCGCCCCAGCTGCCTGCGCATGACCGCCGCGTTCTGGCGGACGGTAACGGCCGGGTGCTGGCCGGTGTCGATCGCGTACTGCTCGGCGGGCAGCCCGAAGGCGTCGAAGCCGAACGGGTGCAGCACCTGATGGCCGGTCATCCGCAGATAGCGGCCGAACACATCCGTGCCGATATAACCCAGCGGATGACCGACATGCAGTCCGATGCCGCTGGGATAGGGGAAGGAGTCGACCAGGTAGAACTTGCGCTGCCCGGCCACGCGAGTGAAATCGCCGGATAGAGCGCCCGACGGATTCGGGGCATGGAAGGTCCCCTCGCGTTCCCAGCGATCTTGCCAGGTTTGCTCGATCTCGCCTGCCAGCCGCGCGTCGTACCGGAAGGGCGGTGCCTCGGTGTCCATCGGTGCTCCTCGTTCCGCTGGATCATGCCGGATGGTGGCCGCGACCACGGCCGGGAAACGAGAAAGCCCCTCACGCATGAGGGGCTGCCGCACTGACCGATCGTGTCAGTGCGGCCCAACGAGGAGCAGGCGAACGATGGCCACCATGGGACCAGGATAACCGCCGGATCGAGGATGTCCACTCCGATTTCGGCGGCAGGCGGGGACCTGGGCGCAGGCGGGCGGCAGGCGCGGACACGGTCGCATTGACTCGTGCGTACCATCGTTCCCTGGAGAACCGGACATCGCGGGAGGGCACATGGACCTAGACCGGAGACTGGACCCTGAGGTCGCGGCGGCGCTGGCGGGGCTGCCCGTCCTGGACCTGTCCGACATCCCGGCCGCTCGTGAGACCATGCTGGCGCGGCGGGCCGCCGCGGCCGCTGACGCTCAGCCGAGCCCGACCGTGGCCCGCCAGGACCACTGGGTCCCGGGTGCGGACGGAGCTCCGGATGTACGCGTCCGGCACTACCGGCCGGTCAGCCAGTCCGGCGTGCTGCCGTGCCTGTACTGGATTCACGGCGGCGGGCATGTCCTCGGCGAGGTCGAGCAGGACGACTGGGTCATGGACCACATCGTGGACGCGGTGGGCTGCGCGGCGGTCTCGGTCGACTGGAGACGCGCGCCCGAGCATCCGTTCCCGGCCCCGATGGACGACTGTTACGCCGGGCTGGCGTGGACGCACAAGCACGCGCCGGAGCTGAACGTGGACCCGCAGCGGATCGCCGTGGGCGGCGCGAGCTCCGGCGGCGGTTCGGCGGCTGGCCTGGTGCTGCTGGCCCGGGACCGGGGCGAACTGCCCGTCT
>JBEKKH010000307.1:0-8883 GCA_050010815.1 Streptosporangiaceae bacterium | reverse complement strand
GCCGACGATGGCGGCGCGTACATCGCCGGGGCGGACGCGGTCGCGATCGGCGAAGCCGCGCTGCGGGCTGGCGTCGCCATCCACCAGCTAGTCACGCAGCTCCCTGACCTGGAAGCCGCGTTCCTCGAGCTCACCGCGGGAAAGGCGGCGATCCGATGACAGCGCTGCTTGACAGCGCCGCCCTGGACCAGGCCGACGACACCGGGACCACCCTGGTTCGCCTGCTCAGGGCCGAGTTCATGAAGATCCGCACCACGAGCACCGGGTGGGTCTTTCTCACCAGTTTCATCATGTTCACGGCGCTGGCGCTGACGATTAACGGGTTCGGCAGTCACTATCAGCTTTACCCGCAGCAGGGCCCCGGCCGAGCGCAGGCCCTCGCGCAGGCGGCGCAGGCCCGCACTCCCACGGGCGTGGCCGCGATCACCGCCAGCATGATGACCTCGGGGAAGCTCTTCGGCGTCATATTCGCGCTGTTCCTCGGCGTGCTGATCGTGACGAGTGAGTTCGCGAACCAGACGGCGGCCGTGACGTTCGTGACCGTTCCGCGCCGGGCCACGGTCATCATGGCCAAGGTCGCTGCCGCGGCCTGCTGCGGAGCACTGTTCTGGCTGGTGGGCACGATCCTGGCCGCGGTGGCCACGCCGCTGTTCCTGTACAGCCAGCACGTCAGCACGTCCCTAGCCGGATGGGCCGTGACCCGTTCGGTGCTGCTGAACCTGCTCGCGTTCCTCGCCTGGGGCGTCTTCGGGGTCGGTCTCGGCGCGGTGCTGCGCAGCCAGACCGCCTCCCTGTTCGCCGCGATAGGCGTGTACGCGGGCAGTTTCGGCGCCGAACCCTTCTTCACCGAGCTCTACAACCTCTTCCACCAGGACTGGATCCTCGCGGCGCCGGTCATCGCCCCCGCGGTCGCCTCAGAGGTCATGATCACATCCGGGCCGGCCTTCCCGTACGCCCCGCCCGGGTGGGCCGGCGGGGCCATCATAATCGGATACACAGTGGCTCTCGTCGCCGCCGGAATCGCCCTGACCAAGCGGCGCGACGTGATCTGACTGGGCGCTGAGCGCTGGACCCGCCCGCTGACGCCCGCGCCTGCTCAAGGTGCGTGCGGGACTGTTAGTGCCTGCCGGGTCATGCGCAACGGTGATGCCGGCCCACTATGGAGAAGGCACGCGATGCTGGCCACGCCCTCTGCGACGCTGCTCGGCGACGGGCAAGTCGAAGGACGCGACGAGCCAGGGCCGAACGCGAACTGTCCGGTCAAGCCGATCTCTTCAGCGAGTTCCGTTGCCATGAGATGCCCACCTCAACCGCCATCTTCGGGGACAACCATGATCCCCAGACTCCAGCACAATCACGACCTGGCAGCCGCCTTCACCCACCTGATCACCACCACCAGCATCGACTGGGTAATGGAGCAGCAACCGGCCGGCTGGAACCTGAAACCATTGCAGAAGCAATGGCGCATGAAGCCGCTGCCTCACTACCATGGGCGCCAGGAGGAGTGCCGCGCACGTGCTCTGACCTGCGGTCGAGATCTCAACGCTTCTCATCGCTTCGGGGCAGATCTCATGGTCATGTGCCCCGAATGTGCCCCGGCCGACGTGGCTTTGACACGAATTAACGGGCCCGGCCACTAGCGAGGGTAGATCACGGGATCGGTGATGCAGGTGAACCAGCGGTCTGGGTAAGAGGATGCCAGGCACGGAGGACGGGGCCATGCCCGGCCTTGCGGGGGCGGCCATCAGCGCAGCGTTATGGCGGGTACCGCCGACCTGGCGACGGCGGCGCGCCCGTAGGGCTTGCGCCCGAGGGGGACGCGGCGCGCAAACCCCGCGGCGGCGAGAACGCTGCTCCTCGAATTGAACGAGCGTCTGGCATCTGGAGGAGTGCACTGCGCCAGTACGCGGCGAGCGGCATCCGGGCGGTGACGCGGCGGCTCCGCTATTGACAGGTGGTAAATGGCGCAGGAATCTCATTTCGGGATCAAAGTCGATGCTGCAGGCAAGGGGGACGAGCATGGTCCAAAATCACGGATGGCTGATGGCTGCCGGGGACTACCTTCGGGTGGGCGAGTGGATGTTCCGCGGCGGTGGCCCCAACAACAACACCTACGCCGCGGTCCTGCTGGCCAATGGGGACGTGGTGCTGTGTTACGGCACCCCGAGCAGTGGGCCTGACCTATCGCGGCGGTACTACTCCTTGGTCCAAGACGCCGGTCCGGCCCATCTGGTCGACCCGAGCTGGCAGTTCGACCCGGCTCAGGCCGACGGCCAGTACGTCGCCTACATGCAGAGCGACGGGAACCTGGTCCTGTACCGTGGCTCCGATCCGGCCCAGCTCGGCGCGCCGTACTGGGCGTCCAACACCAACCAGCCCAACCCGACCGGCAACTACTGCGCGTCGTTGGGCCCCGACGGGAACCTGCGGGTGCACAACACGGACGCCACGACAGTAGGGGCCATCCCGGATCACCCTGAGTCCGCGCCCATCCTGTGGCAGACCGGATTGACCTATCCCGCGCAGCGCGCCAGTGACGGCAACTGCCTGCACACCGATCAGTGGCTAGCCGTCGGCGACTACCTGATCTCCGCTTCTGGCCAGTACGCCGCGCTGTTGCGCGGTGACGGCACCTTGGTGCTCTGCGGCACCAGCGCCACGCAGGTGCAGGGAAACCCCACGCTGCCGGACAGCAACCGGATCTACTGGTCGGCCTTTGATCAAGGTGCCGATCGCAAGGTCGGCACCCCCGCCGGCGGCTCGTACTTCGCAGTGATGCAGGACGACGCCAACTTCGTGCTCTACAACGGGGAGCACCCGTCGCCCGGGGTTACGCCATACTGGGCGATCAGCGGCTATGGACAACCACAGACCGACTCGGTCGCCGTGATTCGCAACGACGACACCTTCGCCGTACTGCCCGGAACCGATCCCAATAGCACCGCCACCCCGCGATACGTGACTACATCGATGACATTGGCACAGGAACAGGCCAAAGCGTCGCAGCAGGGATACTACGACCCAGGCTGTATCGTCACCTATCTGGGCGCGCAATACATGGTAATGGGTGTGTCCATCGGCTACACGAACAACGTCCCGCATGTGAACGGGCACGATCTGCAACCAGTAGGCGGCGGCCCCGTCGTCAACCTGGTTCCTTACAGCGCTTTGACCTTGGTGGCGCCGCCACCTCCAACACCTCCTCCCCCGCCGTACCCCTATGGCCCGCCTCCGGGACCACCTGCGCCGCCCCCTCCCCCGCCGCCCCCGCCGAACCAGGACCGCGCCGATCCCGGCCACGTGTTCGGCATCAACCAGAACTCGATCCAATCCCCCTATGGCCAATTTTGGCTTGAAGCGCCAGGAATTTTCGTATTGCAAGACGCCACCGGAAACCATAAATGGGAATCTCACTACAACGGCGCCCCGGCAAACGGCGGCTGCAGCGGCGAGATGCAAACCGACGGCAACCTGGTTGCGTACGCCTACTACATCTACGGGGGCGGGGCGGGCACCGCCAAGAACCCCACCTGGTCCTCCGGCACCCAAGGTAACCCCGGGGCCTACCTCCAGATTGATTGGCAGGCCTACATCGCCAAGGTCATGAGTCCCGACGGCGCAACGGTCTTGTGGCATAGCTGACCGTCATCGATCGACGGGCTCAGTACTGCAGCTAGCGGGTGGAGCGTCGTTTGTAGTGGGTGGCTAGGAGGTCAGCTCGTTCAGGCGCTAACCCTGTCCCGCGAGCGGGATGAACGGGTATGCCAGCCTGTTGCTATTCGCTCACCCGCTCCGGTGTGCCTTGCCATTACCCGGGCGTATCGGCGTCATGATGGGATCTCTAGCGTGGAAATTCAGGGTGTCATGCTCTCTTGAACAGGGCTGGTGCGGTCCCGGGAGGGTCAGTGGACGAGACTGAGGTGCTGCTCGCGAGCCTGGCGCGGGCGTGGGAGGATTTCGGCTCCGCTGATGGCGGAGGCAGGATCGGGGAAGCAGAGGGCCTTGAGTCAGACTTGCTCGTCGCCTTGCGCTGGCTGGAGGACGCAGCCGATACGGAGGGCGTCGGCGAGAGTGCCCGGGCCGCGCGGGCGGCCGTCTGGGCGGCGGCCGGGCGCTCCGCGCGGCTGGAGGAGCGGCTGCAGCTGGAGTACGACGCGCTGCTGCTGTCCCTTGACCGCGAGCTGGAGACGACGCCACCGGCTCTGGCAGGTGCCGTTAAGCACCAGCGCTGCTTGGAGGTTCCGGTCCTTTACGCGACCGACCGCAGGCCGGAGACGGTGGACGGGGTACTAGCGGGCTTTGCCGGAGACCGCGGTGAGCTCGCCTACGGGATCGTCAGGGTTTGCGTCCCCGACGATCATCGTCTCGGCGCGCTGGAGAAGCCGAGGAAATGGCGGCTACAGTTTCGCGCGCGCCCGGAGCGGGACGTGGCAGTGGGCAGCCTGTCGCCGCTAACGGCTGATGAGTTCGTCAAGGCGGCGGCGGGCCTGGCGGCTGGCGCGACGGGCGGGGATACCCTGGTGTTCATTCACGGTTACCGGGTGAGCTTCGAGGACGCAGCGCGCCGGGCCGCGCAGCTCGCCTATGACTTGCAGTTCCCGGGTCTGCCGATGCTGTATAGCTGGCCTTCGGAAGCTCGCGCCTCGCGATATGCGGTGGATGAGGACAACGCGCGCTGGAGCCTGCCGCACTTCCGGGAGTTCCTCCGACTCCTGCGTGACGAAGTCGGAGGCCTGGTGCACGTGATCGCGCACAGCATGGGCAACAGGATGCTGGCGGAGGCGCTCGGCGCGGGACCTAGCCTCGGCCAGGTTGCCCAGGACGCTGAGGGCGCCGTCGGTGCCGGGGGCCTGGGGCACGTGGTGTTCGCCGCGCCGGATGTGGATGCCAGCGTGTTCACCGACCTGGCTCGTTCCTTCGCCTGGGGATCAGGCCGGTTCACGCTGTACGCGTCGTCGAAGGACCAGGCTTTGCGGCTGTCGCGGCGGCTGAAGAAATACCCGCGGGCCGGTCAATCCGGCAAGGGCATCGTCGTGGTGGCGGGTGTCGACACGATCGACGCGACCGCGCTCGACACCGGCCTGATGAGCCATTCCTACTATGGTGACAACACGTCCATCGTGGCTGACATCTACGCGATTATCCGGCAGGGCCATCCGCCGGACCAGCGATTCGGCCTCCGTTCCGTCCGGCATCCCGATGGCCAGTACTGGGCCTTTACCCCGCAGCGGGGATGACGGCAATGGGACTAACACCAGACGTGGAAGACGCGGTGGCATTCGCTATCCTGGCGCCATTCGCGGAAGCCGACGCCGCCATCGCCGAGGGCCTGCGAGAGGCCGTCCTCGGCGGCCATGTCGGCCAGGACGCCGCATCCGAGCTTGACCGGCTCAGCATGCGGGCCGTCACATGGCACGGGCGCACGGGCATCCGGGGCTGGCTCAGGGCCGCCCTCTGGCTATCGGAGCAGGCCTGGCATTCGCTTCCCGAGGACCGCCCAGACGCCGCTGCTGTTACGCTGGCGGCAGTCATTCAGCTGCACTGGGGGACTAACTGCCTGCGGTATTACCAGGCAGATCACAACCAGCCAAAGTTCCTCGACGCTGCCGTGACGCGGCTAGCGGCCCTGGCAGAGGCGCTGCCAGACGAGCACGCGGTCAAGCCGATGGCGTTGACCAACCTCAGCAGCGCGCTTCAGGAGCGTTACCGGGAACAGCCGGGCCGCTGGGGCGATCTCGACGAGTCGGTCAGGGCTGGTACTCGGGCAGTTGCCCTCTCGGCCATGACCGATCACTTGTACGCGTCACGGGTCAACAACCAGGGCAGCGCGCTACGGGCGCGGTACCAGCGCGACGCGCGGATCATCGACCTGCGGACGGCGGTGGAGGGCCAGTGGTCGCTCCTGGACGCGGGCATGGTGCCAGCCGAGCATCGCGCGATGATGATGAGCAACCTTTCCCAGGCACTGCGCGAGCTGTACGAGGTGACCTTTGATCGGGCCTTGCTCCGGGAGGCGGCGCGCTTGCACCGGGTCGCGGTCCGCCTAGCGAGCCGGTCATCCAGGCCGGACCGGGCGCGCATCCTCGCCGCTTACGGCATAACCACGCGGCTGCTGCACCCGACTGTGCGCGGCGCGCGCAAGGCCATCAGCTTTCAGCAGGAGGCGCTGTCCCTGACCCCGGCCGGTGACGTGACCCGTCCCAGCAGGACAGGAAGCCTGGCGAAGAGTTGGCAGACGCTGGCCGAGGCCGAACGCGGCGGGGGTGCGCTCGAGGCTGCAGAACAGGCGATCATACACTTCGATGAGGCGATCGCCACTACCCCGGACAGCGCGCCGAACCGGACGTCATGGCTGCTCGGGCGGGCAGAGACCCGCGAGCTGCAGTGGCGGCAAACGCGTGAACCGGACGAGCTACGCGCGGCGCTGGACGGCTATGCGGCGGCCTTGGACGCCGCGGCCGCCCAGTCGCCGATCAGCACGATCGACGCGGCCCTGTCGGGCGGGCGCCTGGCGCGGGCGGCCGGGCATCCCGGCGAGGCACTGGCCTTCTTCAGCCGAGGGCTGGCGGCCCTGGAGGACCTCCTCCCTGGCCAGGTCACGCGCGGAGATCAGCGCTCGTGGCAAGGGCACGCAGAGGACCTGGTGGCCGAGGCGTGCCTTGCCCATGCCCAGGCGGGAAGCCCCGAGGTCGCGCTGCGCGTCATTGACGTATACCGCGCACGGGAATCGGCCCTGCTCGCGATGGCAGCGCGCATCGGCGGCTACGCGGAGGACGAGCGCGGGAGCCAGGCGCGCCAGGCTATCGTCGACTGGCTAGAGGTCGGCGGCCCGGCCGGCGACGTGCCGGTTGACTCCGTGCTCGCCGCTATCCTCCCCGATCCCGGCAGCACCGCGAGCACAGCCGCCAGCGGTCGTGCAGCAGCGGACCTCCGCTCCCTGATCAGGCCACCGGGCGCTGCCGCGCTTTCTGCAGCCACGGTCGAGCCGGTGACGCACGACGTTGTTTACCTAGTTGCGGCGTCCTCGGGAGGCGTGCTCCTCGCATTGCGGCCCGATGGCATAGTCAAGTCGGCCATCTTGCCCCGGCTGACCGCCGCCGCCGTGCGCAGGCAGCGGTCCCGCGTGCGAAAGGCATACAACGCTCGTGCCACCGCGCCCAGAGAGTTCGACGCCGCCCTGGAGCGGCACGGCCGGTGGGCCGCCGAGATGATCGTCCGGCCGCTGCTCCGCCTCACGAACCCTAATGGCCCGCTGGCCCTCATCCCCACCGGGCCACTCGCCGAGATCCCGCTGCTGGCCGCCTGTTACCCGGCGGCCGACGGAGCCAAGCGTTTCCCGTTGCTGGGAAGGCCGGTGACCTTCGGTGGGAGCCTTACCCCAGCCCGTGCGACCGGCGCGTCCGCCACTGCCGGCGGCGCCCGGTCCCCAGCTGCCGTCACGGGAGATTACCCCGAGCACTCGACGCATGCCCTCGCGGAAGCGACGGCGATGGGCATGTGCGGTGCTGTCACCAAGGTGGACGGCCGTTCAACAGCCCCTGAGGCGCTGCTGGAGTCAATCCGGGACAGCGAGCTGATCCACTTCTCCTGCCACGGGATCGCCGCCCGCAGCGACGCGGCCGAGTCCCTGATCGAGCTCGGCTGGGGCAACACACTCAGCGTGACGCAGATACTCCGGTCGGCCTTCACGTCCCAGCCGCTGGTCTTCCTGGCCAGCTGCTCCACAGCCCAGCCAGACCAGGGCCTCCCGGACCAGACCTTCGGCCCTCCGGCGGCCTTCCGGCACGCCGGCGCGCGAGCTGTCATCGCCCCCACGCTGGCTGTCTCCCTGCTCAGCGCGATGCTGCTGTCAGCCCGCTTCTACCACGGCCTGAGCCGTGCCTTGTCACCGGACGTGGCGCTAGCCGAAGCCCAGCGCTGGCTCGCCGAATCATCCCCGGAGGACAGGGCGACCTTCCTTGATGCCCTCGCCAGCGAACTGGTCAGCCTTGGCCGACCGGCGGACCCCGTAAGGGGGCTGAGACGGGCTCTCGAACACGCGCACACCACAGGGAAAACCGAGATCAGGGTCTGCGATTGGTGTTTCTTCACGCTCAACGTCTAATGGGCCCCCCAGGGAGGGTCGTGCTGGCAGGTTCCTTCGGCAGGCCAGCAGTCCACGTGACGGCCGCCATCTGCGAGCCTCTCGGCAGTCGACCTCTGAAGGCCTCGAGCCCGGCGGGCACGCAATCGTCGCCAGTGATCTTGATGGCGATTATTTCCTCACCTTCATGAGCGATCGACACCCGTTCAGTGTGCTTCGTAACCCCACGGGCACTCGTAGTCGTCGGACCCCAATTCGCCAGTCAAGTTGATGTCCATCTGGCCTTATCTTTCACTTCCCGGCAGCCTTATCACCCTTAGCGACCTACGGGAATCAAGCCGACGGTGCGTGGCTGGCTGGTCTCGACGAATCTTATCCGCCGAACTGGCAGATCTGGTTTACCAGAACCAAGTCGGCCAGATCATTCGCGCAACGACGCTGATTCGGCGATCGGTTTGCTCACCGTCTGGGCACTAATTGCAGAGCGTGACGATCGCCGGTCTCGGCCGTGGCGCGAGATAAGATTCCTGCCGATTGCCCGGCAACGGGGTTGCCCGGGTGATGGTTTATGCCGTGCGGGCGGCGTTCCTCGGCGAGACGGAGAATGCGGCCTAAAGATCACCCGAGCCGCTGTCGCCCGTTTCGTCGAGGGTGGCGACGAACCCGGCGATCGCCTCCGCGACCGCGGCAGGGGCGCGGCGGGGCAGGTGATGGCCGGCGTCGGAGATGAGCCGCAAGCGGGCGTGGGGCAGCTCGCCGGCCAGCCGCTGCGCGGTCATGATGGGCACGATCTGATCGGC
>JBEKKH010000306.1:0-8884 GCA_050010815.1 Streptosporangiaceae bacterium | reverse complement strand
CCCGCACAGCCGATCCAAGCGGTCAGCGCCGTCATGGCGGACCGGTATGCGACTGCGGCGACCATGGCCGCCCGGGAGGCAACGCGGGCTGCGAAGTTGGCCATGCATCCTGGCCGCGCGCAGAACGTGGCGCCCCAGTTCATCAGCGGGGCCAAGGAAGCCGCGATGACTGGAAGCAAGCACGAGCAGGTCATCGAGGCCGGTACCGTCTACGGACAGATGGCCGGGATCGCCAGCACGGGCAAGTATGCGGCGGCGGCCGCAAACGCGACCAGGTACGCGGCGGATGCCGCTAGGGAAGCGGGCGCGCTCCGGGCCGCGAAGCGCGCCGAGCGTGCCGCGCAAGTGGCCGCCAGCTGGGCCGAGATGGCGCAACGCCGCGCCGAGAGTTCCCACTTCGCGCCCTATACCGCACTGACGACGGCCAGGTACGCGCGGCACGCCGCGGCCGCGGCGCACAATGCCGCCCGGGCCGCCGGGCCGCTGGGACATTGCACCACCCGCGCCGTGAGCCTTGCGGCCGCGCTGCTGCCTCCGGCCAGCCGTGAACGTTGGAGCGAGGAATGGAAGAGCGATCTGTACCATCTGGCCCGGCGACGTGAGCGTGCCCGCTTCGTCCCCAGGATGCTGGCCGGAGCGGTGAGCATGGCGGTGACCCTGCGCCTACCCGCCTCCCGACGCAGCCTATGAAGGCCCTGGTCCGAGCGTCCGTTCTGTCGATCTCTGCGTTTATCACACTAATACTCGTCCGTGACCATGGTCACGATATCCAGCCGGAGGCGGTGAAATCTGATGGCCGTAGATAGCAGCGTTCCTGGACAGGCCCAGGAGATCAGGGCAATGCAGTTCGGGGATTGGTCCTCTCTTGAAGCCAAGCCAGTGTGTGATCCCGGGATGCCGCCGTCCTTCCGCAACTGGGCCATCAGACAGCGGCCCAATTTCAACTCACATGGAGATATCGCGTTCCTCGTACCAGGCGGCAGTAGCGGTGGCGCACGGCCAGCTGCGGCCTGGTGCTGGTTGCTCGCCGCTGTTGGCATGGTGCTGATATTTATTGACCCGCTATCAACGGGTCCTGGCATATGGCTGGCCGCTGCAGCCATTATGGCGGTTGCTGCCGGAACTATCCAGCGCAGAGCCAGTCGCCGCGACCGGCGGCTTTGCCGTAGCAAAGTCATCTTCCCGGCGAGCCTGAATGAGACTTGCCAGGTGCTTCTTGGACGCGGGCAAAAAGCCATCCGGACTATTCTTGACTCGAATGTCCGTGCCGCCGGATTGCTTGAGCATCCTGTCCACGACGGGCTGCTCAGGCAGCATGAATGGGAAATCGCCGGCAAGCTCCGCGAGATAACCGACTTCCGTTCTCTGCTGGCAGCGAATACCAGGGACAGCTCAGCGGGTCCGATGACGAAAGACGTCTTGAGTGCCCAACAGCGTGCTATTGAGCTGGCGCAGGAAGCTACTGCGGCGCGCATCGCTGCCCTGGAACGGTACGCTGAGCAGATCAGTGCCGCCGATGACGCCGATCGTGACTGGCAGCAAGCTATGAAGCTGTCCAAGCTCAATGACAGATATCTAGACTTGGTCGCGCGCACAGCCTCAGATGAGTATGCCGTAGGCGAGATCGCTGACCTAGCCGAACGACTCGCGATTGCCACCAAAACGCGGCATGACAGGCTGCATGAGGCAGACCTTGCGGCGCACATTCTTGCCTTGCAGGCGTGAAGGGCGGCCGCGTTCTGAGTTCTTCACCAGCGTGCCCCGCTCCTGGGACAAGGTAAGCGACGGGCACTACGACGGCGAGGTCAGCACCACGCTCGGCCTTCGCTTTATCCTGTCTGGACCGCTGCGGCCGGGGGCGCCGACGGAACTGGGAGGTTCCGTGCGGTCATGCCGGCCTCGATGGCCTCGACCACCGACTCGGCTACTTTCACCCTGGCCCACCGCTTGTCCTCGGCCTCAACCAGCACCCACGGTGCGGCTGCATGATCAGTTCGCTCCAGCATCTCCTCCACGGCCGCGTGATACTGCCGCCGCTTCTCGCGATTCCGCCAGTCTTCCGCAGTCAGCTTCCAGGTCTTCAGCGGCTCGCGTTGCCGTGCCTTGAACCGTCTGAGCTGCTCGGAGGACGACAGGTGCAGCCAGAACTTGACCATGATCATGCCCTCGTCGGCCAGCGTCCGCTCGAACTCGACGATCTCCCGGTAGGCACGCCGCCACTGCTCCTCGGTGGCGAATCCTTCGACTCGTTCGACCAGGACACGGCCGTACCAGGACCGGTCAAGCACCGCCATGCCGCCCCAGCCGGGCAGCACCGGCCAAAACCGCCACAGGAAGTGATGCCGTTTCTCGTCATAGCTGGGCGCGCCGAATTGGGCGACCCGGACGTGCCGCGGGTCCAGCGGCGCGACGAGCCGCTTGATCGCACCGCCCTTGCCGGAGGCGTCCCACCCCTCGAAGACCACGCAGACCGGCGGGCCGAGCTGCGGTTTATCCCCGATCTGGCCGCCCAGGACCAGCCGCAGCTGCAGCAACCGGTCCTGAGCCGCGGCCAGCCGGGCCGCTTCCTGGTGCGGGGTGAGCTTCAGGCTGAGATCCAGTCCGGCGAGTGCGCCGCCCTTGTTGGCCATCCGCCACGTCTCCCCTCGTCCTCGTCTCATGCCAGCGTATTCGGCGACATGCACGTGGCTACCCGCCGAAGGCCAACTGGATGTCGTCGGTTGTGCCTCCGGTCCGCGGCGCGGTCCTCAGAATGGCCTTTTCCGTGATAGCTAGCACGACCTCGTCGGCGACGATGGCCGGGTCGATGCGCATGACTGCGTAGCCGCCGACGGCCCCGGCCCCGAAACCGGGGGCGAAGACCCGGACCGGGCGGGTTATCACCCCGTCCGCCACGGCGTCGAAGACGGCGATCGGAATGCTCGCCGCGGACACGTTGCCCATCTTCTCGACGTTGAAATAGAGCCGGTCGGCAGACAGGCCGGCCTTACCGGCCAGGTTGAGGATCATCGTCTTGTTCGCCTGGTGCGGGATGATCAGCTCAATGGTCTCGAGCAGGTTCCTGCCCGGATCATCGGGATCTGACTGCGAGCCCAGTTCGTCCAGCATCTGGGCCAGGTAGCGGGCGACCAGCGACTTCACCTCAGGCCCGTACACGGTGATGTCCCGGTCGAACTCGTCGTTCGGCCAGATAATCGAGTTGACCTCGCTGTGCGGACCGCTCGCGTAGGTCTGCACCACCTCCACGTCGCCCCTCTCGCCCTCGGCCACCGGAGCGATGACCAGCGCCGCGGCCCCATCTCCGAAGATCATCCGCGACGGGCGCACGCTGCCGATTTTGTCGGAGAACTTCTCCACGCAGACCAGCAGCACGGACCGTTTCACTTCCTGGAGTTGGCGGATAGCCTCAGACAGGCCGTAGGGAAACCCGGCGCAGGCGGCCACCATGTCCACCGAGGCGTGGGTCTGCTGCATGCCGAGCTCACCGGACAGCCAGCACGCGATGGACGGCATCTGCCGGTTGCTGGTGCAGGTACTGACGATCACGGCGCCGATCTCGGCAGCCAGGCGGCCGGCCTTGGCCAGCGCGGCTCGGGCGGCGGCCAGCGCAAGTTGCTCGGGTTCGCGGCTGGTGTAACGGCGCTGCTCGATCCCGGTCTTGGCCGCGATCTCGTCCGCGGTCATCGGCGACCAGGAGAAGCTGGTGTTTCTGATGACGTCGTCGTTGTGGCAGATGTGCTCGCCGCGGACGATGGCCAGCGCCTCCAGCTTGGGCTGGACCGCGAACGTCTCTCGCACCCGCACGGGCGGGTACGGCGTCACCGGTGCGACCGCCTCCGGCCGGGCCTCGGATGCGGCCCGGCCGGGCCTCGCGGCCGCCCCGTCGGCCTGCTCGCGCTTGACCCGCTCGATGAAGGCCATCACGTCCGGGTTGCGCGGGTGGAACGCGATCACGAAGTCGTCGTCTTTGATCGCGCCGGGCCCGCGCAACTCGGTCTGGGACCGGTCCCACGGGTACTGGTTGTGCAGCACCATGGCCCACCGGGTCAGCGCCTCCAGCTCCGGCACGTCCTCGTTCGCGTCCAGGATGTCCTCGGTGCTGAACACCGGGTAGTCCGGGTTGTAAGAGGGCATGACAAAGGTCAGCGCGTCGGGCCGGGCGCAGAACTCGGCCACGGTGGGCTTGATGGGGGGCAGTTCGGTGGCGTGGTAGAGCTTGTACCTGAACAGGTCGAAGAGCAGCCCGAAGACCTTTTCCTCGGTCTGGGCGTCCCAGGTCGCGGGCAGCGCATGGAAGGCGCGCTCGACTGCGGCCACCTTGCGCTCCCTGTTCTCCCACGGTGTGAGCACGGGCAGGAAGACGTCGTCGCGATGCTTGGCCAGGTCGCGCCAGCGCGTCGGCCGCCGCTCGAACATCGTGATCGAGTAGCGATTGGCCCAGTACAGGTTCTGGCCCAGATCACGCAGGAGCTCGAAGCGGCCGGGATAGGCCTCGGACTCGACCCGGGCCAGGATGTCTGTTCCGGTCGGCGCCTTGGCTTCGAAGTCCCGCCCGACCACCGCGGTGAACTGGTCGAGGGTCTGCAGGACGGTGAAGTCCAGGGCGCCGAGGAAGTTGGCGGGGAACACCAGTCGGCCATGCCGGTTGATCACGAACGGTTTCATTATCTTCTCCAAGTGCCTTCCGCCTGCAGGCGATTCGACTCAGGCGGGTTCGGTCTTGGGTAGGAGGGTTCCCATCTAGCCTGAGCGACACCCTTGACGGGGTCGTCGAGCTCGGTCTGGGCTAGGCCCCCGGCGACGGCGGAGCCGTGACAGCGGTGGCGGGAGTGGTCTCCCGGTACGGCCGGCTCTTGGACGCGATTCACTCAGGGTGAGGCTCAGCGGCGGCGTAGACCGTCGACGATGACCGCGACCAGCGTGGGCGCCCGAGCGTCCCACTCCGCCTCAGGTACCCGCGACAACGCGCCGAGCAGCAGGATGACGTCGGTCGCGTCGATGTCATCGCGCACCTCGCCGGCGGTCTTGCCCCGGTCGAGCAGTTTCATGAGGGCCTCATCGAGCCGGCCGTGGTTGTCGGCGTACAGGTCCTGCCACACCGACGCCTCGATCGCCGCCATGACCCCGCGTTTGACCCGCGCGTACTCGACCAGCCGATCCAGCCACCGGGTCAGCGCGTCCAGCGGCGGGTGTTCGGCGAGCAGGGCCGGCACGGCGTCGACCAACTCGCCCATCTCCTGCCGGTACACCTCGGCCAGCAGGTGCTCGCGGGTCGGGAAGTGCCGGTAGAGCGTGCCCTGCCCGAGTCCCGCAGTCTTGGCGACCACGTGCAGCTTCAGTTCTTCGACGGCGCCGTTGGAGTCGATCAACGCGGCGCGCGCGACGGCGACGATGCGCTCGCGGTTGACGACCGCGTCCGAGCGGCGGGCACGAGCGGGCACCCACCCCCTCCTTTCGGCGGCCTGAGGTGAACGGACAGTTGTCCGGTAAGATGAGAGCGACAACCGGACAACTGTCAGTTTAGAGCAGGAGGTACCTCGGTGAGCGGAGTCAACGGCAAGGTCGTCGCCATCACCGGAGCGAGCAGCGGGATTGGTGAGGCGACGGCGCTGGAACTTGCGGCCCGGGGCGCGGCGGTGGTGCTCGGCGCCCGCCGCACCGACCGGCTCAAAGCATTGGCCGAACGAATCCATGCCTCGGGCGGCCGGGCCGAGATACTGCCCACCGATGTCACCCGGCGCACGGACCTCGAGCAGCTGGTCGCCACGGCCGTCGAACGGTTCGAACGCCTTGACGTCCTCGTGAGCAACGCCGGGATCGCGAGGACCGGCCTGGTGGCCGAGCTTGACGTCGACAGCTGGGACGCGATGATCGACGTCAACCTGCGCGGCGTGCTGCACGGGATCGCAGCCGCACTGCCGCTGTTCCGCCGTCAGGGGCGCGGGCATTTCGTGACGATCGTGTCGACCTCGGGTCTGAAAATCGTCCCGACCCAGGCGGTCTACGCCGGCACCAAGAACGCGGTCCGCACGCTGCTTGAGGCGCTGCGCCAGGAGTCCACCGACGGCGTCTTGCGCACGACCTCGATCTCCCCCGGCTACGTGCGCACCGAACTCGCCGACTACATCGACGACCCCGACACCAGGGAACAGGTGCGGCACAGGATGGCGACGCTCGGCATCGGCCCCGACGCCGTGGCGCGGGCCGTCGCATTCGCCATCGAGCAGCCCGATGACGTCGAGATCGGCGACATCACCATCCGGCCCGCTAGTCAAAACTGACAACGGCCAGGGCGCCCGGACAGCGCAGATAAGGCTCGCGCTTCCAGATGGGCGATTCCCGAGCGCTCCGTGACGGCTGTGGCACCGGTCAGGAGATCGCGGTCTTCACCAGTTCGGCGACCTTCTTCTCCACCATGGGGCTCCAGTTCTCAAGCGCGTACGACACCGGCCACACATCACCGTCATCGAGGTTCGCCGCGTCCTGGAAGCCCAGGGTCGAGTAGCGGTAGTTGAACTTACCCGCGTTCTGGAAGAAGACGACGACCTTGCCGTCCGCGTTCGCGTAAGCGGGCATCCCGTACCAGGTCTTCGGCGACAACCCCGGAGCGGCCGCGGTGACCGTCACATGTACGCGCTCGGCTAGCGCACGATCCTCCGGTGCCATCTCCGCGATGCTGTCGAGGACCGCCTGCAGACCGTCGGCCTTCTTGGCGCCCTTGTTGCCTTCGGCGCGCAACTCGGCGGCGCGCTTCTTCATCGCGGCACGTTCCTCGGCGCTGAAGCCGCTGGACTCGGTCTTGGCATTCTTCGCGGGCATTCTCGGACATCCTTTCTCGGCACTCAGGGATCGGTGTCATGGCCTAGCCTTCTACCGAAAGGCTAGGCCCGCCCGCACCTCGGCGCTTCTCGATTCCTGATCGAATCGGGGCCCAGCCGAGACGCTCGATTAGCAGCCCCTTCTTGGGTTCGGCGACCACATTTAAGGCCGTCTCCGCAGCTTGTGCAGAATTTCACATGCCGTCTCCGCGGAGACGCCCTCATGCCGTAGGGCAGGTATCAGCTGGAGACGGATCGGTTCATTTGCTCGTGCTCCTGACGTTCGCGGTGGCACGCACGCTAGTCAAGGAAGTCGCGCAGGGCGGCACTGACCAGGTCCGGCGCCTCTTCCGGCAGGAAGTGACCGGTCGGCAGCGCATGGCCGCGCACGTCGGTGGCGTACTGGCGCCAGACGTCGAGCGGGTCGTAACCGCGGCCGACGAATCCCTGCGCCCCCCACAGCACCAGGACCGGACAGCCGACCCGCTGCCCGGCGGTAAAGCTCTCCTCGTCGTGCACCAGATCGATGCCCGCCGCCGAACGGTAGTCCGCGCACGAGCCCGCAATCGCTCGCGGGTCACCGAAGCAGCGGATGTAATCGGCCATCACGTCCGGATCGAAGCTGGCACCCTCCCCTAGCAGCGGTCCGGTCAGCGACCGGACCCAGTAGCCGGGGTCAGCGGCGATCATATGCTCGGGCACGCCGTTCCCGGCCGCGAGGAAGAACCAGTGGTAATACGCCATGGCCATGGCCCGCGTCACGGTACCAAGCACATGGCGAGTCGGCACGATGTCCAGCACGGCGAGCCTGGTGACGACGTCCGGGTGATCCAGCACCAGCCGGTGCGCGACCCGGGCACCACGGTCGTGCGCGACCAGCTGGAACTGCCCGAAGCCGAGCTGGCGCATCAGCCCGGCCTGGTCACCCGCCATGAACCGCTTGGAGTACACCAGCCCGGCGGCATCCGGATGGGGCTTGCCCGAATCGCCATAGCCGCGCAGGTCGGCCAGGACGACCGTATGATCCCGGGCCAGGGCGGGAGCCACCTGGCGCCACATGAGATGGTTCTCGGGATAGCCGTGCAACAGCAGCAACGGCAAGCCCGACCCGGCCACGGCACAGTTGACGGTGACGCCGTCCACGTCCACGCGCCGGTACTCGAAGCCTGCGACCTGCAACCGCAAGGCTCCCGTGCTGGCACCCGGTACGGTCATGGTCTTTCACTCCTCAGCGGGCGATCCAGCGAGAAGGTACGCAGGCCATCGGCGACGCCGTCGTCCCGGAAGCCCGCGTGTCTCAGCACGCCCGCAGACGCCGCGTTACCCTCCTGAGTCTGCGCGATGATCCTGGTAATCTCCGGCTGGGACCAGGCCAGGCCACAGATGGCCACCGCCGACTCACCTGCTAGGCCGCGCCCGCGGTACTGCTCGACGATGCCATAGCCGATCTCGACCGTCCCGGCCACATCCGGCGGCCCGTGGAAACCGATGTCGCCGATCACTTCACCGGTCTCCCGCAAGATGATCTCGAACATGCCCCACTGACCGATACCGCCATCCCCTGCGGCCTCGGCCTGCTGCACGACATTCCGTGCGGCCACCCGGGTCCCGGGCAGCGGGTAGCCGTGCGCCCAGGACTGCCAATCAGGATCATCCGCCTCCGGGTCGGCCAAGACTCGTGCCAGCCATGCCGGGACTTGCCGCAGTTCGACCCGCTCGGCCGCGACACGTACCGGCTGGACTACGCTCATGCCTCTCCCATTGACCTGCTCATACCCGGGAGAACATTTAATCAGTAATGCCGGCGCCCGACGCTCACGCACCCCGCCCGCGGTCAGCCCGACGGTCGGGGACGCTCCGTTCACGGCTCGCCTCCATGGACTCGCCCTCGGCGTCTCTGCCTTCGCCTCGGCCTGCCGGGAACTCGATGTGCCATCGGTACCCCTCCAGTGCCGTATGCCGACTGTGAAACACCCGCCGCCGCTTGACCATCGAGGCAACGATCAAGCTGTAGCCGGGGGTCGCTACCGCCACCGGCCAGGATCTGCCCCGCCCACGGCTAGACG
>JBEKKH010000305.1:0-8889 GCA_050010815.1 Streptosporangiaceae bacterium | reverse complement strand
GCTCAGGCCCGGCAGTCGCTCGCGTGACTCGCCGTGCCGCAGCGCGGTCTCGTAGAGGGCCAGTTGCGCCGCGCGGATCTCCTCGGCCAGCGTGTACCGGTACCCGTCGACCCATCGCCCGGGCACCCCGGCGAGCGGCTCGCCGTGACACAGCCGCAGCGCCTCCTCGAGCCGTTCGACCGCCTGCCGGTCGCCGTCGCGGGCCAACGCGCGGGCGCGTTCGGTCAGCGTGCGAAACACGTGTACGTCCACCTGCGCCGGGGGAATCTCGAGCCGGTACGTGCCGTTCGCGTTGCGCAGCACGCCGGTGAGCCCCGCGGCCGCCAGGGTTCTGCGCGCCGCGCCCACTAGGTGGTGAAGGGCTTCGAGCGTGGCACCGGGGCCGGGCACCTCGTCCCAGATCGCCGCCATCAGCTCGTCGTTGGCCACGGGCATGCCCTTGGCCACCAGGAGCTTGATGAGCAGCCGCTGCTGCTGCCAGGGGCCGAGCGCCTGCGGCCGCCCGCCCGCGGCTATCTGGAAGGCGCCGAGGAGCCGGAAGGTGACCGGGCCCCGTTCGTCTCTTATCGCGATCTCTGCGCTCATGCCGTCCCTTCTTGTTTCGCGCGGCCCGGGACCCAGGTCCCGGCACAGGTCTCGACCCAGGTGGGGAGCCAGCTTGACGACCGCGAATCCGCCCAGTTCAGAGCCCGAACGTGGCTTCCGTCGGCAGCAAGGCGCCGCCGACGGAAGAGACGAATGAACTGAGAGGGCAACGAAATGAATGACGTCAGCCAGTCCGCGACCCCGTTCAGCAAGAGCTCGTTCTCCGGGGCCTCCAACCCGAACTGCGTAGAGGTCGGCTTCGTTACGTCGGAGGTGCTCATGCGGGACTCCAAGGATCCGGAGGGCCCGGTCCTGCACTTCACCATCGACGAGTGGAAGGCCTTCCTGGCCGGGGCGAAGGCCGGCGAGTTCGACCTGCCCTGACCGGGGCGAACCAGGCGGGTACCGCTGTCCGCAGACGCGGTACCCGCCTCCCCCCCTCGGTTCGCGGCCGCACGGATCGCCTGCACCGATCCTCCTCAGGCCGTCGTCGCGAGTTCGCTGAGCAGCGCCCTGGACTGCCTGGCATCCAGGGTGTCCTGCCGCACCTGCTCGAAGACCTCGGCGTAGCGCGCCACTTCGCCGGATTCCGCGACGAAGTGCACCTGGTCGAGCAGCTCGAGTTCCACCACCCCGGGCTCGTCCCCGGTGAACTCGAAGATGTGAAACCCGGCTCCCAGGGCATGGTGAGGGCCCGCCTTGAAGGGCAGTACCTGAATGATCACCTGGGCGCTGGCGGCGATCTCAGCTAGGTGTCCGTATTGCTCGCGCATCACTTCGGGGCTACCCACCGGCCGCCGCAGGACGGCCTCGTCGAGTATCACGTCGAGGCGGGGAGCGTCGTCCCGGCGCAGCACCTGCTGGCGCAGCACCCGCAGGCTCGCCTGTCGCCGCACGGTCTCCAGCGGAAGGTCGCGCTGGGTGCCGATCAGTTCCCAGGCGTAGCGTTCGGTCTGCAACAGTCCCGGCACCAGGTTGGGCTGGTAGGTACGGAGCACGGCCGCGTCGTCCTCGAGGATCAGCTGAGTCTCGAATGCCTCGTCGATCAGGTCGGCGTACGGGTACCACCAGCACCGGTCTCGTGCCCGCCGCGCCTCGCGGAGGATCTCGTCCCGCTGCTCGCCGGTGATGTTGTAGAGGTCTAGCATGGCGCGGACCTCGGCCACCCGGATGGCGGCCATGCCCACTTCTATCCGCTGGAAGCGCGGCAACGGGCAGTCTAGGTGCTCAGCCGCTTCGTTCTGGGTCCGCCCGGCCTCGGTGCGCAGCCGGCGAAGCGTCGCGGCGACCTGGCGCCGTCTCGCGTTTGCGCTCCCATCGCCATGAGTCACCGCGCCACCTCCCCCGCAGCTCGACACCAAGCGGCCGGTCGATATAGCAAATTTCGGTCCGGATGTATAAGTATGCAAAACTTGGCCCGCGAACGTCGTAAGGCGCACCAATGGATGCAGAACACAATCCCCAGAACGGCTGTTACCTTGGACATATCACCACATATACGTCTGATCAGCCCTAAGAGATGATCGCAAGCACGACCGTACTACTGCAATTTGCAGAATGCAAGGCGATTCGCTATGATCATGGAACTGGCTCCTGGGCAGTCAGGGGACGATCACTCGGCGACAGCAAACCGGAACAGGATTATGGCGGCAGGTGGCAGGAGTCCGTTGATGCGGCGTCGGCGGCTGGCCGCTGAGCTGCACCGGCTTCGGGCGGCGTCGCACCTGACCCTAGAAGAGGTCGCCGACCATCTGGAGTGCTCGCCCGCCAAGGTGAGCCGGATAGAGAACGGACAGGTCGCCGTCCGGATCCAGGACGCCAGGGAACTCCTCGAGTTGTACGACGTGGACGACGAGCAGCGCGAGCCGCTGCTGCAGATGGTCCGGCAGGCGCGCGGCAAGGGCTGGTGGTCCGATTACGCCGACCTGCTCGACGAGGGCGGCCAGACGTTGCTCAGCCTCGAGGATGAGGCCTCCGCCATTCTCGTCTACGAGACCAACCTCATCACCGCCCTGCTGCAGACCCGCCGCTACGCGTGGGAGCTCATCTCCTCGCGCACCGACTCGCGCCTTGACCTGGTCCGGCGCACGGTCGACCTGCGGATGGCCCGCCAGCAGATCTTGGACCGGCCGAACGCGCCACGGCTGAGCGTCGTGCTCGACGAGGCCTCGCTGCGCCGGGCGGTCAGCAGCCGTGACGTGATGTGCGAGCAGTACGAGCTGCTGGCCGATACGGCCAACCGGCCGAATATCAGCCTGCGGGTGCTCCTTTTCGGTGCTGGGGCGCATCAGGCCATGGGTTTTCCCTTTCAGATTTTCGAATTCGCCGGGGACGACCCGCACCTGGTGAGCGTGGAGCTGCTGAGCCGCCGGGAGGTCCTCGAGAGCGCGGAGGAGGTCGGCCGGTATCGCGCGGCGTACAACCAGGTTTACGAGCGCGCCCTGCCACCAGAGGAATCGCGGAACTTCCTGGTGAACATGGTCAAGGAATACAGAAAGTTAACCTATGTCGCATTTGGAGCACGAAGCCGACGGGGATCCTCATGAGCACGGTTAGTCCTGCGGGAAGGGTCGTGGTCCGCTTGCCTGACACCTCGGTCCGGTGGGTCGCGGCCAGCGACCTGAGCCCGCGGTCGGTGCCGGACGGACTGCTGTGCCGACGTCTCCGGCATGGGGCGGAGCTGGCCTGGTCGCCCGTTGACGCCGTGCTCGCCGCCCGTGACCTGTCTAACCTAGTCGTCATGGCCGCGACCCTCGCCGTGGCGGGACTGTGCGCACGCGACGGCGGCCTGGCCGCGGTGATCGTGAACCTCCCCGCGCTCGCCGTCGTATGGGGTGCGGCCTGCGGGCTCATCCGCTTGGGCCGGTGGTGGCGCGGCGTGCGCCCGCCCGAGCACAAGCCGCTCCGCCACCAGCGCTGAGCCAAAGCCATGGCCGGATCATCCGCGCTCGCACTCGATGTGCTGCGACATCGCATCGTGTCCGCCCCGGCCGCGCCTGCTCCCCGCGACGGCCTCTGACAGCAGATGCTGTCGTACGTATGATGGCCGTATGTCTCGGTGGGAAGGGGACGCGGCTGGTCGTCTGGAACGCGCCGCTCTGGAGTTGTTCGACGAGCGTGGTTTCGACCGCACGACGGTTGCGCAGATCGCGAGGCGGGCCGGCCTGAACGAGAGGTCGTTCTACCGTTACTTCAGTGACAAGCGGGAAGTCCTGTTCGGCGGTGGTGACGAACTGGGGCGCCGCCTGGAGCAGGCGCTCCCGGAAGTGCCCGCGGACGTGGGGCCGCTGGAGGCGCTGCTCGCGGCTCTGGAGGACGCAGCGGATGTGTTCCGGCCGAAGGAACTGCTGCGCATCCGGGAACGAGTCATCACCGCGAACCCGCAGCTCCGCGAGCGCGAGCTGATCAAGATGGACGCCATCTACGCCACCTTCGTGTCGGCCCTGCGGGACCGGGGCGCGGACGAGACGACGGCGCGTCTTGCGACCGACATGGCGATCTCGATCTGGCGTGTCGCCGCGGAGCGCTGTCTCCGTGGCGACGACACCACCTTCGCCGCCGAGATTCTCGATGCGACGCGGCGTCTCCAGCGGATCGCAGCCGGCGACCGGGCCGACCCGGAGGGCGCGGGCATGACGGCTAGCCGATGACGTCCGGACCCGCCGGCTGCAGCGGCTAGCCGTGTCCAGGACGAGGTCCACTGGGCCGCCGGCGGTTTGCAGGACCCGGCCGGCCAGCCCGTCGCCATAAGACGTCACCGTCGCTCCCATCGTGCGCAGCCGTCCGGCGTAGGTGTCACCGGCGGTGGCGATCACCCGGGCTCCCCGCAGCAGGCCGAGCCACGTCGACTGTCCCGGACAGCTCCAGCCCGATGCCGCGGGGCAGCTTGCCCGGGAACAGCCCTCGGCACAGGGCCCAGTCGGCCGGGCTAACCCCGCACGCGTGCACGGTCACGCGGATGCGGCCGGGGCCGGGGTCCGGCACGGCCGCCCGGTCCATGCGCAGGACGTCGGCCGGCTCGCCGTAGTCGTGGAAACGGATCGTCCTCATGGTGACGGACTCGTGAACGCCCATCGCACATCTCCCAGTTATGACGTCAGATGCTGTTATGACTATGCTATCAAATGATGACAGCATCTGCTGTCGCCAGTGAGCCCGGTGGGCCCGGCGGTCCCGGCCCCGAGCTAGGAATAACCAGTGCACCTCCCTCGTTCCGATAGATGCAAACGCATACATTTAAGCGGCTCGGGAGGCACGCTATGCAGTTCGGGATCTTCTCGGTCAGCGACATCACCCGGGACCCGGTCTCGGGGGAGACGCCGAGCGAGGCGGAGCGGATCGACGCGATCGTGCAGATCGCCCAGAAGACCGAAGAGGTCGGGCTGGACGTGTTCGCGATCGGCGAGCACCACAACCCGCCGTTCTTCTCCTCCGCGCCGACGACGCTGCTCGCCTACATCGCGGCTACCACCAAGAAGCTGATCGTGACCACGTCGACGACGCTGATCACGACGAACGACCCGGTGCGCATCGCGGAGGAGTACGCGATGCTCCAGCACCTGTCCAAGGGCCGGATGGACCTGATGCTCGGCCGCGGCAACACGGCCCCGGTCTACCCGTGGTTCGGCCAGGACATCGGGCAGAGCCTGCCGCTGGCGCTGGAGAACTACAACCTGCTGCACCGGCTGTGGCGCGAGGACGTGGTGGACGCCCAGGGCACGTTCCGCACCCCGCTGCAGGGCTTCACCTCGGTGCCGCGGCCGCTTGACGACGTACCGCCGTTCGTCTGGCACGGCTCGATCCGCACCCCGGAGATCGCCGAGCAGGCCGCGTACTACGGCGACGGCTTCTTCGCCAACAACATCTTCTGGCCCAAGGAGCACTACATGCGGCTGATCCGGTTCTACCGGCAGCGCTACGCTCATTACGGCCACGGCACGCCCGCGCAGGCCGTCGTGGGCCTCGGCGGGCAGGCCTTCATCGCCAGGAATTCCCAGGACGCCAAGCGCGCGTTCCGGCCCTACTTCGACGAGGCGCCCGTCTACGGGCACGGCCCGTCGATGGAGGACTTCGCCGAGCTGACCCCGCTGTCGGTGGGCAGCCCGCAGGAGGTCATCGACAAGACCCTGACCTTCCGCGAGCACTTCGGCGACTACCAGCGCCAGCTGTTCCTGATGGACCACGCAGGCCTGCCGCTGAAGACCGTGCTCGACCAGCTCGACCTGCTCGGCGAGGAAGTGGTGCCGGTGCTGCGCCGGGAGATCGCCGCCCGCCAGGACCCGGCCACGCCCGACGCCCCCACCCACGCCAGCCTGGTCCGGGCCAAGTACGGTGACCAGGCTCCGCGCGAGCCCCGGCCGAACGCCAATCGCGGCGACAACGTCACCGGCGCCTCGCCGTACGCCGACAGCGGCCCGCAGTTCCAGGCCGAGTACCCGGACCCCCGATGACCGACGGCAGGCAGCTGGCCAACGGCAGGCAGCTGGCCAACGGCAGGCAGCTGGCCAACGACGCCTGGGAGGCGCTGCTGTCCGCGCACGCCGCGCTGATGAAGCAGTTCGCGGCCCGCGACAGCTGGCACGAGGCTTCGCTCCGGGAATACGACGTGCTGTACACCCTGTCCAAGTGCCCGGGACCCGTTCGGCTGACCGAACTGAACCGGCACGTGCTGCTCAGCCAGCCCGCCCTGTCCCGGCTGGTGGACCGGCTGACCGAACGAGGCCTGGTGGCTCGCTGTCCCGACCCGGCCGACGGCCGCGGCGTCCAGCTGTCCCTCACCGCGGCCGGCCGCGCCGTGCAGCGGCGGATCGGCGGCCGGCACGCCCGCGACGTGGCCCAGGCCATGACAGCCGGGCTGAGCCACGGCGAACTGGCCCAGCTGGAAACGATCTGCCGGAAACTCGCCGCCGGCGAACAGAACGAGACGAGGCATTCGTGACCACCACAGAACCCTTCCGGCTCGCGGTGATCAGCGCCGGGACCGGGGATCCATCGTCGACCCGGCTGCTCGCCGACCGGATCGCCGACCGCGCCGCCACCCTCGCGGGCGGTCGCGGCCACCAGGTGACGGTGCGGGTGATCGAGCTGCGCGAGATCGCCACCGACATCACCACCGCGCTGACCTCCCAGCTGGTCACGCCGCGGCTGGCCCAGGCCACCCACGCCCTGGCCGGGGCGGACGGGGTGATCGCCAGCACCCCGGTCTACAAGGCCGGCCCGAGCGGCCTGTTCACCTCGTTCCTCGACGTGCTGGACAACGACCTGCTGATCGCCACGCCGGTCGTGCTGGCCGCGACGGCCGGGACCGCCAGGCACGCCCTGGTGGCGGACCAGGTCATCCGGCCGGTGTTCGCCTACCTGCGCGCCATGACCGCGCCGACCTCGGTGTTCGCGGCGCCGGAGGACTGGAGCGACCCGGCCCTGGCCGTCCGCATCGACCGGGCCGCGTTCGAGCTTGTGCTGCTGATGGAAAGCGGCTTCGCCCGCCAGGTCCGGGACCAGGCCTGGGCCAGCTACCAGCACGAGTTCGGCAGCGCGGCCGAAACCGGTGCCGAGGCCGACGCCGACGCCGGGATCGACCTGGACACCGACCTCATGCGGCTGGCGACCGGCGGATCCGCCCAGTAGCCTGGCGCCGTCCCAGCTGAAAGGCAGTCACCTTCAACAGCGAGATCATTCCGAACGAGGGCGTGTATTCCGTCTCCGAGACTCGCTGACCGCCGCGTCGGCCCCCGCACGGGGCGCCTAGCATCCATGCATTGACAAGAAGGGATTCAGACATGACCGCCTGGACCGAGACTGAGGTCACCACCAAGCTAAGCCCGCGATCGGTCGCGGCCACGGTGTCGCGGCTGACCGGGATCTTGTCCGCGAAGGGCCTGAAGGTCTTCGCGGTCATCGACCAGAGCGACCAGGCCCGCGAGGCCGGGTTGCGGTTGCGCGAGACCACGCTGGTCATTTTCGGCAACCCGGCGGCCGGCACGCCGGTCATGGAGGCCGCCCCGCTGGCGGCCCTCGACCTGCCGCTCAAGATCCTGATCTGGGCGGACGGCAGCCGGACGAACGTCACCTACTACTCGCCCGCGGCGATCACCGCGCGGTACGGCCTGAGCGCCGAGCTGGCGGCGAACCTGGCCGGCATCGATCCCCTGACCGACGCCCTGGTCGCGCAGTAGCGGGCCAGCCCCGGCTTACTGCGACGGGTAGTGGCGGTGGGGCGAATAGTCGCTCGCTGGGGGACCCTTCAAAACGTAGCTGGCAGCCGGGCCAGCAGGACGTCTAGGTCGGCCTCTTCGATCTGCTCGCCATCCGGGCAGTCCTCGGTGGCGATCCACAGCGACCGCCGCTTGTCCCACAGGAAGGACCACTCACCGCTCAGCCGGCCGATCCTGTCAACCTGGTCCGGCGTGAGATTCATGGCGTCGACCTCGCTGGTTGAGCTGTGCCCGTGCCTCGTGCGGTCAGCTCCGCATCGATGGCATTCAGGTGCGCCAGGATCGGCACGCGGGCCGGTGAGTCCGGCCGGACCAGGGCCAGGCTGGCCCGCAGGTCTCGCCTGGTCCGGTCAAGCTCGCAAGCCGTCAATCCCCGCACGTCGTGCGGGCGGATCGTCAGGTCAGGCATGGGCCAGCCTTGTGCGGTCTTCCTGCTCGGCTATCACCGCGTCGAGGTCGCGGCGCAGATCGGCCTGTACCGGGGCATCGGGAGCAATGCCCTTGATGGCGCGCTCAAGCTCGCGCCGCCGGGCCTCAAGTTCATACGTGGTGAGAGCGTGGAGCGGATGCATCGGCTTATTCACGGTTACTGGATCGGTGGGCGGCATGGGCGGTTATTCCTAACCCTGGGCGTGTGGGCATTGTGCGGGGTCTGACGGGACGCCGCGCACCCGGACGATCTTCGCCTGGTACGCGGTTCCCGCTACCCAAGTTGCCAGGCCGGGACTACCGTGAGAAGTGGCCGAGTGGCTATCCGCAACTGACAACCTGGGCGCGCAAACGCCGAGGTCGGGATGCAAACCCTGGCAAGGGAGCTGACCATGCCCGCTGCACGTGACCTGGACCCCGGCGCGTCTCCTGCGCATTTCTTCGGTGCCGAAGTCCGGCGGGCCCGTGAAGCGGCCGGGAGGACACTGGCCGACCTGGGCGGGCTTATCCCGTGCGATGCCTCCACCGTGTCCAGGATCGAGTCCGGCCTGCTCAGCCCGACCGAGAGATTCGCCGCCGCGTGCGATGAGGCATTTCCGCAGATGGGCGGATGGTTCATCCGGTTCTACAACAACAGCCGCAAGTGGGACGGGCCGTACCC
>JBEKKH010000304.1:0-9635 GCA_050010815.1 Streptosporangiaceae bacterium | reverse complement strand
CCGGCGGCTGGGCGAGACGGCGCTGCGCCGGGCTGAGGTCCGGGCGGTCGGTGGTGAGCAGGCCGTTGATGTCGACCACGCAGATCCTGGCGCGGGCGCCCTGCTCGGACAGGCCGTCGGCCGCCATCGCCCGCACGACCTGCTCGCAGACGCCGATGCCGGCCGACCCGGCGCCCAGCATCACCACGGTCTGGTCGCGCAGCCGCGACCCGGTAGCCGCTGCCCCCGCGGACAGCGCGGCCAGGACCACGGCCGCCGTGCCCTGGATGTCGTCGTTGAAGCTGAGCAGCTGGTCGCGGTAGCGCTCCAGGATCGGCAGCGCGTGCGGGGTGGCGAAATCCTCCCATTGCAGCAGCACACCGGGCAGTTCGGCGCGCACGGCCTGGACGAACCTGTCGACGAAATCGTCGTAGCTGGCGCCGGCCAGTCGATGATGCCGCCAGCCAAGGTACATGGGGTCGGCCAGGAGCCCGGCGTTGTCGGTGCCGACGTCCAGAAGGACCGGCAGAGTGCGCGCCGGATCGATACCACCCAGCGCCGCGTACAGCGACAGCTTGCCGATCGGGATGCCCATGCCACCGATGCCCTGGTCACCCAGGCCCAGAACCCGCTGCCCGTCGGTGACGACGATGACGTCAACCTCCCGCCGGGGCCGGTTACGCAGGATCTCCCCGATGCGGTCACGATCGGGATAGGCGATGAAAAGGCCACGCGGACGGCGGTAGATCTCGCTGAAGCGCTGGCAGGCCAGCCCGACCGTCGGGGTGTAGAGGACCGGCAGCATCTCCTCGATGTGATCTGACACCAGCCGGTAGAACAGCGTCTCGTTGGTGTCCTGCAGCGCGCGCAGGTTAATGTGCCGGGCGAGGTCGGTGAGCTGCTCCTGGTAGGCATGGTACCTGCGGCGCACCTGCTGCTCCAGCGTCTCCACCACGGACGGCAGCAGGCCCCGCAAACCCAGCCCGGAGCGTTCCTCCTCGGAGAACGCGGTGCCCTTGTTCGTCAGCGGATCCTCAAGCACCCGCACCCCGGAACCTTGATGGACGCCCATGACCTCGCCCGTTCCTTCCCGATTCGCGCCGACGGCGCGCGATGCAGCCTGGGGCGGGATCATTTCGCCGGCGGACACCGAACGTCTCTATCGTTACATATCGCAGGCAGACAAGTGCGCGGCGAGCCATGCATGGTTCGCCGCGCGCTTACGGGTTACTTCGCCGTTGAGCCGCTCTTCCTGGCGGGGGCGTCATCGGTGCCGGGGAGCATCGGCGCGGTCGCCTTCAGGACATCCTCGGCGAACTTCCGCTGGCTGGCCAGCAGCTGCTCGGCGAAGTCGTAGGCGCTCGCGATGAGCTCCTGCGGCTTGGGCAGCTTCTCGGCAAATGGCACGTTCACATCCGGCAGCGCCGGGGTGATGGACTGGACCGTGCGGGCCCAGGTCTGGATTGCTTCGACTACTGCTGACTGGCTGTTGCGAACCGTCCTCAGGATCTCTTCCTGGACTTGCTCGCCCGCATTGTGGGTGTCGGTCATGATTCCTCCTCGGGATTCTGTTGCAAACTATATCTAGCAAATGATCAGTTTGTCAAGCGTCCGGCCCCATTGCGTCGCCATGGCCCATGAAGTTACCATCCACATAGATGGCAAGAAGATGGCTGAGAGCTGGTGACGGATGGCAAGAGGTGAGGGCGAGAAGACCGAGAAGACCGAGAAGATCACTATCAACCTGGGACTTGTGGACCTCGGGCAGATCGATCTGCTGGTCCAGGAAGGCTTCTACACGAACCGCACCGATTTCATTCGCACGGCCATTCGTAATCAGATCGCCACCAGGGCTGATATGCTCGAGGCGACAGCCGCCCGGCGTACTCTTACGCTGGGCAGCTCTCACTACACCCGTCGCGACCTGGAGGAGATCCGCGACGCTAGGCAGATGATTCACATCCGGGTGCTCGGGCTGGCGAGCATCGCCGCCGATGTCTCCCCCCAGTTGGCCCTGGCCACGATTGCCTCAGTGGAGGTGCTCGGCGCCTTTCGGGCTCCCACAGCAGTGAAGGCCGCCCTGGCGCCGCGGACCGCGTGAACCGTCGTGCTCATCCGGCGCCCCGGACCGCAGGTTCCGGCGACGTACCGGCGGCCGGCCGCCAGAGGCGCGGAAGACAACCACGAGAAGGGACACCGCCATGGACGCCCGCCAGATGACGGCGATGGCTGAGGCCACCCGCCTGACCCGCCAGGGGCGCCTCGCCGAGGCAACCGCATTGATCCAGCAAACCCTGGCCAGCCCGGCGGTGACACGGCGGATGGCAGATGCGCCATCCGCCGGCCAGGAGACCGGTAGCACGCCTGGCCGCCACCCTGCCCCCCCGCCAGCGCTGGCCGCCGGCCAGGGCACCCAGCTAAGGCGGGCCCTTCCCGGCTGGCTGACCCGCCGCCCCACTCTCCCCAGCCGAGACGCCCAGGATCTGCGCCGACCGCACCGGCCCGCGGCTCCGGCCGCGACACGGCCGGCGGGCCGGTTTGAGGCCTTCTCCTACTCGGACGCCGCCGGCACCCGCGGCTACCGGCTCTACGTCCCATCCGGCCACACAGGCGGTCCCCTGCCCTTGGTCGTGATGTTGCACGGCGGCACCCAAGACGCGGCGATCTTCGCCGCCGCCACCGGCATGAACGACCTCGCCGAGCGGCAGGGATTCCTGGTCGCCTACCCGCAGCAGCCCGCCTCGGCGAACGCGGGCAAGTACTGGAACTGGTTTGTCCCCGGTCACCAGCGCCGCGACGCCGGCGAGCCGTCGCTGATCGCCGGGATTACCCGCCAGGTCACGGACCGCTACGGGGCCGATGCCACCCGGGTGTATGTGGCCGGGTTTTCCGCCGGGGGCGCGATGGCCGCGGTGATGGCCGCGGTCTACCCCGATCTTTACGCTGCCGTCGGCGTGCACTCCGGGCTGCCCTACGCCGCCGCCGATGACGTGGCCTCCGGGTTCGCGGCGATGAAGCGGGGCCGGTCACGGCCGGGCCAGCCCCCGGCCCGGCCCGTGCCGCTGATCGTCTTCCATGGTGACAGGGATGGGACCGTGGCTCCCGCCAACGCCGCGGGCCTCATCGACGACGTCCTGGCGGCGGCCAGCCCGGACGGCCGCCCGGGCACCCCGCCGGCCGTGGTGACCACCGGGCAGGTGCCCGGCGGGCATGCCTACACCCGCACCTGCTACCAGGATCCCGCGGGCGCGGTGCTGGCCGAGTACTGGACCATTCACCAAGGCGGGCACGCCTGGTCCGGCGGTGTCCCGCGCGGCTCCTACACCGACGCCCGCGGGCCGGACGCCAGCGCCGAGTTCATTCGCTTCTTCGACGAGCACCCGGCCTCCCGCTGACCGCCACCGCGCCGGACCGGACCGGACCGGCGCCAAGCGCCGGGCCGGACACGGTGGCGGGAGGGTACTTCCTGGCCTCCGCGTCCGGCCAGCAGGAATGATGACGCTGCATCGGTGAAGCCGTCTGGATCCTCCCAGAAAAGCAGATGGCCCAGGTCAGGGAAGGTCACGAGCCGAGCGTCCGGGATCCGGTCCGCGAGCAGCCTTCCGTTGCGCGGGTCGACCACGGTATCCGCGTCGCCATGCAGGACTAGGGTGCGCGCGCCGATGCGCGCTTGCCTCAATCGCCCGGCGTACAGCGCTCCCGCGGCAGCCTGGGCCGCCAGCGCTCGCCGGTCCGCCGGCTGAGAGTCCTGCAGCTCGAGAAGGCGATCGACGAGTTCTGGATGGTGCTGGACGGTCCGCGCAGACAGGGCATTCTCCGTGTGGCGGCGCCGTGCCACCTCGGCCCTGATGACGGCGGTTACCAGGATCAGCCGCACGGCGGCATAGGGCATGGGGTAGGCGAAGGGCCAGCCCGGTGCCGTGCAGGCAAGGACGAGACCGTCGACCCGCTCGGCGTGGGTAATCGCCAGTTCCTGGGCCACCATCCCGCCCAGGCTGGCCCCCATCACGTGGGCCCTGCGGATGCCAGCGGCATCGAGCACGGCGACAATATCGCCGGCCATGGCGGCTACGCCAAACAAGCCGGCCGGCCGGTCACTGCGCCCAAACCCCCGGTTGTCCACCAGCACAAGCCGGAAGTGGCGCCCCAGTTTCCGCAGCACCGGATCCCACCCGGAACGGTCGAAACCCATCCCCTGGATCAGGACCAGCCATGGCCGCCGCCGGCGCATAGCTCCGCGCAACTCGTAGGCGATCCGCAAGTCACCGCTGCGGGCGTACCGGGTCCTGCCGGTGCGTATAGTGAGCATTTGCTAAGTATATCAAGCAATCGTCCGGCCACTGGAGGAACGGCTATCCGGCGCGTGACTGGATCGCGGTGAGCGCCAGGGTGTAGACAATGTCGTCCACCCGGGCACCGCGGCTGAGGTCGTTCACCGGCTTGGCGAGGCCCTGGAGCATCGGGCCGATGCTTAGTACCTGCGCGCTGCGCTGCACCGCCTTGTAGGTGGTGTTGCCGGTGCCGAGGTCTGGGAAGATGAAGACGCTGGCGCGCCCGGCCACGGCGCTGTCTGGCCGCTTGTTCTGCGCCACCGAAGCGATGGCGGCCGCGTCGTACTGCAACGGGCCGTCGACGGCCAGACCGGGTTCGCGTTCACGCACGATCCGAGTCGCCTCGGCGACCTTGTCGACGTCGCTGCCCGCAGCTGAGGTGCCGGTGCTGAAGCTGATCATCGCCACCCGGGGCTCGATGCCAAAGGCCCGGGCCGAGGCCGCGCTGGCGATGGCGATGTCGGCCAGTTCCTCGGCGTCGGGCCGGGGGTTGATGGCGCAATCACCGTAGACGACCACCTCGTCGGGCAGGCACATGAAGAACACCGACGACACCAGCCGGCTGCCTGGCCTGGTGCCCAGGATCTGCAATGCTGGGCGAACCGTGGCCGCGGTGGTGTGGACCGCGCCTGCGACCAAGCCGTCGACCTCGCCCTGCTGGAGCATCATGGTACCGACCATGATCGGATCGGTGAGATGATCGCGTGCGATCTCCTCGGTCCAGCCTTTGTGCCGCCGCAACTCGGCCAGCGGGACGACGTACCGCTCGGCGGCTTCCCGGGGGTCGACCACGGTGACGCCGTCGGGCAGCTGCAGTCCGAGGCCGCGGGCCAGCCCGGCCACCTGGTCGGGCGGTCCAAGCAGCACGCAGCGGGCGATGCCTCGCTCCGCGCACGCGACCGCGGCCTGCACGATGCGAGGCTCGGTGCCTTCGGGCAGCACCACGCACGCGCCGGCGGCGCGGGCGAGCTCGACCAGGTGGAAGCGGAAGGCGGCTGGGCTGAGCCGGCGAGACCGGGAGGAGCTGCGCAGCGACTCCAGCCAGACCGCGTCAAGCGCATCGGCGATATTGTCTACTACCCCTTTGATCCGTTCCAGATCGTCGATCGGCAATCCCGGGTCGAGGTCATGAACCCGCGTCGCGGTCTCATAACTATCGTCGTCGACCACCAGGACGGGCAGGCCGGTGGCGCACGCAGCCTGGGTGAGCTCCCATACCCGTGGGTCCGGCTCGGTCCCGGCGGTCAGGAGCAGGGCGGCCAGCCGGGTCCCGCTGAGCGCGGCGAGGCAGGCCGCCATGACCACGTCGGGGCGGTCTCCGGGGACCACGACGAGCCGGCCCTCGGTGAGCACGTGAAGGCCACCAGGGACGCCCTGGGCGAACACCGCCACCCCTTTGATACGCCGGGACAGGTCACCCTCGCTGAGCACCCGCGGGCCTAGCTCGCGGACCAGGTCGCGGATCCGCAGCCAGGTCAGCTCGGGACGGTGCGGCACCGCGGCGATGAGGCGAAGCCCGCGCTGGGCCAGCGTCTCGCCCAGCTGCGCTGGCGCGGACGGATCCCCCGTCGGCACGCCGTTGACCACGCAGCCGACCACGCGTGCGTGCTCACCCGACCAGTACCCGCTGGCCGTGATGGCGAGCGACTCGGCCAGGCGTTTGACGGCGTCCCCGGCCGGGCTGGGCCCAGGCTCCGCCGCACCGTCGGCCCCGTCCTTGCCGTTCCCCGCGTCTGCCGCCGGCCAGCTGGCGACCAGCACGACGTCGGCGTCGACCGCTTTGGCTAGCGCCTGGTTGAGTCCGCTGGCGTAAAGCTTGGCCGGGCCCGGGCTGAGCCCCTCGACCACGACGACATCGGATCGGTCATACACCGGCTGCCAGGCCGCGACGATCTTCTCGAGTACGGCGTCGAGTCCGCCCGATCCGAGCTGCTGCTCCAGGTCGGCGGTGGACAGCGGATCTGGAGGACGCAGCGCGGTTGCCGCTGCGGCCAGCGCGATCGAGCGATCGGGACCACCGTCGGCCCGGGGCTGGGACACCGGCTTGACGAAGGCGACGTTGACGCCCCGCCGGTCGAGGGCCCGAACCAGGCCGAGGCAGGTCCTGGCCAGGCTGGCACCAGTCGCGGTGGGCACGACCAGCAAGGTCCGGGTCATGACATCATCGGAGTCGCGTGAGCGGAAGATCGTCGGCGATGCGGGTCGGCGGCGATGACGCGGGCGGTGTCGCGGGCGATCAGTAGCTCCTCGTCCGTCGGCACGACGAGCGCCAGGACCGGGCCAACCACGCTGATCCGCCCGCCGGTCCGCCGGCCGTGGCCGGCATTGGCCGGGACGTCCTCAGCCAGGCCGAGGAAACCCAGCCGGCCGAGCACCAGGCTACGGACGACGGCGCTGTTTTCCCCGATGCCGCCGGTGAAGACCAGCGCGTCGAGCCGGTCAAGCCCGACCACCAGCCCGGCGATCGCCTTGGCCAGCCGGTGCACGAAAACCTCGAGCGCGAGCCGGGCCCGCTCGTTTCCGCCCGCGGCCGCGGCTTCGACGGTGCGCATGTCATTGCCCACGCCGGACAGCCCCTCAAGGCCGCTATCGACGTTCAGCGCCCGGGTGAGCTCGTCGACGCCTCTGCCGGTCCGGCCGGCCAGGTAGCTGAACAGGCCCGGATCGACATCGCCGGAGCGGGTCCCCATCACCAGGCCGTCCAGCGGGGTGAGCCCCATGGTCGTGTCCACCGACACGCCGTCGCGCACCGCCGTCGCACTGCACCCGTTGCCCAGGTGCGCGGTGACCAGCCGGAGGCCGCCGGGTGGCTGGCCCAGCATGGAGGCGGCCTGCTCGCTGACGAAGCGGTGACTGATGCCGTGGAACCCGTAGCGTCTCACCCCGTGTTCGGTGTACCACCTTTCGGGAACCGCGTAGCGGAACGCGTGCGGCGGCATCGTCTGGTGGAACGCGGTATCGAAGACGGCGACTTGCGGCAAGTCGGGCAGGACGGCACGCACCGCCTCGATGCCGGCCAGATTCGCCGGGTTGTGGAGCGGCGCCAGGTGACTAAATGAGCGCACCGCGGCTAGGACCGCGTCGTCCACCCGGATCGAAGAGGTGAACCGCTCTCCGCCATGGACCACCCGGTGACCGGCACCGAGCAAATCAGCGCCAGAATGCCCGGCCTCGGCCAGGTGATCAAGCACCCGGGCCACCACAGCCTGGTGAGTGGCTCCGGGAAGCCGTTCGGTGACCGCTGCCGCCGGAAACCACTGAACCCGCAGCACGGCCTCCGGCGTACCGAGCCGCTCGCCGATCCCGCCCATGAGACGTTCGCCACTGCTGGGGAGCAAAAGCGCGAACTTGACCGACGAACTGCCTGAGTTGAGCACCAGCACCAAGCCGCCGGAACCGGCGGCGGCGCCCGGCACCGAGCTCGCGGCCGCCTCGGCGATCATCCGGGGTCACCCCACGTCCAGTTCACGATTTCCGGCATGTCCTGGCCATGCTTAGCGATGTACTGGCCGTGCTCGACGAGCTTGTCCTGCATCAGCTGCTTAAGGTAGGCGCCGGTGGCGCCGAGCTGCGGGAGCCGGTCGATGACGTCCTGGACGAGGTCGAAGCGGTCCAGGCGGTTCTGCACCCTCATGTCGAAGGCGGTGGTGATGGTGCCCTCTTCGTTGTAACCGCGGACGTGCAGGTTGCGGTTGGCGCGGCGGTAGGTCAGCCGGTGGATCAGCCACGGGTACCCGTGGAAGCCGAAGATGATGTGCTTGTCCTTGGTGAACAGCGAGTCGTAATCGGTGTCGGTCAGCCCGTGCGGATGCTCGCTGCTTGACTGAAGCTTCATCAGGTCGACGACGTTGACGACCCGGATCTTCAGGGCGGGCAGGTGCTCGCGGAGGATGGAGACGGCGGCCAGCACCTCCAGGGTGGGCGTGTCCCCGCAGCAGGCCATCACGACGTCGGGCTCGGCGCCCTGGTCGTTGCTGGCCCATGGCCAGATGCCGACGCCCTCGGTGCAGTGCACCACGGCCTCGTCCATGGTCAGCCACTGAGGCATAGCACGTTTGCCCGCGACGACGACGTTGACGTAGTGCTTGCTCCGCAGGCAGTGGTCGAACACCGACAGCAGGCAGTTCGCGTCGGGCGGCAGGTACACCCGGACGATGTCGGCTTTCTTGTTGACCACGTGGTCGAGGAACCCAGGATCCTGGTGGGTGAAGCCGTTGTGGTCCTGCTGCCAGACGTGGGAGGCGAGCAGGTAGTTCAGCGAGGCGATCTTCCGCCGCCACGGCAGCTGCGCGGTGACCTTGAGCCACTTCGCGTGCTGGTTGAACATCGAATCGACAATATGGATAAAGGCTTCGTAGCAGTTGAACAGGCCGTGCCGCCCGGTCAGCAGGTAGCCCTCCAGCCAGCCCTCGCACTGGTGCTCGCTCAGCATGGAGTCGAGCACGCGCCCGTCAGGCGCGAGGAATTCATCGCTGCGCTGGGTACGGGCCTCCCACTGGCGGCGTGACCTCGAAGACCGCCCCCAGCATGTTCGAGAGCGTCTCGTCGGGACCGAAGACACGGAAATTCCGCTGCGCCTCGTTGAGCACGGTCACGTCGCGCAGGAACTTACCGAGCACGCGCGTATCCTCGGCGTCCACGGCACCGGGCGATGGCACGTCCACGGCGTGCACACGGAAGTCAGGCATACGCAGGTCGCGGAGCAGCATACCGCCGTTGGCGTGCGGATTGGCGCCCATCCGCCGGTCCCCTTCGGGGGCCAGCTCGGCCAGCTCAGGGATAAGACGGCCGTCGGCATCGAACAGCTCTTCCGGCCGGTAGCTCTTCATCCAGCTTTCCAGCTGCCCGACGTGATCAAGGTGATCGGCGTCGACCAGAAGAGGCACCTGATGCGATCGGAACGTGCCTTCCACCTGCAGGCCGTCGACGACCTTCGGACCCGTCCAGCCCTTGGGCGATCGCAGCACGATCATCGGCCAGCGCGGCCGGGGCACCCCGGTGGCGCCGAGCGCATCGGCCTGGATCACGCCGATGCGCTCGATGGCCTCGTCCAGGGCGCCGGCCATGAGCTGGTGCATCTCCGCCGGCTCAGCGCCCGTCACGTAGTGCGGCTCCCAGCCGCAGCCGCGCAGGAACTGGTCAAGCTCCTCTTCTTCGATCCGAGCCAGGACGGTGGGGTTGCTGATCTTGTAGCCGTTGAGGTGCAGGATCGGCAGCACGGCCCCGTCGTGGGTTGGGCTGAGGAACTTGTTGGAGTGCCATGCGGTCGCCAGCGGGCCGGTCTCCGCCTCACCGTCCCCGATCACGCACGCGACGATCAGGCCG
>JBEKKH010000303.1:0-8952 GCA_050010815.1 Streptosporangiaceae bacterium | reverse complement strand
CCGCTTGCTGTGGGACACCGAGAAACGCCTTGTTCCCGATCTGGACGCGATTAGGTCCGTGGTCGACGCGGCGTCAGCCGGGCATGCCGAGGCTCTGGACATCGGGGCCGGTCTGGTCCTGCTGCAGGCGGCCCGGCTCGAGGTCGACCGGCTCGAATATGACGTCTTCGAGGGTGCGCACGCGATGGGCATGGGCGAAGAAGCGATCGCCGCCGTCCTGGACCTTCCTGACGCCGCCACGGCGGCCAAACGGCGGCGGTGGCTGAAGGTTCGGCGGGCCCTGCCGTACGCGGACATCGGGGCACCGGGACCGGGCGGTTCCGCCGAGGCCGCTAATCGCGCCGGACGACGAGCCAGCCAGGCGGCGAACCGCGCCGCCGAGGCGGCGCAGCGACGCGAACAGCTCAGCCAGCGCGACCACGCAGCCGACAGCTCTCGGCAGCACGCCGAGCGGGCGGCGGCCAACGCCGGAGAGGCCCGCGTGCTGGCCGGTGAGGCGATCGAACGCGTGGCGCTTGGCCTGCTGCGCGCGGCGGCGGGCTTGGACCGGTGCGCGGCAGGCTGCGAAGAGCTCGCGAGCGCCGGCACGGTCCGCCGCCCTGAGCTCAGGGGAAAGGCGGATGAATATCACCAGGCGGCGGTGAAGTACCGCGAGATGGCGGCCGAGTACCGCGCGGATGGGCAGGACGCCGAGGGTGCGCGGGCCACCCAGCAGGGCGGCACTGCGGAAAAGCGGGTCGGCGGCGGGACGCACACCGTTTTGCCGCGGCCCGCGTGAGGTGCGCACCACGTCGTTGTGGACCAGGAGGTGCCGATCGGGCGGAGCCACATAGACCCGGGCCGGGCACACGCGCTGGCTGGTTCCTCCACGTATCCCTTTATCCACCCGGCGGGGGGGCCGGGGCAAGATATCGTGGGATCAGGGCCTCAACGCACAGCGGTGGGTGACGTGCCGGACTGGGATAACACGGACAGCAGAGAGCGCGACGAGGACGCGGAATGGCGCGACTTGGTCGCCCGTTTCGACGCGCCTCCGATCACGGAGCAGCCGGCCCCCTGGCCAGCACGCGAAGACGTGCCAGCGCCTCCGGCCCAGAAGCCTCGAATCCCCCAGGAACCCCTCGGGGCGGATGGTACCCGCGTGGCTGACGGGAGCCATGGCGCGCCCGAGACCAAGACAAATCTTGGGGCGCCCGGGACTGAGGGGATTCGGGAGGTACCCGGGACTGAAGGGGAAGCCGGGGGCAAAGGGGGTGGCGGAGACGAGGGGAACCACAGGGGTAGAGGGGTCCGAGGGTTTGACGATGAGGGGATCCGGAGCGCGCTGGGTCCTGACGCGCTGGGTCCTGACGCGCTGGGTCCTGACGCGCTGGGTCCTGACGCGCTGGGTCCTGACGCGCTGGGTCCTGACGCGCTGGGCGGAGCGCGCGAACCGGACGTGATACAGGCCGCGCGGCGCCGGCGGCGGCCGCCGCCCGCGCACAGCGTCCGGGCACGTCAGGCACCGGCCCCTCCGGCGGATGATGAGCACTTCATCCCGCCGACCCCGCCGCCGCTGCCGAAGCTGGACTCCATCACCAAGGGAGCTTGGGCGGCACTTTTCGGCGGTCCCGGCTACTTGGTCGTGGCCACCGCGGTGGGCTGGTCGGTGTCCGGGATCGCGGCGTTCTGCGCCGTGGCCGCGTTCATCACCGGGTTCGCCCTGCTTGTGCTGCGGATGAACGAGCCAGGCCCAGGTGGGCCCGACGACGGTGACGACGGAGCCGTGGTCTGAGGGCCTCGGCCCGGGCGAGGTCGGCCGCGCCGACGATACCCGCGTCCTCACCCAGTTCCGCCACCTTGATCTCCGCGAACGGCCGGTGACCGCGCCCGGTCAGCGCGCGCTGGAAGGCGGCCCGCGCGGGATCGAGCAGCAGATCCCCGGCCTCCGATACGCCCCCGCCAATCACGAAGCAGGCCGGGTCAAGGACGGCGGCCAGGTCCGCCAGCCCCTGGCCGAGCCAGCCGCCCACGATCTGGAAACAGCGAAGAGCGGCCGGGTCGCCCTCGCTCGCGGCCTGGGTGATCTCCGGGCCGGAAATGCCGTCGGCTAGCCCCCCACCGAGCTGTAGCAGCCTCATGGCCCCCTTCGGGGTCCGCCGCGCGAACTCGCGGGCCTCGGCGACCAGGGCGTTGCCGCTGGAGTACTGCTCCCAGCAGCCCCGGTTTCCGCAGCCGCACAAGCGACCGTCGGGGACCACGCGCATGTGCCCTGGCTCACCCGCGATGCCCCACCGGCCGCGGTAGAGCTCGCCGCCGATGATGATGCTCGCGCCGATGCCCGTTCCCACCGCCACCAGCATGAGATCGCGGTAGCCGCGGGCCGCACCGAACCTCGCCTCGGCCCAGGCCGAGGCGTTCGCGTCGTTCTCCACCAGTACGTCGCGGCCCAGCCGCTCCTCGACCCGCTGTTTGAGCGGTTCGTCGCGCCAGGCCAGGTTCGGCGCAAACAGCATCGTGGCCCGGTCGCTGTCGACGAACCCGGCGGCCCCGAGCCCGACCGCCCCGACCTGGTGGCCGGCCAGCAGCTCGGTCACCACGTCGGCGATGGCCTGCTCGGTCCGCGCTGGACTGGCCGCAGGAGTCGACCTCTTCAGCTTGGCGAGAATCTGGCCGTTTTCGTCGACCACCCCCGCCGCCACCTTCGTGCCACCGACGTCAACGCCGATGGCGAGCGTCATGGAGCGGTATCTTCGCGATCCGGGGCCGGGGCCGGGGCCGGCGGCGGTGGCGGTGGTACCACGGTCCGTTCGGCGGAACGACTTTGCTCTTGGGTTTTCATGACCTGCTCGAAGGCGGAGAACGCATCGGTGACCACCGACGCCAGCACCCCGCCCGCGTCCGCCAGGCGGGCTCCAAAGCCAGGACCGCCCAGGCGTGCCGCCCGGGCCGCCTGGCAGACCGGGCACCACTGGCATTCCAGCGGTTCGTCGGGCGGCAGCTCGTTTGTGGCCGTATCCCACACGTCGCCCTTGTCACGCCTTTCCTGGCCCATCGTCTTCTTGACCTGGTCCGCCACCTGGTTAGCCATGCTGCGAGCGCCCGCCTTCATCAGCCAGCGCTGGAAGTCGGCGACGGGGTCGCCGCCCCGGCTCGACCGGTTGCGGGTGCCTGACTGACCGTTGCCGCCAGGTGAGCTGCTGCTGGTGGGCTGACTACTATCTGCGGGCTGGCTACTGCCGGAAGAGCTACTGCTTCCTGGCTGGCCGTCGCCTTGGGGTTCGGACACCTAACGCCTCCTAGCTTGATCGTACCCGCTACCACTGCAGGACAAAGGGGGCGCCGGTGGCGCGGAAATGTCCCACGTTCAGGCATTCCGTGGCCCCGATCCTGGTCCTGCGGGCCAGGGGCTGGTGCACATGGCCGAAGATCGAGTACCTCGGCTGGATGGTCTTAATCGCCTCGAGCAGCGCCACGCTGCCCTTTTCCAGGCGCCTGGCCACGGTGTCGTAGAGAAGTTCGGGGACGGCAGGCGGGATATGAGTACACAGGACATCCACCTCGCCCACCGCCTCGATCTTGGCCCGGAACTCGTCCTCGCTCATCTCGTACGGCGTCCGGTAGACCGAGGTCAGGCCGCCGCCGACGAAGCCGAACGTCCATCCGCCGAGTTCTACCGTGCCGCCGTCCAGCACGTGATGTCCAGGTTTCAAGTACTGCTCCCACATTCTAGGGACATCGACGTTGCCGTAGGTCAGGTACGCGGGTTCAGGAAGGGCGGCGAACATCGCCGCGTACTGCCTGGCCATGGCGGCCTCGAACAAGGTACTGCGGCTCTCGGGCCGGTTCGCGAGCAGCCGGGCGGAGAGCTCCCTGGCCTCGTCGAACTTCTTCGCGGTGCGCAGCGCCATGTACTGACTGGCCGCCTGCTCGCCGAACAGGTCGGCAAAGATGCCCTGCCCGTGGTCGGCATAGTCCAGGAACAGGAGCAAGTCGCCCAGGCAGATCAGCGCGTCGGCGCCGTCCGCCGCGCCGGCCAGCGCGTCCGCGCGCCCGTGCACGTCGCTCACCACGTGAACTCGCATATCACCACCGTAGGGGGGATCGCCGGCACAATCGTCACCGGGATTTCGCCGGCCGCCGCCCTAAGCTGTAGTGCCTAAGCTGGAACGACCAAGTAGCTATCGATGGAGATGCCGTGCGCGAATTCAGCATTCCGGCCCTGGCGGAGATTCCCGCCACCGCGAACCTCGCCGATGCCGTCTTCCGCCGGGCCGCGGAGCAGCCGCAGGCGGCGGTGATACGCCGCCCTTCCCCGGGGTCGTACCAAAGCTGGCAGGACGTGACCGCGGCTCAGTTCAAGGACGAGGTCGTGGCGGTGGCCAAGGGCCTGGTCGCGGCCGGGATCGAAGCCGGGGACCGGGTGGCGCTGATGTCGCACACCCGGTACGAGTGGACGCTGATCGACTACGCCATCTGGGTGGCCGGGGCGGTGACCGTGCCGGTCTACGAGACCTCCTCCGCTGAACAGGCCGAATGGATACTGGCCGACTCAGGCGCGCGGGCCTGCTTCGCCGAGACGGCCGCCTACGAGCAGATCATCGACAACTTCCGGGATCAGGTGCCGGTCCTGGAGCACGTGTGGCGGATCGAGGCGGGCGGCGATGCGTCCCTGGCCGCGCTGACCGACAGCGGCACCTCCGTCAGCGACGAGATCATCACCGAGCGGGCCGCTGCGGCCAAGGCGTCCGACGTTGCGACGGTCATCTACACCTCTGGCACCACCGGGCGCCCCAAGGGCTGTGAGCTGACGCACCAGAACCTACTCGCCGACGTGCGCAACGCCTTCCTCGGGCCGCTGGCGATCGTGGCCGGCGCGGACAACCCGGGCACGGTGCTTTTCCTGCCGCTTGCGCACGCCTTCGCCCGGGTCATCGAGGTGGGCTGCATGGAGGGCGGGATCGTGCTCGGGCACTGCGGGGACGTGAACGCGTTGCTGCCCGCGCTCGCCTCCTTCCAGCCCACGTTCATCCTCGCGGTGCCTCGGGTGTTCGAGAAGGTCTACAACGGCGCCGAGCAGCGGGCGGCCAGCGAGAAGAAGGGCGCGGTATTCGGGCGCGCGGCCCGGGTCGCGATCGCCTACAGCCGGGCGCTGGACACGCCCGGCGGACCGACGCTAGCCGTCCGAGCCCAGCACGCGATCCTGGACCGGCTCGTCTACGGTAAGTTGCGCGCGGCCCTGGGCGGCCGGGCGAAGTACGCCGTCTCCGGCGGGGCCGCGCTCAGCGAGCGGCTATGCCACTTCTTCCGCGGCGTCGGTGTCACCGTGCTCGAGGGCTACGGCCTGACCGAGACGACCGCCGCGGCCACGGTCAACCGGCCGGACCGGAACAAGATCGGCACCGTCGGCCAGCCGCTGCCCGGCGTCGCGGTCAAGATCGCCGAGGACGGCGAGGTCCTGATCAGCGGGGCGAACGTCTTCCGCGGCTACTGGGGCAACGAGGCCGCCACCAAGGAGACCTTCGCGGCCGACGACTGGTTCTGCACCGGCGACATCGGAGAGCTCGACGACGAGGGGTTCCTGAGGATCACCGGGCGGAAGAAGGAAATGATCGTCACCGCCGGCGGCAAGAACGTGGCGCCCGCGGTGCTCGAGGACCGGCTCCGCAGCCACGCCCTGATCAGCCAGGTCATGGTGGTCGGAGACGGTAAGCCTTACATTTCCGCGCTGATCACCCTGGACGCGGAGGCGGTCGGCCCGTGGGCCGAACGGCACGGCAAGCCGGCCGGCGCCTCCATCGAGACGCTGCGCGAGGACCCCGACCTCATCGCGGCAGTCCAGGAGGCGGTGGATGACGCCAACAACGCGGTGTCCCGGGCGGAGTCCATCAGGAAATTCCGGATCCTGTCCGGAGATTTCACCCAGGAAAGCGGGCAGCTCACGGTCAAGCTCGGTATCCGCAGGGGCGTGCTGATGAAAGACTTCGCGGCCGACATCGAGGCCCTCTACTCCTGAGGGTCTCGGTGCCGGCCTGCGGATACGGTCCGGATATTCGGTCCAGGCTGGTCACTCACCGGTCGGGTTGAGCATGATCTCGTCCAGCCGGTGCTGGGCGTAGCTGATCTCGCCGAACACGTGGGCGGTACGCCGGATCACCCGGGTGATGAAGCTGATGTGCTGTGTCATGACTATGCCCTCTTCTCTGCCTCGTGGCCGCGACGCCAGGCCGCGTGCCTGTGTCCCGTGTGGTTGGCATGGCGCGCCTCGCCCGCTCGCCGGGCGGTGGCCGCCTGCTGGCGTGATTCCCTGATGTGATCCCAGATCAGGCTCTGCGCCATGTTCGAGTTCATCGGTTCTCCTCAATGTGCGGCCCTCTCGGCCGCTCACTATCCAGTTTCGCCGTAAGACCCCACCGCGCGCATCGGAGAAAATCCCTATCTTCCCTGCTTAGAGGCACCTTAGGCGGCTCGAAGGGGGTCTTAGGAGTGGCCCGTGAAGACTTAGCCCTGGACTAAGAAACTCGGTCGCCGGCCAGGATAGCGGTCAGGCGGGCGGCCGGGAGCTCCTCGCGCCATTCCCGGTCGACCCACGCCAGGCCCTTGTCCCCCATCGCCTTGGCGCGGGCCGGGTCGCGGAGCAGCTCGACGATCCGCGCCGCGGTCCCGGGAACGTCGTGGACCACGTAGCCCGACTCGCCGTCGAGGATGGCGTCCGGTGCCCCTCCCGAGTCGCCGCCGATCACCGGCAGGCCGGTGGCCGAGGCCTCCAGGTAGACGATGCCGAGACCTTCGACGTCCAGCCCCGCGCGCCGGGTCCGGCAGGGCATCGCGAAGACGTTCGCCACGTCGTAATAGCTGGGGAGTTCGGACCAGGGAACGGGGCCGGTGAACACGACGTCGTCACCGACCGACAGGCGCTGCGCCAGGCGCTTCAACGCGGGTGCGTAGGGGCCGTCGCCGACCAGCAGCAGAATCGCGCCGCTGACTTGAGCGCGGACCGTCGGCCACGCCTTGATCAGGGTGTCCTGGCCCTTGCGGGGAACCATCCGGGAGACGCAGGTGACCACCGGTCTTCCGGCCAGGCCCAGCCGCTCGCGAACCTCGGCGCCACCCGCGCCGGGCCGGAAGAACGTCACGTCGACGCCGGGCGCCAGCCGGACCATCCGGCCGGCCGCCGCCGGGGACAGCGCGCGGGCCAGCCGGACCCGGAAATACTCGCCCAGGTAGGTCACCACGTCGACCTCGTCGCCGATGCGGCGCAGCAGGGTGCGGGCGCCCGGCAGCGCGGCCCAGCCCGCCTCGTGGCCGTGCGTCAGCGCCACCGCCCGCCTCACCCCGGCCTGGCGCAGGGCGGGGGTGATGAGGCCTAGGGGCGCCGCCGCGCCGAACAGCACCGTGTCGCAGCCGTGCTCACGGGCGATGGCCGCGGCGCGGCGCGAGGTGGCCGGCACCGGCAGCATGAGCGACGTCGGGTGCCGGATGACCGGGAACGGCTGCCGCGAGTCGAACTCCGCCGCGCCTTTCCAGGCGGGCGCGTATACGGTTACCGTGCCTGCGGGCAGCCGGGCGGCGAGCGCGTGCACGAACGACTGGATGCCGCCCTGACGCGGCGGGAAGTCGTTGGTGACGATCAGCGTCCGGCGCACCGCATGAGTGTACCCACGAGCTCGGTTATGACCGCTCGCCGCTATCGGGTTGGTGGCGGAGGGCGAAGATGGCCGCCTGGACGCGGTCTTGCAGGCCGAGTTTGGTGAGGATGCTGCGGACATGGGTCTTGACGGTCTGCTCGCCGATCGCGAGGTCGCGGGCGATCTGCCGGTTGCTGTGGCCGCGGGCGATCAGCTGGAGTACGTCGCGTTCGCGCGGCGAGAGCGGCTGTAGCGGGTCCGGCGCCGGCGGCCGGCGGAGTGCCTGGGTGAGCCGGGTCAGCAGCTCGGGACTGAGGCTGGCGGTACCGGCGGCGGCGTCGCGGACGGCGGCGATGACGTGCTCGGCCGAGGCGGTCTTGAGCAGGTAGGAGGTCGCGCCTGCGTGCACGGCACGGACGAGGTGCTCGTCGTCGGTGGCGGAGGTGAGCACGACGACGGCAGGCCGGTGCGGCGCGTCGTGCAGCGCGTCGAGCACGGCGTGCCCGTCCAGTCCGGGCATGTACAGGTCGAGCAGCAGCACGTCGGGACGGGTGGCGGCGATGATGGCTACCGCCTGCTGGCCGTCTCCGGCTTCGCCGACGATCTCGACGCCTGGTTCCTGGCCGAGCAGGTAGCACAGTCCGTCCCGGACGACGCGGTGGTCATCGGCGATCACCACCCGGATCGTCACGGCACGGGCACCCGTACGGTGAGCGCCGCGCCGCGCCCAGGTGCGCTATCGATGTCCACGGTGCCGCCGAGTTCGGCGACCCGGTCACGGATGTGGGTCAGCCCGGAGCCGGCGTGCGGGGCGGCCGGGTCGAAGCCGGTGCCGGTGTCACGGACGGCCAGCTCGACGTGCCCGTCCTGGCGGGTCATCGACACGGCGAGCCGGCGAGCGTGGCCGTGCCGGACGGCGTTGCTGCAGGCCTCCTGGGTGATACGCAGCAGGGCGTGCTCGACGGGCGCGGGGACGGTGACGTCATCCAGGTCGGCGTCGACGGTGACGCCGAGCCGGTCGTGGTAGGCCGCACAGATCTCCTGCAGGGTCAGGGCCAGCCCGGCGCCGTCCAGGCTGGCCGGGCGCAGCTCGATCAGCAGCGCCTGCATGTCGCGCAGTGCCTCCTCACTGATGCGCTCGATCGCGCGGACCTGCTGATTGCCCGGGTCGGCCCGGCGCATCCCGGCGGAGATCATCCGCAGGGCGAACAGGTGCTGGGAGATCGCGTCGTGGACCTCCCGCGCGATCCTGGCCCGCTCCGCGGCGCGCGCATCGCCGCTGGCGCGCTGCCGCTCGGCGGCCAGGGCGGAGCCGAGCTGGCGGGCCATGGTGGTGAAGTTCGCC
>JBEKKH010000302.1:0-8960 GCA_050010815.1 Streptosporangiaceae bacterium | reverse complement strand
GCGGGCGGCGGGGCCGCGGGCGTCGGGGCGGCTTCGGCGGTGAAGATGGCGTATGCGTCATGGACCAAGGGGTCGGCGGCGATGCTGCTGGCGGCCCGGGCGATGGCCCGGGCGCAGGGCGTGGAGGACGTGCTGCTGGCCGAGTGGGGCCTGTCCCAGGGCGACCTGGAGCCGCGTTCGGCCCGCGCGGCGCGGTCTGCGGCCACCAAGGGCTGGCGCTGGGTCGCGGAGATGGAGGAAATCGCCGCGAGCATGGCCGCGACGGGGCTGCCCGAGGGCTTTCACCAGGCCGCGGCCGAGATCTACCGCCGGGCGCCGCACGATGCCGAGGCCAGCCTGGACGCGGTCCTGGACGCCCTGCCGGACGATAAAGAGGTGCCCGGAAGGTAACACCACGGCCGTTCGGCCGCCTGATTTTGACCGAACGGACCGGGGTGCGTGCCGGGGACCTCAGCCGGAGCCGAGGCGCTCGAACAGGTAGGCCACCACGCCGTCCAGGCTGACGCGCTCCTGCTTCATGGTGTCCCGGTCCCGGATCGTGACCGCTTGGTCTTCCAGCGTGTCGAAGTCGACGGTGACGCAGTACGGGGTGCCGATCTCGTCCTGGCGCCGGTAGCGGCGGCCGATCGCGCTGGCGTCGTCGAAGTCGGTGTTCCAGTGCTTGCGCAGGGCCGCGGCCAGGTCGCGGGCCTTGGGTGACAGGTCCGCGTTACGGGACAGCGGGAGCACCGCCACCTTCACCGGGGCGAGCCGGGGATCGAGCCGCAGCACCGTCCGCTTCTCCAGGTTGCCCTTGGCGTCCGGCGCCTCGTCCTCGGCGTAGGCGTCAAGCAGGAACACCAGCGCGCCACGGTCGACCCCGGCCGCGGGCTCGATCACGTACGGGATGAACCGCTCGCCCGATTCGGTGTCCAGGTAGGTCATGTCCTGCTTGGACGCCGCCTGGTGCGTCGTCAGGTCGAAGTCGGTGCGGTTGGCGATGCCCTCGAGCTCACCCCATTCGCTGCCGGTAAAGCCGAACCGGTACTCGATGTCCACCGTCCGCTTGGAGTAGTGCGACAGCTTGTCCTCGGGGTGCTCGTACTTCCGCAGGTTCTCCGGCCGGATACCGAGCTCGGTGTACCAGGCGAACCGGGTATCGATCCAGGTCTGGTGCCACTGCTCGTCGGTGCCCGGGCGGACGAAGAACTCCATCTCCATCTGCTCGAACTCCCGGGTGCGGAAGATGAAGTTGCCCGGGGTGATCTCGTTGCGGAACGACTTGCCGATCTGGCCGATGCCGAACGGCAGCTTGCGGCGTGAGGTCTGCAGCACGTTGCGGTAGTTGATGAAGATGCCCTGCGCGGTCTCCGGGCGCAGGTACGCCAGCCCGGTTTCGTCCTCCACCGGGCCCAGGTGGGTGCGCAGCAGGCCGTTGAACATGCGCGGCTCGGTGAAGGTGCCCCTGTTGCCGCAGTTCGGGCAGGTAAGGTCGGCCAGGCCCTGCGCGGGGGCGTGGCCGTGCTTCTCCTCGTAGGCCTCGATCAGGTGATCGGCGCGGTACCGCTTATGGCAGAACGTGCACTCGGTGAGCGGGTCCACGAACTCGGTGACGTGCCCGCTCGCCTCCCACACCTCCCGGGCCAGGATCACCGAGGAATCCAGGCCCACGACGTCCTCGCGCTCCGTGACCATCGAGCGCCACCACTGACGCTTGATGTTGTTCTTCAGCTCGACGCCGAGCGGGCCGTAGTCCCAGGAAGCCCGCAGGCCACCGTAGATCTCGCTGGACGGGTAGACGAACCCCCGTCGTTTGCTCAGGCTGACTATGGCGTCGAGGCGGTCACTGCGCAAGGCCATCTTGTTGTCTCCATCCGGCTGGCGGTCGGCGGGCGCGGCGGGGCGCGATCCCCATGGTGATCCCGGCGCGGGCGCGGTCCCGCCGCAACATCCGCTGCCGGAGACTCCCAGCTTAGGAGGACCGGCGGCCCATCGCGAATTGAATCCGCCGGTGCGGATCGGTCACCCCCCGGCCACCGCGCTATCCACCAGGTCGGCGTCGATGTTGAGCGAGATGCCGCCCACCGCCACGGTCTGATTTCCCGCGTACTGCTTGGACCGGCTGGTTTGCGGCCATACCGAGGAGTTCATGTACGGCGAACCGGTCAGGTTGGTCGCGTTGTCCCACAGCGCAAACCAGATGGCCTGCGGTTCGGCGAGTGCGTGCCCGGCGATCGTGGTTGTGTTCTGCAGGTCGTAGACGGCGGAGTCGGCGCTGGAGTAGACCCCCGATACGTAGCCCTGGGCCGCCAGCTGCCGGTCCCAGGCGTCCAGGAAGGTCAGCACCGCGGTCCGGCAGCTGGCGTTGGTGCGGTCGTACGCTTCCATGTCGTAGTAGACCGGCGACCCGGCGCCCAGGCCCAAATCACTGGCGTCGCCGATCGCCTGGTTAGCGGCCGCGGTTCCCTCGGCCGCCGCCTGAGAGAGACTGATCTTCCCGCTGAAGTCGTCGCACGGCGCCTGCAGCCCGACGAACGTGGGCATCAGCGACCAGCCCATCGCCTCGGCCTGCCGCACCCAGCTCGCGGACAGATTGCCGTAGTCGCAGGCCATCATCTGGCCGCCGATGTAGATGGCGGTGGCGCCGTACTTGGCCCGCCAGGCCTTCATGGTCGACAGCGAGGGAGCGGTGCAGGTATCGAAGCCGGCCAGCATGTTGCCTGGTACGGGCGGGGAGGTGGTCTGCGACGGCGACGGCGACGGCGACGGCGACGGCGACGGGCTAACGGTCCCCGAGGGTTGAGGCGTGGGAGTCACCGTGGGGGTGGGTGTCGGAGTGGAGGTGGGGGTGGGTGTGGGCGTCGATGTCGGAGTTGGCGCGGGTGTCGGCGATGGCGCGGGTGCCGGTGTCTGTGTCGGCCCGGTGGTCGGCCAGGACGAGACGGTGGACACCTCCGTGGCCTGTACCGGATTCTCGGGCACGACCGTATTCTCCGGCACGACCGTGGTCTCGGGCTGGCTGGAGAACGAGAAGCTATCGGAGATCATCGGGTGTGCGGACCGGATCAGCGACCCCGACTCGATCGCGCGCATCGTGTCCAGCGTCCGCTCGACCAGAGCCGGATCGGTCCCGAAGGTGGCCTCGATCCACGGCGAGCCGGCCGGCATGGCGACGGCGAACTCATGCAGGTTCGGATTCTCCACGAGCGTTCCGGTCGTTACGGAGGGATCAGGTAGGCCCCCGATGAGGGCCTGCAGCTCGGCTTTGGCCGGGGCTTTGGCCGGGGTTTTGGCCGGGGTTTTGGCCGCGGCCGGGATCGTGCCCGTGACGGGTGTGTTCGGGCTGGCGGCGGCGGACGGGCCGCCGATGCTGATCGTGTCAACCCGGCCGACCAGGCCGGCCGGGCAGTTCTGGTTGACTCCCGGGGTGCCGACGTAAACGGCGTTGATGTCATAACGAATGCACTGGTCCGGATCCCGGTTCAGCCAGTAGACGGGCCACTCGGCCGGCACGCTGACCTGAAGGCCGTCATACGTGATGACCTTGGTGGTGCCCTGGGACTTCTGGCCGACTTCGGACCCGGCCACCGTCAGGCGTGCCTGCGTGCCGGCGGATCTCGTGTTGGCGGCGGATCTCGTGTTGGCGGCGGATCTCGTGTTGGCGGCGGAGCTTGCGCCGGCCACGCCGGCCACCCCCGCCCCGCCGGGCCGAAGCGCCAGCCCCGATCCGATTCCCCCGCATGCGAGCCCGCCGACGATGACGGTTACTATCGCGCGACGCATTTATGTTCCCCCTGATAACCCTGTTGACGACGCTGAAGCTTTGACCCGTGAGCACGTCAAAGCTCGGTTTTCACATCCGGAGTGCGTTTTCCCCACGCAGCCCGCAGGTCCCAAGCTTCCCCGTAATCGCTGTGCTACTCAGAGTAAAACGAGGTCATCGCGACCGCCGACGGTGCCGCGGTGCGCCCTGAGCGTCCGAGTAGTCGGGTGGGCGTCGTTGACCTGCTGGAACAGGATTATCCTGGGAGGAGAGCCGGCCTCTTAGCGGGCGCGCAAATCGTCACGCGGGAGCGGCGCCGAGCGCGACACGGGGACCGCAGGCCAAGCGGGACTCACCGGACGGCTGAGCGCGGCCTTGCGGAAGGCCGCACGTCGCCCTGGGTGACCGGGCACCGGGCACACTCGGTAACCAGACCTCAAGGCTCTGTACGATGGAGACTAATGCCGCGTCAAGTAACGTTTGCCCCGCTTCCAACAGCTTCGCCGGGGCAGAACCCCGAACCTGACCCACAGCGAAGGACCATAGGTGTTGCTGGGGCAACGACGATGGACCATCGGCGTGGCTCCAGAGCGGGAGCGCCCGGCACGGGTGTGGCGGGCGAGGCGGGTGGTGTTCGCGGGATGCTGACCCTACGTCGGGCATGACCCTTACCGCACCGAGTAACCGGGCGAACGCTGGTTGCTGAGACTAGTAAGACGAGGGGTCCTGTGGGGGCGGAACGGGATTCGGCCGAGCGCCGCCGTACCGGCGATCGCGGCTAGCGTAGATCTCGCAGGCGTGCCACAAGTGCCGACGATCGAAGTCCGGCCAGAGCGTATCGAGAAAGACGAGTTCCGCATAGGCGGACTGCCAGAGCAGGAAGTTCGAAAGGCGTTGCTCACCGGAAGACCTGACGAAAAGGTCGACTTCAGGAATTCCTGGCTCATCCAAATACCGAGCGAATAGCTTCTCGGTGATTTTTTCCGGCCGGAGCTTGCCTGCGGCCACATCGGCGGCCATCGCGGCGGCGGCGTCGACGATCTCGGCGCGACCGCCGTAGTTCACGCAGAATTGCAGGGTCAGCACCGAATTCCCGGCCGAGAGCTGCTCGGCGTCCTGGAGCTCGTGGATGACGCTGCGCCACAGCTTGGGCTGACGGCCGGCCCAGCGAATGCAGACGCCCATCTCGTTCAGCAGGTCACGACGCCGATGGATGACATCACGGTTGAAACCCATCAGGAAACGCACCTCGTCCGGCGAGCGCCGCCAGTTCTCGGTCGAGAAGGCATAGGCGGACAGGTAAGGAATGCCGAGCTCGATGGCCCCCATGATCACGTCGAGCAGCGAGGATTCGCCCTCTTTGTGGCCTTCGGTCCTAGGCAGTCCGCGTTTGGCCGCCCAGCGCCCGTCACCGTCCATGACCAGGGCCACATGCCTGGGCACCAGCCCCGCCGGGATGTCCGGCGGCTTGGCCCCGCTCGGATGGGGATCGGGCGGGCGTACGCCCGCGTGCCGCGGACCTTCCGCCATCAGACACGCTCCACATGACGCAGCGAACGGATCGAATGTTCCAGGTGCCACTGAAGGTAAGCGGCGACCAGCCCGCTGCACTCTACCTGGTGCCTTCGTTCGCTGTGGTCTGCGTTTTCCCAGTCCCCGCGCAGAAGGGCCAGCATCAGCGCCACCGTCGGGGCGGCCGGCGAGGCGGCCCCGGGTGGACGGCATGACGCACAGACCATGCCCCCCGCCGGGACGGCAAAGGCCGGCAAGCGTCCTGACGCGCCACAGCGGGCGCACTCCTGCAGCGCAGGCGCGTATCCAGCCACCGCGAGCGAGCGCAGCAGGAAGGCGTCAAGGATCAGCCGGGGATCGTGCTCGGCTTCGCTGAGGGCCCGCAATCCGCCGATGAGGAGCAGCAGCTGGCGCAGCGCGGGCTCCTTTTCCACCGGGGTGAACCGCTCGGCTGTCTCCAGCATCGCCACGCCCGAGGTGTACCTGGGATAGTCCCCGGCCAGCGGGCCGCCGTAGGGCCGGATCACCTCCGCCTGCGTGATCACGTCCAGCGAACGTCCAACGTGCAGCATCAGGTCGACATGGGTAAACGGCTCGAGCCGGGCGCCGAACCTGGACTTGGTCCGGCGAACGCCCTTGGCCACGGCCCGGACGCGCCCGCTGCTGCGGCCCAGGACGGTGATGATCCGGTCCGCCTCGCCCAGCTTCTGCGTCCGCAGCACGATCCCGTCATCCCGGTATAGCTGCACGTACCTATTCTCCCGCACGCCGGGACAAGCTGGCCGCATATGCGCGAGCGTGGCCCGGCGGATCCAGCGGGCGGGGTCGCGTGGTCAACCGGATAGCGCGACCCCGCCCGCTGGGCCCTGCGACCGTGGCTGGTTCAGGCCCGGCGGGAGCGGTTCACCGCGGACAGGACCGCGCGCATCGAGGCGGTAACCGTGTTCGTGTCGACGCCGACACCCCAGAACACCTGGCTGCCGATCTCGCACTCCACGTAGGCCGCCGCCTGGGCGTCGGTACCTTCGGTCAGCGCGTGCTCGTTGTAGTCCAGGACCCGTGCGCTTACCCCGATGGTGGCCAGCGCGTCGCAGAACGCGGAAATGGGACCGTTACCGACGCCCTCGACCTGCTGCGCGCGCCCCTCGGCGAACACCTCGGCGGCCAGCACGTGCTTGGCTTCGATGACCGAAGACGTCTGGTGATCCAGCAGCGTTATGGGCCCCTCACCGAGGTACTCGGCGGAGAAGATCTCCCACATCCGGGTGGGCGAGATCTCGCCGCCCTCGGTGTCGGTGTGGTCCTGGATGACCCGGGAGAACTCGATCTGCAGGCGGCGGGGAAGGTCCAGCTGATGTTCGGCCTTCATGACGTAGGCCACGCCGCCCTTGCCCGACTGCGAGTTGACCCTGATGACCGCTTCGTACGTGCGGCCCACATCGTGCGGGTCGATCGGCAGGTACGGCACCGCCCAGGGGTAGTCGGCGAACGGTATTCCGGCGGTGGCGGCCTCGGCCTCAAGCGCCTCGAAGCCCTTCTTGATGGCATCCTGGTGGGACCCGGAGAACGCGGTGTAGACCAGATCGCCCGCGTACGGGTGACGCGGGTGGACGGGGAGCTGGTTGCAATACTCGACGGTGCGGCGGATCTCGTCGATGTCGGCGAAACTGATCATCGGGTCGATGCCCTGGCTGAACAGGTTCAGTCCCAGCGTGACCAGGCATACATTGCCGGTACGTTCGCCGTTGCCGAACAGGCAGCCCTCGATCCGGTCGGCGCCGGCCAGGACGGCCAGTTCGGCGTCGGCCACCGCGGTTCCCCGGTCGTTGTGGGTGTGTACGGAGAGGCAGACGTAATCCCGGTTCGGAAGGTTACGGCTCATCCACTCGATCTGGTCGGCGTAGACGTTCGGGGTCGACCGCTCGACGGTGCACGGCAGGTTGAGGATGATCTCCCGGCCCGGTCCCGGCTGCCAGACCTCCATCACGCCCGCGCAGACGTCGAGGACGAAATCAAGCTCGGTGTCCATGAAGATCTCCGGCGAGTACTCGTAGCCGAAGTCGGTGCCGTCGAGAAGTTCCTCGGCGTATTTCATCACGTGACGGGTGCCTTCGACCGCGAGCGCCTTGCACTCCTCGCGGTCGATACGGAACACCACCCGGCGAAATATCGGAGCCGTCGCGTTGTACAGGTGCACGGTGGCCAGGCGCGCGCCGCGCAGCGACTGGACGGAGCGCTCGATCAGATCCTCACGGGCCTGGGTGAGCACCGAGATCCTGACGTCATCCGGGATGCGGCCGCCCTCGATCAGTTCACGCACGAAGTCGAAGTCGGTTTGGCTCGCGGACGGGAAGCCCACCTCGATCTCCTTGTAGCCCATCCGCACCAGCAGGTCGAACATCTTGTGCTTGCGGGCCGGGCTCATCGGGTCGATCAGGGCCTGGTTCCCGTCCCGGAGATCGGTGGACAGCCACCGCGGGGCCGTCGTGATGGTCTTGGCCGGCCAAGACCGGTCCGGGAGCTCGACCGCCTTGAACGGGGCGTACCTATGGCACGGCATTCCGCTTGGCTGCGGCTGGACCGATGAGACGCGATTGGCGGATGAGACGCGATTGAAGGCGTGATCTTGCTGCATTGTTAGCTGCTTCCTCAGGTCAGGTAGGCGGTTGCCATGTTGATGGCCAGCGGACACGCCAACGCCCCGCGACGAGGGAGCCGGCCTATCGGCCCCCGCCGCGGCCGCTAAGGAAGAGCAGCTCGCACGACATTGCGTATCACCCTACCAGGCACGCCAGCCGCGGTGACACGGCCCCGGGGCCAGGGGGGCCAGGGGGGCCAGGGGGGCCGGCTGGCTAGCCGCGGCCGGCCGACTGCTCGGTCACCGCGACCACACCCACGACCTGCGCCTGGGTCATGCCGAGATCGATGCCGATGGCCAGCGCGGCGTGCCGCTCGGATTCCGTCAGGGGCCCGTCGGCCATCGCGATGCGGATCACCTCGGCCAGGTACCACTCCCTGGCCTGGGCCGTGAGCTGCGCCCCGACCTGGTTCAGGGCCGGGCGGATCGACTCGAACGGCTGCATGAGATCGGCGTCAAGCATGGCCTCGTCGTAACCGGGCGTGCCCGCTCCGATCACCGCCTCGATGGCCCGCTGCCGGGAGGCCGGACTGTACGGGTCGCCGGATCGCAGCATGGCCGACACGGCGGACCGCATGCCGGCCGGCAGCGCCGCCTGCATCTGCGCGGTCGTCGGCTGGTTGAGCACCTCGACCACGTAGCGGGTCTTGCAGGTCGTGCACTGGACGTGCTCGCCCACCGCGTTCAGCGGGATGACCGGGAGGAAGAACAGCGTGAAGAACCGGCGCCCGGAACGCCGCCGGTACTGCCGGTCGCCCCCGCATTTTCGACAGTGGAAGGTACCCTCCGCGAGGGTCCGGTAGAACACGCGGAAGCCAAAGATGATCAGCAACGTGAATCCCCTCTTTTTCTGCTACCAGCCGCACGCGCCTGGAAAGCACCCACCGCAGGCGGTGCACGCTGGCCTTTTTGTACAGGTAAATCCATCATGTCTCCGCCGGGGCGCAAGCCGCCGTGCCGATGCCGATCCGAGACCTCATTTTTTCTAGTCATAGAAGCCCAGGCGGCGCAGCTGCTTGGGGTTGCGCTGCCAGTCTTTGGCCACCTTGACCCGCAGGTCCAGGTAGA
>JBEKKH010000301.1:0-9885 GCA_050010815.1 Streptosporangiaceae bacterium | reverse complement strand
ATGCGGCCCACCGACGATGCTGTTCACCACTAGGCCGCCGATGGCCTTCGGCTTTATGGTGGCCTGGTGGGGGGTGCGCAAGGCCGGGTCTGTGGGCCGATGGTGGGCCGTGACCGCGAGCTGGCTCGGGTCATGCTGCTGCTGGATGATGCCCTGGCAGGTGGCGGCCGCCTGGTGCTGTGCACGGGCGAGGCGGGGATCGGGAAGACCCGGCTGGCGGAGGAGGTCGCCGCGTCGGCCGCCGCGACGGGCGTGCCGGTGGCCTGGGCCCGGGCGGCTGACCGGGACAGCATGCCGCCGTACGGACTGTGGCAGCTGGTGCTGGATGAGCCCGCCGTGCGAGGCGCCGATGAGCACCCATCCGGTGTCGGCCTGTGGTCGCGCGTCTTCGCTGACGCCGAACGCCCGGCGCTGGCTGATGGCGCCGATTCCGGCAGCGCCCAGCGGTTCGCGATGTTCGCGGAGGTTCGCAGGCGGCTGGCGCAGGCGGCCAGGCCGAGCGGGTTGCTGCCGGTGCTCGATGACCTGCAGTGGGCGGACGAGGCGTCGGCGGTCTTGCTTACCGACGTCGTGCGCCAGCTGCGAGGGACGCACATCTTGGTGCTTGCGACCTACCGGGAGTCGGCGGCATCCGGTGATATGAGTGCCGGGCTGTCGCCGCGTCTGTCGCCGCGTCTGTCGCCGCGTCTGTCGGCGGATGCCAACACCGAACGGGTGGACCTTCGTGGCCTGCCCGCCAGCGCGGTCAGGGACCTGCTGCTCGCCGCCGGGCTGCCGGCCTGGCCAGACCAGGCCGGTGAGGTGCACTCCGAAACCGGAGGCAACCCGTTCCTGGTCCGCGAGCTGGCCCGCATGCTCGCCGATCAGCGGCGCGGCGGGCAAGACGGGGCGGCACTGGTGCCGGGACGCACCGGCTCGCGCAGCTGTCGGATCCCGCCCGGGCGCTGGTGCAGACCGCGGCCGTGGCAGGCAACAGCTTCTCGGCCGGCGTAGTGGCCAGGATCCTGGATGTGCCCGTGCTTGCCCTGCTCGGCCCGCTGGACGAGTGCCGGGCCGCCGGATTCCTGGTGGCCGGGGACCGTCCCGGTGATCACCGGTTCTCGCACGCGCTGGTCCGCTCGGCGGTGTCCGTGTGAGGCGGCCGCCGGCGTGGCGGCGCGGTCGCTGGCGTTCGAGGAGGCCGTGCGCCTGTACCGGCAGGCGCTGTCGGTCGGCGACGGGGAGATCGGCGACAACGACCGCGGCCGGCTTGAGCTCGCCCTGGCGGCGGCCCTGTACCGCAGCGGCGACCTGCCCGGATCGCAGCAGACGGCGGCCGCAGTCGGCCGGCAGGCCGAGCGCCGGCGTGACCGGGGCTTGCTGGCCCGAACGGCGCTGGTCATGGAGGCCACCGGCGTACCGTAATGGGACGGGGAGATCTGCCGCATCTGCGAGCAGGCCCTCGCCGGGGAAGACCTTCCCGATGATCTGCGGACCCGGGTGTCCTCGCGGTACGCGCAGGCGCTGGTGTACCGCGGCGAGTACGACCGGGCGGGACAGGTCAGCCAGGACGCGCTGGCCGCCGCCGGATCGGCGGGCGACCCGGTCGCGCTCGTAGCCGCGCTCCAGGCCCGGCAGCTGGCCTGCTGCGCCCCCGACGGAGTAGCCGAACGGGCCGTGCTGGCGAGCCGGATGCTCGAGGCCGCTGACACCGCGGGCAGCGCCTGGCTCGAGATGTGGGGCCGGCTCTGGCGGATCGACACCCTGTTTGAGACCGGTCAGCTGAGAAGCGTCCGGCGTGATCTCGCCGACCTCGAAAGCTGCGTGGAACGGCTCCCCGGACCGCTCGCGCAATGGCACTTCCTGGAGACCTCCGCGACGCTCGCGCTGGCGACCGGGCGATTCACCGAGGCGACGCGGCTGGCCTGGGAGGCATTTAAGGTATTCAGCGACATGGGACACCCGGTCGCGTTCGGCGGCTGCTCGGTGATCCTCGGCCAGGCGGCCCTGCACATCGGGTTCGGCAGATCCGGCCTGATCGAGCTATTTGACCAGGCCCCCGCGCACCTGATGCCGGATGCCGTGGACACCACCCGCGGCGTCGCCACCATTTTCCCCGCGCTTACCCTCGCGCTGATCCGCCTGCACGCCGGTGACCGCGCCGCCGCTGAGGCCGCCTACGCCCAGGCCGGCCCGGTCCGGTCCTGGACGCCGGTACCGGCGATGCGCATGGCGGCCTGGGCACACGGGCTTGCGGTCGCCATCCGCCTCGGCTGGACGCAGGACATCGAGTTCCTGGCGGCGCGGTTCGAGCCGTTCCGCGGCCAGCACGTCGCGAACGGTGCCGGGCCCGGCACCTACATGGGCCCGGTCGAGCTGCCGCTCGGCCAGGCGGCCGCCGCGCTGGGCCAGCTCGACCCGGCGGTTGACGACCTGCGGACAGCGGCCTCGATCTGCGACACCAACGGCGCCCGTGGCTACGCTGTGCAAGCCCGCGTCGAACTCGCCGCCGCGCTCACCCGCCGGCAGGCGCCCGGCGACCGGGACGAGGCGCTGGCCGCGCTGGCCGCCGCCGCGGCAGATCGGCCAGACCCTGTACGTCTCCGAGCGGACGGCCGAGAACCACGTCCAGCACATCCTGACCAAGCTGGGACTCCGCAACCGCAGCCAGATCGCCGCCTGGGCCAGCGGGGAGCGTGGCGCGAGTCGTCTGTGAGTACCCAGGCCGACGGTGAATGAGTACTCCAGTGAGTGATTCCCCCGATGGCCGGATCCGGGCTTTCCCGTAGCGTCCTTCCTGCCAGCACAAACACAGGAAAGGTAGGACAACATGGCACACATCCACATCGCGGTGACGCCCGGGGTAACGATCGAGAGCTTCCGCGCGGTCTCCGCCAAACACAACCCGCCCCAGGACATCGACGGCCTGCTCGCCTGGGCGGCCGGCACGGACTCCAGCGGGCTCCACGTGGTGACCGTGTGGCAGTCCAAGGCGCACCAGGACCGATGGAGTGCCGAGCAACTCTTCCCCGCGTTCCAGTCGCTCGGCCTGACCGATGTGACGTCGAACATGGAGTTCACCGAGTACGACGCGGACGAACTGTACATTCGCTAAGTAGCAAACCCAGACGGCGCGTCGCTGAATCCCGACGGCGGGCCGCCGGTGGCAACGTCGCAGTCGTGCGAGGGGCGCCCCGTGTCACCTCGGCCGGGTCCCGGCGCATCGTGAAACCGGAGTTGGGTGCCTGGCCCACATGCAGGCGGGTGGCGCGCGAGTCTCGCATCCGGTAAGGGATATCACCCAGGCCAGGCGCCCGGCCCGGCCCGGGCCTGGCCTGGGTGCCTGCCGGTCAAGCGGAAGCTTCACGGTGGACGCGCAGGAAGTCGCGGCTGGTTACCAGGCCGCTGGATCACACCACGCAACATCCGGTTCTGCTTTACATGTAGGTGATCGCGAGTTCGTATGTTTATGCGCCGTTCTGCATGCGCTAACGGTGACGATGATCATCAATTCACCGTGGTAGCTCGTATCCGAGCGCGCCGATTATTTGCGGCGCTAAAGTAGCCGGCCACGGGCGGGGCTCCCCGGTGTTGCGAGTGCATCTCGGCTATGACCTCGCGCTGATAATAAGCATCTCCAGTTCCAGAGATTATAGACTGTCACTGCAGTGCCGGACAGGCATCAGAATGCACTCAGCCGCAGAAAACAAACACGCCGGGCCGTGTATCATGACCGCCACCGGTTCCCTCCGGATAACCGAGAGCCCATTCTCAGTTGCTCTCGGCAGAAGCTAAAGCACCGTTCCGCTGCGGCATTGAAACTAGGCCCCGGCGACAGCATCGAGCTGTTGCAGCAAAGCACCCGTATGCCGGGGCCATCCCAAGACAACCTAGGGGATGATTGAAAGTGACCAGCCCGAACCAGTATCACGTGCGTGGCGGAGGTATATCCGTCGCCTACTATCCGGACGGATTCGGCCCGATCCCAGAGGGTCCCGGCCCTCTTCATCTGGTCTATCAGGATGCTGTCCGGTGCCTGGCCTTCTACGGCGACCAAGTGCGGACTGTCGAGGTGCCTGACCTGGGCACCGTGGTCAGCGTACCGATCGTTGAGGCGGTAGATACGGGCTACACCTCATTCAGCCTTCTCGTCCCGGACGTCGACCTGCCCACGGACCAGAGCTCGGTCTCCATAAACACCGAGGGCATCACCACGGTTCACCGGATATTCGTCGCGCTGATCGGCCACCCGCAGAGCGAAACGTACACGGTGACATCGCTGGACGGGACAGCGGCCGTCGGCCCGCTGCCGCTATAGATCTGGGCCAGGTCAGGACTCGGCTGCGGCGCTCTGACGAGGCGGCATCGACGCCTTTCTCGTCGCGGAGCCGAGGTTCGCGACCAGCGCCGCGATCGCCGGCGCAGAACTGCGCATCCGGTCAGCTTCTTTCCCAGGGAACCGGTGCCAGCATTACAGCTGGTATTTCCTGCCGCGGCCGGCGAGACGCACCAGCGGCCCGAGGCTGACGTCGTGTTCGAGTCGGCCTGATCACCCTCTCCCAGCCAGCTAGGCTCGTCAGCTATCTGCTCAGTGCCTGATGACCTGCCCCGCAGCCCCCGACGCACCGAAATCAGTGTGCGTGCCGACGCAGCCGTCCGCCGCATGCGGGATCGCGTGGGGCAAGGATGAGGCCGCCCGTTCCTGGTTACAGGTACCCGTCCGGGCAATGTCCCCCGCTGGGGACCAGGTCGAAGGGCTGGCCGTCCTGGCCAGGGTACGCGCAGACCGGCACCGCCGTCGGCGAGGACAGGTGGATGCGTACGACGGTGAGCGGCATGCCGCCCTGTATGTCGGTGCCGATGTGCGAGGTGCTGGTGAAGCTCACCGACCCGGTAACCCCGTGGTAGGGGGAGCTCTCGAATTGCTGGGGGACGTCCGCGGCGGTGAGCGGCGCGCTGTTGTCCTCCTCGTAATTCTGCACCGCCTGGATGAAGAGCATGCCGGCGTCATACGCCAACCCGACCCGCTCCCCGGTCCACAGCAGGTCGAGTCCCTGGCCCTGCACCTTGGGCAGCGCGAGCAGCTGGCTGGCGATCGACGCGTACTCCTTACAGAACTGGTATTGATAAGACGGAACGTCTTCTATGGTCGCCATGCTCAGGCAGTCCTTCCTGGTGTCCATGATCGCTATGCCCTTGGTGACGTAAGAGATCACCAAGCCCCCCGGGCCGTGCCGGGTACTCGCGACGTTCCCGAGGCCGAGCTGGGTACGCGCGGCCGGGTCGGCGATGAATCGCGTTACCCCGTCGTCAGCGATGATGAAGGGCTGCTGATCAGGCGCGCAATGGTCGGCGATGGCCCGCAGGAAAAGGGTGAAGTCGTCGTACTTGTTCTTGCTGGCAAGCGCCCGGTCATGCCGCCCGGCGTAGATGTCGACTGTGGAGCTTCCGCAGAGCTGGGACCGGGCGAGCTGGTTGGTGAAGACTGGCGCCTTGACCTTCCCCGTCGTTTCCTGGTAGTCCGGGGCCAGCTTCTTCAGGTCCTGCACAAGGGTGAGAATGTACAGGTCGGTCACCTTCTCCTTATGGCCTAGCGAGTCCGTGATCTCCGAATACGGCGGCGGCTCGTAGACGGTGATGCTCGTGGGCTTCAGGTGGCCGCCGGAGTCGTACGCGGTGCGCGTTTGCGCGAAATACCGGGGAACGACCTGCTGGATGTACTGCAGCATCAGCGCTGCTTCTTGGGTGTTGGGCGGCGAGAGCTGGAAATAGTACTGGCTGCCCTTGCCGATGCCGTCAGCGGACAGCGTCGTGGCTACGACGGGGATTTTGTCACGGGAGAAGGTCTGGATGGCGTCCTGGACCGGGGTGATGCTCCGGTCCATGCCCACCACTCCGAGCAATTGACTGTCCTGCCTGAACAGGGAGACCAGCATGTCCCCCACCGGGGCGGCGTCGAGCATCTGCGATCCGCCGTTGGCCACCACCACCTTGAGGAGCGGCGCGTCCTCCTCGTCGAGCTGGGCCTTCTGCGCGGCGTACAGCCCCTCGAGCTCCTCGGCCTCCGCGGTGTCGTAGTCCTCGTTGGCGCCCTCGGTCAGCCCGGCAAAGTAGACCACCTCAAGCACGGTGCGACCGTTGCGATGCTTATCGACTAGGGCGTTTTCCGCGAAGATAGCCCGCTGATCGAACTCGATCCGCTCGTCTTGCACCTGCTGCGAGGGGAGCTCGGAAGATTGTCCGGGGTTGCTGAAGACGAACGGGGAGGTACCGCTGTAGTCGATGTAACCGACACACTCGATATCGCCCGCCGGGGACTTCCAGGGCACGATGTCGAGGTGATTCTCGCCGCTGGAGCCAGACACATGCGGGCATGCCGGGACGGACTTCAGGGTCACGGGAGCCGTGGGCGTCGTCTTGGCCCGCGGCCACGGCGTGAAGCCTCCGGTGAGGCCGAGGCCAAGGACGACCGCCATCGCGGGGATGCCCAGGACGCACGCGACCGAGGTCATCCGGGCCAGCCATGGCCGGAGCGGACGATACGGCCGCCGTCCGGGCTGGCCCAGTTGCTCAGGCACCTGCATGTGGACGGAGGCGATCGCGGGCCGGTCCCGGCCAGCCCCCGGCACCATGAAGATGAGCAGCGGACTGGGCTTGTCCCCCCGCTGGGGCGCTTCCCGTCTTGCCCGGTCCAGCAACTCGGGAAGAGCCTTGCCCGGCGGATCGAGCACTAGCACCGGGCGGCGCACTCGCCGCCAGCTCCTCCGCCACCACAGGCGGGGCTGGTAGGCCACCCGGAGGTCCTCCAGGAAGGCCCGCACCGCGAGGAACTGAACCTCATCCGCTGACGCATCCCGTCCCCTGGTCAGCCCGAGCGCGAAGGTCTTGAAGCCCTGGCTGCTCCCCGCTGTCTTCCGCTGCCGCCGCAGCCAGCGGCACTCCTGCCCCAGACCTGGGACTCCCCAGAACCAGAGACTGAAATGAGGCTGGAGCAAGCGGGCGGCAGCCTCGAGGAACACTGGCGTCAGGCCAGAACTCCCCGAGCGGATCACGGCCGGGAGAAAGCTACCGTCCTGCTCTACGACGCTATCCGGGTCCCGCCAATACTGTCGCAGTGCCTTCACCAGACCGTAAGACAGCTCGCGCCGTGCCGGACGCTCGACAGTCAGGGCGGCCAGGTAGCCCAGCAGCCGCGTCCGCGGAAAGCTGAGCGTACCGTCGCAACGATGCAGATGGTCAGCCACCTGGCCCAGTAGCGTAATCACCGGCGTATCATCTGCGACCGGTTTGCCGGGCAGGACATTAGGAGCACTATCAGGTGCGCTGGCCACCACCGAAACGGCGACTCCATCGCGTCTTAGGAAATCACGGACTTGCTCCGCCGCATTAGCGGGAGAAGAACGCACGCCCAATTCCACGATATCCGGCGTCACCTCACGGAACGGGCGCCATGGCCACCTTTGAAAGGCGGGACGCATCGTCATGCCGACGATATCGTCCCGCCCAGTCGAACCCTTTTCTCTGATATGCACCATGGTGATCTCCAGCGCGATACCCAATAAGACGCCCGCCCAGCGCGGCCAGTACGCCCAAACGTAGCGCAGAGCCCGAACCTAAGAGCAGCTCGTCGACATAGCGCCACTACGGGTGCCCCGTCCTGCACCCATTCCTGTCGGTATTCCCGGCCGGCACATTTGGCCGGGTAGCGAAACAGTTGTCTTAAATGAGGCTTCTGGCGTCTCGTCAGTCAGGTCTTACTGCCACGGAAATGGTTCCTGATCGCGGACTGTCCCGTCTCAGGAATCTTTGTCCGGTGCCACGCTGGCCTGGACCGGGCAATCTTCAGTCAGATGCAGGGACTGGTGGCTAGGAGCTGCCTTTGCACCCGGTGTACGTGACCTGCCCCAGATCCGGGAATCCCGGCAGCTGCGCGGTGTCGGTCCGCCCGTTCTCCTGGTAGCTGACGCTGAACTGCACCGGCAGCGGCCGCGGGCACGCCACCAGCACCCCGAAGGTGACACTGAGCCAGGCGGTACCGTACGGCGGGAGGACCGCCGCGCCCGCCGCGCTTTTCGCCTCTACCTCGCCCGTCGACGCCCCGATGACGGCGATCACGCCGCCCTCCGGTGCCTGCCAGGCGCCGCAGGGCGCCCACTGCTGCGAGATCAGGCGCAACCCGCCCAGCGGAAGGATGGGCCTGACCCGCCCGAGGGTGACCGCCGTCGCGGAGGGATTGATCACCTCCACGCCGACCTGGAGCTCACGGCCGCGCTGCACCGAGCATGCCCCCACGGCCTGGGCCAGCCCGGTCAGTCCCGCGACGCCGAGGCTGGAGGAGTAGGCGCCAGGACTGCCGCCGGTCGCAGCCGGATCCGACGGCGCGGCGGAGCCTGCCACGGCCGAGGGGACGGCGCCAGCGGCTGCCGCCCTCGACGGCTGGACGGCCTGCCCCAGATGCCGGTAGCCGAGCGCGTACCCGGCCGCCAGCCCGACGACCAGCCCGGCAATGCCAAAGATGGCCGCACCACGCGACGGCCGCCAGCCAAGGGCGGGAAACCACCGGGGACGCCTGGCCCACCCCGGCAACCGCATCGGTTCACCGCCGTACTCCACGACGTCGTCCTCGCCGGGCTCGTACATCTGCACGCTATTACGGTAGCCCTCTCCGTAGATACCATCGCAAAGCCTGAGACCGAGTGCGGCCGCGGACCGTTCAAACCGGCCGGGCGAACGTAAAACGTAGGTGTTCTGGCACCACGGCTCGCCCAACATCGGCTCGCCGCCCGAACCGCTGTTCACGGCCGCCGAGGCGAACGGCCTGCGCTGGGTCTCCTACGACCGGCCCGGTTATGGCGGCTCAGGTCCGCACGACGGCCGGACTGTCGCGTCGGCAGCCGCGGACGTGGCCGTTCGCGGGCTGGTCGCCGGGCATTGCGGCGGAGAACCGGGCGGCGGCGACCGGGCGCGCGGCGCTCGAGGCGCGCTGGGCCGAGGCCGAGCCTGAGGACATGGGCGCCTTCTTCACCGAGGCCGACATGGCTGCCCTCGGCGGCAGCTGGTCATGGCTGGCAGACATGGCTGGCCAGGCCATTCAGCAGGGTAACGAGGGATATCTTGAGGACACCCTGGCCGGCGTCCAGCCATGGGGGTTTCCGGCCGGATGCCATCCGCGTTCCGGTCCTCATCATGCACGGAGCGAAAGACAAGATGGTCCCGGAGGCGCACGGACCGTGTTCTCCAGGATCTGCACCCGGGAGCCGATGCGGACCCGGCCGTGGGAATCACCGATGATCTTCACCCGGCGCCGATCAGCGAGCCTTCGCCGATGACCACGTCACCGGTGATCTCCGCCGAGTCGAACAGCACCGTGCCAGCGCCGACCGACGGGGTCTTGTCACGGTAGGCGTACAAGGCTCCCATATCTTCTCCTGCTCGCATCGGCCTGGCCACGACGGTGCCCGGGTGGCGGGTCACGGACTCCTTCCGGCTCCTGTCTGGCGCACTGCCGTGGCGGCCTGCCGTGCCGCCACGAGGATCGGATCCCATACCGGCGAGAACGGCGGGGCGTACGCGAGGTCCAGGGCTGTGATCTCCTCTACCGTCATGCGATTCCACAGCGCCGTCGCCGAATCCGGTGACGGCGGTGTCGGTGCGCACATCGATACCAATGCCTTCCATCGCCTGGTGCACGGCTGCGCCCATGTCCGGATCGAGCATGGTCATCGGCTGCGCGGCCTGATCGACGACGGTCACCGCCAGGCCGCGTCGCACCAGTGCCTCAGCCATCTCCACGCCGATATAGCCCCCGCCGACCACGACGGCCCGTCGGGGCTGCGCGCGATCAAGGTCCGCCAGGAGCGCGGCACCGTCGTCGAGGGTCTGCACCCCGAACACGCCGGCGGCGTC
>JBEKKH010000300.1:0-9003 GCA_050010815.1 Streptosporangiaceae bacterium | reverse complement strand
GTCTTCGCCGTCGCCATCACGCTGCTCGCCCTCGATCTCACCGTGGCCGGGCCAGGTCACGGTGGGCTGACTGACCAGCTCGGGAACCGCTGGCCGTCCTTCGTCGCGTACCTGATCAGCTTCTTCATGATCGGCATCGTCTGGGTCAACCATCATGTGCTGGTCCGGGGAATCGCGGTGGCGGACCGGACGCTGCTGTTCCTGAACCTGGTGCTGCTGATGTTCGTGGTGATGATCCCGTTCGCCACCGCCACGGTGGCGGAGTACCTGGCCGTGCACGGCCAGCAGGCGCACTCCCTCGTCGTCCACGGCCAGAATCCGCACCGGGACACGCAGGTGGCGATGATGCTTTACGGCGCGGTGTTCCTGGGCATGTCGGTCGGCTTCGGCGGGATCTTCGAGTGGACGCTGCACGGCGAGCACATGTACCAGCGACTGCCCGCGGACAAGCACTGGGCGGCCCGGGCGCGGTTCGTCGGCGGCGGGCTCGTCTACCTGATCGCCATCGCGGTCGCGAACTTCAACGCGATCGCCGCGTTCGTCATCATCGCGCTGGTGGCCGTCTACTACATCGTGCAGCGCACCCCCGACGCCTACCAGGCTCCCCCCGGGGATACCGGGGGTTAATAGTTGCCATCAGGCAAGTGATTCGCTGTAGACTTGGCTAACGTGCGGAAAAGCGTTGATTCAGGCCATGTGAACGGAATCCCGGTGACGACCGCCGGATCGCCGGACGCTGATGCGCGCCCGGACAGGTACCCGTGGATCGCCCTGTCCAACACGACGCTGAGCATGACCATGGCGACGATCGACGGGTCGATCGTCATCGTGGCGATGCCGGCCATCTTCCGGGGCATTCACCTGAACCCGCTCAGCTCGGGCAACGTGACCTACCTGCTCTGGATGATCATCGGCTACCTGCTCGTCCAGTCGGTGCTGGTGGTGACGCTGGGCCGGCTGGGCGACATGTTCGGCCGGGTGAAGATCTACAACCTGGGTTTCGTGGTCTTCACGCTGGCCTCGATCGCGCTGTCGCTGGACCCGCTGACCGGCACCCACGGGGCGATGTGGCTGATCGGCTGGCGGTTCGGGCAGGCCTTCGGCGGCGCCATGCTGATGGCGAACTCGGCCGCGATCTTGACCGACGCGTTCCCGGCCAACAAGCGCGGCATGGCGCTGGGCGTCAACCAGATCGCCGGGATCTCCGGGCAGTTCGTCGGGCTGCTGCTCGGCGGCCTGCTGGCTGCGGTGAACTGGCGCCTGGTGTTCTGGGTGAACGTGCCGATCGGGCTGTTCGGCACGGTCTGGGCGTACAAGAGCCTGCGCGAGATCGCGACCACCAGGCGGGCGAAGATCGACTGGATCGGGAACGTCATGTTCGCGGTGGGCCTGGGCTCGCTGCTGGTCGCCATCACCTACGGGATCCGGCCCTACGGCGGGCACGCGACCGGCTGGGCCAACCCTCTAATCATCACCGGGCTGATCGGCGGCGTGGTCGTCCTGGTCGCGTTCTGCGTCTTCGAGACCAAGATCGCCGAGCCGATGTTCCAGATGGGGCTGTTCAAGATCAGGGCGTTCGCGGCGGGCAACGCGGCCAGCCTGCTCGGCTCCATCGCCCGCGGCGGTCTGCAGTTCATGCTGGTCATCTGGCTGGCGGGCATCTGGCTGCCGCTGCACGGCTACGACTTCACGGTGACGCCGCTGTGGGCCGGCATCTACATGCTGCCGCTCACCGCGGGGTTCCTGATCGCCGGGCCGATCTCGGGCACCCTGTCGGACCGGTACGGGCCGCGGCTGTTCGCCACCTCCGGCCTGCTGCTGGCCGCGTCGTGCTTCGTCGGGCTGATGCTGCTCCCGGTGGATTTTTCCTACTGGGTGTTCGCGCTGCTGATCTTCGGCAACGGAGTCGGCTCGGGCCTGTTCGCCTCGCCTAACACCTCCGCGATCATGAGCGCGGTGCCGGCCGGGCAGCGGGGCTCGGCCTCGGGCATGCGGTCCACCTTCCAGAACTCCGGGATGTCCCTGTCCATCGGCATCTTCGTCTCGCTGATGATCGCCGGGCTGGCCTCGAGCCTGCCCCGCACGCTCACCCGGGGGCTGACCGCCCAGGGCGTGCCGCTCTCGGTAGCCACCCACGTCAGCCACCTGCCGCCGGTCAGCACGATGTTCGCGGCGCTACTCGGCTACAACCCGGTGCAGAACCTGCTGACCCCCTCCGGGGTGCTGTCCCGGTTGCCCGCGCACAACGTCGCGGTGCTGACCGGCCGGCAGTTCTTCCCGAACCTGATCTCGGCGCCGTTCCATCACGGCCTGGTCATCGTGTTCACCGCCGCTGCCATCATGGCGGCCACGGGCGCGGTGGTCTCGCTGCTGCGCGGTAAGCAGTTCTACTACGACGACACGGTCCCAGTAACCCCGATAGTCCCGGTAACCCCGGTAACCCCGGTCGCTGCCCCCCGGACTCGCGCGGTCAGCCTTCCGCCGGCGACCCGCGCGGCGGCCGGACGCGATGGCGCCTCCCCGCGCCCTGGCCCCGGGGCGTAGAGTGGCAGTGTGCCCCGATACGAGTACCGCTGCCGTGCCTGTGGCGACACCTTCGAGCTGAACCGCCCGATGAGCGAGTCGTCGTCCCCGTGCGCCTGCCCGCAGGGCCATGACGACACGGTGAAGCTGCTGTCCGCTATCTCGGTGTCGGGGCTGGCTTCGAGCCGGGATCGTTCGGCCGGAGGTGGCGGTTCTGGAGGGTGCTGCGGCGGAGCCTGCGGCTGCGGCTAGCCCTGGCTGAGCTTGGCCGCGGTCGCCTTCGCCCACGCCGTCGTGCAGAGCAGGCCGAGCATCAGCACCATGTAACCGCACCCGGCGAGTATCCACCAGCCCGCGTGGCTGGCCTGCACGAAGCCTGACCGCATCGACCCGCGCATGCTGGCCGCCAGGACCGAGCCCACGATGGCGACGCCGAGCGACTGGCCAAGCTGGCGGCTGGAGGAGTTCATCCCCGAGGCCATGCCCGCCTGGGTCTTCGGCACCCCGGACATGACCCCGTTGGTGATCGGCGAGCTCACCATGCCGGCTCCGACTCCGAACAGGCCGTACGCGATCACCAGGTGGACGGCCGACGTCGTCATGGTCAGCTGCGACAGGGCCGCGCTGCTGAGGGTGAGCGCCGCGCCTGCGATGACCAACGGGATCCGCGGTCCGCGCTTGGCCACGATCCGGCCGGCCACCGGCGCGCACAGGGCCATGACCACCGGCATCGGCAGGATGGACAAGCCGGCCTGCAGCGCAGACAGACCGCGGACGTCCTGCAGGTACAAGGTGGAAAGGAACAGGAAACCCGCCATCGCGGCGATCGCGCAGACGGCGCTGAGGTTGGCGCCCGCGAACGGCACGCTGCGGAAGAAGCGCAAGTCGATCATGGGCTCAGCGCGGCGGGGCTCGTAGGCCAGCAGCACCGCGAGCGCCGCCACGGAAAGCGCGAAGAAGCCGAAGATCTCCGGTGAGTACCAGCCGTGAGTGGGACCTTCGATGATGGCGTAGGCGAGCGAGCCGAGCATGGCGATGAGGAGGAACTGGCCCACCGGATCCGCACGGCGCGACTGGGGGGCCCGGGAGTCAGGCACGAACAGCGCGGTCAGCGAGATGGCGGCCAGACCCACCGGGATGTTCGCCCAGAAGATCCCGCGCCAGCCGACGGTTCCGACCAGCACGCCGCCCGTCACCGGGCCCAGCGCCATCGAAAGTCCGAATACGCCGTCCCAGATGCCGATGGCGCGGGCTCGCTCGGCCCGGCCGGTGAAGGTGTTGGTGATGATGCCGAGCGCGGCGGGGTTGAGCATCGATCCGCCGACACCCTGCAGCACGCGGAAGGCGATCAGCCAGCCGAGACTGGGGGCCAGACTGCACAGCCAGGAGCCCAGGGTGAACAGCGACAGGCCCACCTGGAAGATGGTCCGGCGGCCGATCCGGTCCGCGATCGCGCCGGAGAACATCAGCAGCGCAGCCAGCACGATCGTGTAGGCGGCAACCGTCCACTGCAGGCCAGAGACGCCCGCGTGCAGGTCGCGGCCGATGGACGGAAGCCCGACGTTCACGATCGTGTTGTCCAAGCCGACCATGAACAGGCTCATGCAGCACACGGCCAGCATCAAAGTGCGGCGCCCGCGCGTGGCCACGCTCGCGTCCGCAGCAGCATGCATATCGGCTACGGCTAGGTCCTGGCTCCGGACGGGTACGGGTACGTGTCCCGGTAGCCGACCGGGCACCGCTGTTCGATCTGGTAGCCGACCGGGTACGTTGAGTGACCTCCCGTAGGCGTTCTTTAGTGGTGCCTGCATGTCGCAAACCCCTCGGGTCGTACTCGCCGCGGACGAGTACCGGCTACTTATGACACGTACGGCTCGGGGCCACGGTTCGGGTTCAGCTGCGATGAACCCCACCAGATGATCGGGAGCTTGTCGATCCCGTAAATTCCCTCGACGCCGCCCGTCGCCCTTGACCGCGGGAAGAACTGCTGGTGGTAGCAGTCGGCCGAGAAATCCGGTGCCGTGTCTTCGAACGGCGGCGGGTCAATGTCGGACACAAGGTTCATAACAGATATGACGGTACTCCGATGCGCGCAGTAGTCAAGTGGTCACTTTTAGCATTTCCGCATCGTTTTGGCCTGCATGACATGCGTATGCGGTCTAGATTTGCTGGAAGAGCGGACTGATATCCGAGGTATCTACCGTGCTGAGGGGGGGAAACATGAGCCGCAGGCTGCTACAGCTGGTCATTCCGGTTACTCCGGAACGGAGAATGTTCCGGATCCACGACCCGTCCGTCGACCCGGACGCGCCGGGTGGTCCGCTGCCTCCCGTCGGCGCCTTGATCAGCACCAACCGGGAGCAGTTGTGGGTTGGCAGCCTGCAGGAGGACATCGACGTCCGGCTGGTCCTCGAGGAGTGGGACGCGGCCCCGCCGCCATGCGGTGATGCCTGGGACGAAGAGGCCAAGGCGTCTGTTTACCTGCGCGGGCAGCTGAGCATCAACATGGGGCTGGCCGGAACGGCGGTTCGCGGGCTCCGGCTCGGCGGCGGGGTGGGCGACTACTCGGTGCGTGTCTACGCTGGGAACCGCGACCAGGTGACCCGGCGCTACGCCGAACTGTTCGACCGGCATCGCAATCCGCTCAGCGACGAGTTCCAGCAGGAGAAGAAGACGCTCGAAGGACTGGAACGTTATCTCGTCCAGTTGTGGCGGGAGTCCTTAGCCGTCGGGTCCGTATCCGTGTCCGTGTCCGGCTAGGGCCTGACCGCAGCCGGGGCAACCTGGCCGGCAGCTTGGCTCCCGATGCCCTGCGCCTTAACCGGGTCGGCGTTTGCCCCGGCCGAAGGGGTGGTGCGCTGGCCGGGCGAACGCAAGACCATGGTGGCGCTCGCGCGGACGGAGGCGCCGGGCGCCGTGGGCGTGCGCGCGCTGTGCGTTCGGAACGGGATCATCGCGTAGACCATGAGCGAGACCATCGTGACAAGCAGGACCGTGAACAGGGAACCGATGATGCGTGCCCGGGGTGAGCGGAGCACGGTGACGGGACCAGGGCGCCGGAACGACGTCAGACAGGTAGCCAGGCCGGGATCATCGGCAGCGAGTCGCCGCTCGATCTCGGCGAGCACCCGCTGCTCGTCCATCGACAGCGCCATACGGCCACCTCCGCATCGTGCCCTGAGTGAGTACTCTCTCACTATCCCTCAGGAACCGGCCTTATCCAATCGTTCTGGCTGGCACTTTTCCTGTTTTTTAGAGCGGCCGACCGCGGCCCCGGCTCACCGCCGAACGTCCGCGCGCGAGCCTGCAGACTAGGCCGGGTTCCCTGACGAGCACAGAATGCTGGTTAAATACTTACGGCGATGGCTATCGCGCCAAGCTTGCATCGATCGAAAAACCGTTCTACTGTGTTGTCCATGCGCTGGGACAATCTGCGGCTGGACGACTCCTTGCCAGCCGAGCGGGAAGGCGACGCCCCCACCGGGCCACGCGACATGGTGCTCCCGCTCATCGAACGGGGCGCGGTTGCCCGTACGTTCGACACCCCGGGCTTCCGCGGCATGACCTTTTTCGAGGTGCAAGCCAAGTCCGTCGTCAACCGCGTGCCCGAGGCATCCCGGATGCCGTTCCGGTGGACCATCAACCCCTACCGGGGCTGCCAGCATGCGTGCGCCTACTGCATGTCGGGTGAGACACCCATCTTGATGGCAGACGGCCGCACGAAGCCGCTGGCCGAGGTCCGCATCGGAGACAAGATCTACGGGACGGTCCGGCACGGATACTACCGCCACTACACGACCACCACGGTGCTGGCGCACTGGTCCACGGTCAAGCCCGGCTACCGGGTCACCCTGGACGACGGCACTCGGCTGATCTGCAGCGGCGATCACCGCTTCCTGACCGAGCGTGGCTGGAAACATGTCACAGGAACCGAGCAGGGCCCGCGGCAGCGCCCGCACTTGACCGTCAACAACAAGCTCATGGGAGTCGGCGGGTTCGCGGAGCCGCCGAAGGAGACCGATGCCTATGCGCGCGGCTACCTGTGCGGCATGATACGCGGAGACGGAACCCTCGGGCATTACCCAGACGCCCGGCCGTCCCGCCCAGGTGTCTACATTCACCGCTTCCGGCTAGCCCTGGCCGATCCTGACGGGCTCATCAGAACCGCGGATTACCTCGCCCGCGCAGGAATCAGCTGCACCGAGTTTGTCTTTAGCGAGGAGTCAAGCGCGCGACGCCGGGTAACGGCGCTCCGCACCAGCCGCCACGATGAGATCCGGACGATCGAGTGGCTTGTCAGCTGGCCGGATGAGCCGTCCCCAGACTGGCGCAAGGGGTTCCTGGCCGGCATCTTCGACGCCGAGGGCAGCTACAGCCGAGGCGTGCTGCGGATCTCTAACACCAATCCAGACATCATCAACTGGACGGTCGCCTCGCTGCGGCTGCTCGGCTTCGATGCCGTATTGGAGCGAAGGAATCAGCCCAATGGGCTGGTGGTCATCCGGGTCCGCGGCGGCCTCAAGGAGGCGCTGAGATTTTTCCACACGGTCGACCCGGCTATCACGCGGAAACGCTCGATCGACGACGTGGCGATCAAGAGCGACGCCAAGCTGCGCGTGGTGGCGATCGAGCCACTGGGACTGGACGTGCCGATGTACGACATCACGACCGGCACCGGCGACTTCATCGCCAACGGGGTGGTCAGCCATAACTGCTTCGCCCGCAATTCACACACCTACCTGGACCTGGACGCTGGCGAAGACTTCAACACCAAGGTCGTGGTCAAGGTCAACGCGCCCGAGCTCGTGCGCAAGAAGATGGCCTCCCGCAGCTGGCCGGGCGAGCACATCGCGATGGGCACGAACGTGGACTGCTACCAGCGGGCCGAGGGCCGTTACCAGCTGATGCCCGGCATCATCGGGGCGCTCAGGGATGCCGCCAACCCGTTTTCCATCTTGACCAAGGGCACCCTGATCCTGCGCGACATGGAGCTGCTCGCCGAGGCCGCGGAGATCACCGAGGTGGGCCTGAACGTCTCGGTCGGCTTTATCGATAAAGCTCTATGGCGATCTGTCGAGCCGGGCACCCCGGCGCCCGAGCGGCGCCTGGAGGCATGCGCCGCGCTGAACGAACGCGGGCTCCGCTGCGGCGTCCTCATGGGGCCTGTGGTGCCGTTCCTTTCCGACTCCCCGGCCCAGCTCGACGCGGCCGTCAGCCAGATCGCGGCGGCCGGGGCCACGCACGTCATGCCCATCGTGCTGCACTTGCGGCCGGGCACGCGGGACTGGTTCCTCGGCTGGCTGCGGGCCGAGCACCCCGAGCTGGTGGACAAGTACCTCGAGCTGTACGGACGGAGCGCCTACGCGCCTAAGGCGTACCAGGCCAGGATCGCCGGCCAGGTCCGCGAGCTCGCGGCCAAGCACGGCATCGGGCGGCCCCGCCCCGGGTTCGGCCACGGCACCCTGCGCCCGCGCGGTGTCCCCGCCGTGGACCGCCTGGCGATGCCCGCGGCCGAGCTGTTCGGGGCGGGCGAGCCGTCCGGGGCGGCGGACCTGCCCGGGGCCGGCCCGGGTATGGAGATCCCGCGGGCCCGCAGGCCGGCTCCGGCGCCACCGGAGCAACTCACCTTGCTGTGAGCCACGCTCAGGCATCGGCCAAACGGTGGAGAGCGGCGGTCCGGAGCATGAACGGCTCATCACATATTCGCGATATAACTTGACAGCCCCGCCGGATGCGATACATCGTATTCCCGAGCAATTAATTTACCCCTTTTATCAGGAGGAGAACGACGTGGCACGCGGGACCACGGGGGCGCCCCGTAACACGCCGGGCGGTGTCCCCGGTATCTCCGGTTCCGGGGACACCGGGACGGCCCCGGACAGCACAGGCACCGCACCCGGGCAGCAGGCCGGGAGATCCCGTCGCCGGAGCTCCCCGGCGGCTCAGCCGCGGCCAGGCGGCGTGACCCGGCTGACCGCGATCATCTGCGGCCGTCGGTCCAAGTACCTGGTGGTCGCGTTCTGGATCCTGGTGGTGGTCGCCCTGGGATCGCTGGCGGGCAAGCTCCAGGGAGCGGAGAAGAACGACTCCTCGGCGTACCTGCCGTCATCCGCGGAGTCCACCCAGGAGCTGAACGAGCAGAACCTCTTCCAGTCGCAGAACCTCAACCCGGCGCTGGTGGTCTACGTCCGCGCGGGCGGGGTGACGGCGGCCGACCTGCGGAAGGCGGACGCCGACGCGCGTTCCTTCGGCGCGCTGCCCGCGGTGGACGGGCGGGTCGCCGCTCCGGTGGTGTCCCGCGATCACCAGGCCATCCAGACCGTCGTCGGCGCGGACCTCGGCTACAACAGCGACCTGAGCGGTTTCGTGGCCAACCTGAAGACGACCGCGACCACGAACGCCGCGGGGCTGACCGTGTACATCGGCGGTCCGGCGGCCGGCGCGGCCGACGAGCTCAAGATCTTCAAGGGCATCGACTCC
>JBEKKH010000299.1:0-9006 GCA_050010815.1 Streptosporangiaceae bacterium | reverse complement strand
GCCCGCCCGTCGCTGGAAGGACTCCTACCAGGACGAGCTCACCGAGGCGGCGCTTACCAACGGCGCCACCTACTGGGAGTGGCACGAGCACCGCTACGGCGTCGTGTTCGAGGTGCTCTTCGACTCCGACGAGCAGTGGGAGGCATTCCGCGCCCTTCCGGCCGTCCGTTCGGCCCTGGACGGCGTGCCCGACCCGGTCAACGGCCTGCTCATCTACCGGGGTCGCGGCGGCGGGTCCGGGCCGAGAAAGCCGCGCAAGCCCAGGCCCTCTCCCGCCGCGAGCGCGATGGCCAGGCCCGAGCCAGCGCAGGAGCGCGCCGTGCGTCTGGTCGAGGTCGATCCGCCCGGAGCACCCGATGTCGCGCTGCCGGTGGGCGGTTACGGGCCCTAGTCGCTTAGCTGCGGAACGTGAAATATGGGCACGAAGTGTCTGATTGGGAGGTAAAGCGCAGGGCGCGATGAGTAGATTCGATCCGGTGGGTGAAGTACCCGGCGGGACAGTGCAGGATGGGGGGATGAGGGAAACGCGAGTCATGACCGATGGCCTGCGGGCCGCGATCGAGCACAGCGGATATTACCCGGGTTTGGTGTCCGATGCGGTTGCCTCGGCGCTCGGGTCGGAACCAGTTACCGCTTACGTCGTCCACCACGACGCTATCTTCGATCCGGGCATGGAGGTGCGCCGTCACATGACCGTGCTGGCGCTCACCCCGACCCGGCTGGTGTATTCGCATACCGACGAGCATCCAGCCGAGGACCCCGACACCCGACCGCGAGCCGAGACGAGCACTGAGGCGATCCGGTTCGCCAAGATCTCGTCCGTCGCCCTGAGCAGGGTCGTTTCCGACCCCGCGACCTACGTGCCGGGCGTCACCATGCCGTCGGAGGTCATGCTGACCATCGGCTGGAACGTTCTGTCCCACCTGGAGCTCGAGCCTGCCCATTGCGGGGACGAAAGCTGCGAGGCTGATCACGGCTACCTCGGGACCATCACCGCCGATGATTTCTCGCTGCGGGTCAGCCAGGCAGCGGACGGTGAGGATGCGGTGCGGCAGCTGCTCGGCTTCGCCAGGGAGCTCTCCGACGCCACGGCCATAGGCGGTCACTGAGGGCTCGGCCGGGCCCGTTTGTCGCCGTTTTCCGCCTAGTGGGACTATGTTCCAGCAGGATGCTAACGCTAGACGCTGAGTGCACCCACGAGTAGCAGATGAGGATCCGGTATGACGCTCGAGTCGAGACATTCGCCCGTCGTGCCGTCTTATGGGACGGCGACCCTGGCTGATCTGTCGTCCTCGATTCTCGCGTCGGTTGACCCCGGATCGCCGGACTCGCAGAACGTCCTGGGCCTAGCGCCCGCGCAACGTGCGTGCCTGCTGATCGTGGACGGACTTGGCTGGGAACTGCTCAGGGACCATCCCGCCGCCGCACCGTTCCTGTCCGAGCTGGCGCGTAACTCTAAGCCGATCACGGCGGGATTTCCGTCCACGACCGTGACCAGCCTCGGCTCGATATGCACCGGGCGACCGCCGGGCCAGCACGGGATACTCGGTTACCAAACCATCATTCCTGGTGAGCGCCGCCTGCTCAACGGGCTGCGGTGGGATTCCAGAGTCGATCCCCTGCAGTGGCAGCCGCTGCCGACGCTCTACGAGCGGGCCACCGAGGCGGGCATCGCAGCCGTGCACGTAGCGCAGGGCTCGTTCCGCGGCACCGGCCTCACCGTGGCGACCATGCGCGGTGCGGACTTCCGGCCCGCTGACAGCATGGGGGCGCTGGCCGCTCAGGCCGCGACGGCGCTCACCGATAACACGCGCGCGTACGTCACCGTCTACCACGGCGACCTCGACGGCACGGGTCATGTGTTCGGGGTCGCCTCGGACGCCTGGTACAACCACCTGGCGCACGTCGACAAGCTGGCCGAACAGATCGCCAGCGCCCTACCCTCGGGAACCTGCCTGTACGTGACCGCGGACCACGGCATGGTAGACATCAGCCCTGAGGACAAGCTCGACATCGATGCGCTGCCCGACCTGCGGGCCGGGCTGGCCCTGCTCGGCGGCGAGCCGCGCGCCAGGCACCTGTACGCGCGGCGAGGCGCGGCCGGGGACGTCCTGGCGGCCTGGCGCGAGGTGCTCGGCGACCGCGCCTGGGTGCTGTCGCGGGACGAGGCCGTCAAGGAAGGATGGTTCGGTCCGGTAGACGACCGCATGATGGCCCGGATCGGCGATGTCGTGGCCGCTCCGGCCGGGTCGCTCGCCCTCGTCGCCAGCCAGGCCGAACCGAGGGAGTCCGCGCTGCTCGGTATGCACGGCTCGCTCACCGCACACGAGCAGCTTGTTCCCGCCCTCGCGTTCCGTGCGTCATGACGGGCGCTGACCGCCTGCTGGTCAGCGTCGCGTCCCTGGCCGCCGAGCTCGCGGCCGGCCGCAGCCCCGTGCTCCTGGACGTCCGATGGCGGCTCGGCGGGCCGCCGGGCATCGACGGCTACCGTGAGGGTCACCTGCCGGGGGCGGTTTTCACCGACCTGGATAAGGTCCTGGCCGCTCCGCCTGGTCCCGCCGGGCGTCACCCGCTGCCGGAAGCGGACGGATTCCAGGCCGCCATGCGCGCGGCCGGGGTCAGCCAGGGGCGCTCCGTGGTGGTCTACGACGACGGGGATTCCGTCGCCGCGGCCCGCGGTTGGTGGCTGCTGCGTTACTACGGGCATCGCGACGTCCGGGTTCTCGACGGCGGTTACCGGGCCTGGCTCAGTGCCGGGCTGGCGGTGACCAGGACCGAGCCCGCGCCTGAGCCCGGTGACTTCACCGCGCGGCCGGACTCCATGCCGGTACTCGACGCGGCGGCCGCGCAGGCGGTCGCCCGGGCCGGGTTGCTGCTCGACGCGCGGGCCCGGGAGCGCTATCGCGGCGAGACCGAGCCCGTCGACCCGGTGGCCGGCCATATTCCCGGTGCGGTCAGCGCGCCTACCGCCGCCAACCTGAACCCTGACGGCACGTTCAGGGACCCCGGCGAGCTGGCGGCCAGGTTTACCGAACTCGGGGTCACCGCAGCCGGCGTGGGAACGGTCGGAGCCTACTGCGGCTCCGGGGTCACCGCGGCTCATGAAGTCCTGGCCCTCGCGCTGGCCGGGATTCCCGCCGCGCTTTACGTCGGTTCCTGGTCCAACTGGGTGGCCGACCCGGCCCGCCCGGTGGCCACGGGCGATTGACACCAGAGGCGAATGGACCAGTTCTGGCCGGTCAGCTCCTTCCCGAAACTGTGGTGGCGGCTCTCGTTGTCCAGGGTGAAGCCGGCCCGCTGGTAGATCCGCCTCGCGTCCGCGAGCACGTCGTTGGTCCAGAGGGTGACCTGGGAGTACCCGGCCTGACGGGCAAATCGGAGTACCTCGTCAACCAGCCGGGCCCCGATCCCCAGGCCCCTGGCCCACGGCTCGACGAGCAGCAACCGCAGCCGGGCGGTACTGGCGTTCTCGCGCACGCAGAACACGCAGCCGGCCGGCGCCCCGTCGACCTCGGCGATCCACGCTGCTTCGGCGCCGGGATCGTTGTGGTCCATGTACTCGGCCACGATCCTGGCCACCAGGGTCTCGTAGGAAGTGTCCCAGCCGAATTCCTCCGCATACAGCGCCGCGTTCCGCTGCACCACCCAGCCCATCTCTCCTGGCCGGGGCGAGCGGAGCAGGTAGCCGCGCGGCGGCGGCGACCCGGTGAGCGTTCCGGTGATCACGCGCATGGCGTCGAGCAGCTTGCGCCGGTCCTCGTCGCGGACGGCCGCCAGCATGTCCCGGGTCTGCTCGGCCGACCGGGCGTCCAGGGCCGAGACGACGGAACGGCCGGAATCCGTCAGCTGGATGACCTGGCGGCGCCCGTCCGCGGCGGACCGCTGCCTGGCGATGAGGCCGTCGGCGGCAAACCTGGCCAGGATGCGGCTCAGGTAGCCCGGATCGATGTCCACCGTGCGGCGCAGATCGGGGATCTCACTGGTGTCGCGCTGCGCCAGCTCGAAGAGCAGCCTCGCCTCGGTCAGCGAGTACGGCGTGTCCAGGTACTTCCCCCGCAGCAGCCCGATGACATTGGTGTAGAACCGGTTGAACCTCCGCACCGCCGCCACCGCGGCCCCGTCGGTGAGATCAGCGCCCAGTTCGCTCATGCCATCCCTCAAATTAGCTTGCCTAAGTCAATCATATAGATGCTCTCAGCAAACATAGTTGTGCGTGCCGCACCTCAGCTCGCTCCCGGAGAGGGGATGGTGCCGAGGTCGGGCGCCGACTCGGGCCAGACGAGCAGGACCGGGCACGCCGCGTGATCGAGGACGAACCGGGCGGCCCGGCCCAGGCTCTTGGGTCCGAGCCGGGACCGGTCTCCGTCTCGCGCCATCACCAGCAAATCCGCCTGCGCCGACGCGGCCACCACGGCTCGTTCGGCCTGACCGTTAATTTCGCGTTTCTCGCACTCCCGCCCGAGCCTGTCCGCGGCCGCTTCGAGCAACTCACTGGCCGAAGCGGCCGCGAGTTCACCGAGCCTGGCCCCGGGGTCGCGCCCGCCCCGCCCGAACAGCCCGAGGTAGGCGCCGTGCGCGGTCTCCACCACCTCGGCCGGCGTGACGTGCAGCAGGGTGTACCTGGCCCCGGCCGGCGCCAGGCTGAGGCCCGCGTCCACGCTGGCCCGCCACGTTCCCTCCGCCACCCATATCACGACCGAACGGCCGGTGGTGTCACTGCCAGTCAACGTTGATCATCCTCCTACGGTGTGCAGCGCTGCCCACAGCGCCAGCACCGCGACAAGCAGGCCCACGGGGACGGTGAGCAGCCCGAGCCGGGTGAATTCTCCCAGATCTGAGGCCAACTCGTGTTGCCGCAGGATGCGGCGCCACAGCAGCGTGGCCAGCGACCCGGTGTAGGTGAGGTTGGGGCCGATGTTGACGCCGAGGAGCACGGCCAGGACGGCCCCGGCCCCTGACGGTGCGGCCAGTGGCAGCAGCAAAAGCACCGCGGGCAGGTTGTTGCACACGTTGGCCAGCGCCGCGGCCAGGGCCGCCGTGGCCAGCAGCGCCGGCAGCGACGTCCCGCCGGGCAGCAGCGGCGCGAGTGCGGTACCGAGCCCGTTGCTCACCACGGCCTTGACCACGATGCCCAGGCCGAGCACGAACAGCAGGAAGGGCACGTCGGCGGCCCGGACCAGGCTGACCGGGCCGGTCCGGCGCCGGACAAGCGCGCGCACCGCCAGCGTCGCGGCCCCGGCGAACGCGGCCCAGGCCGGGTTCACGCCCGCCGCCGACGCCGCCACGAAGCCGGCCAGCGTGAGCACGACCACGGCCAGCGTGAACCGCGGCAGCGGGGTATCCGGGACGGCCTCGGTGCGGTCCTGTCGATCACGTCCCGGCCGCACGGACAGGTCCGCGGCGAAGAACCGGCTGAACACCGCGTATTCGGTGCCGATAACGGCCAGCCAGGGCAGCGCCATCAGCGCGGCGAAACGCGGGAAGGCCAGCCCGCTGGCGGCGAACGCGAGCAGGTTGGTCAGGTTAGACACCGGCAGCAGCAAGGAGGCGGAGTTGGCCAGGTGCGCACACGCGTATACCTGTGGCCTGGCCCGTACGTCCAGCCGGCACGCGGTCGCGAAGATCACCGGGGTGAGCAGCACCACGGTGGCGTCCAGGCTGAGCACGGCCGTGGTCACCGACGCGATCATGAACACCTGTGCCAGCAGCCGCCGTGCTCCGGTTAGCTTGCCCGGCCCGGCTCCGGTCCGCGCCATCCACGCGCCGCAGGCCCGGAACAAGCCGTCGTCGTCGCACAGGTGCGCGAGCACCAAGATGGCGGCCAGAAAACCGATCACCGGGCCGAGCAGCCGGGCCTGGGTGATCGCGTCGCTGACTGGTATTGCGCCGGCTGCGATCAAGATGACCGCGGCCGGTACCGCCGCGACCGCTTCCGGCCATCCGCGCGGCCTGGTCACCGCCCAGGCCAGGACCGCGATCAGCGCGATCAAGGCAAGCGCTTCGCTTACCGCGGGTGGCATCACGGGCGGGGTCGCGTGGCCTGGGCCGCCTACCTCTGGGCGACGGCCGGCGAGGCGAGCCGACTGGCCCCGGAGGGGGCCGCGGGCCCGGATCCGGGCGGCCCGCTGCGCGCGTAGCGCTGGACGAACTGGCGCAAGATAACCGGCGGCCGGGTGATGTCGCTGCGGGCGGCCTGGGCCACGATCTCCTCGGCCTGCTCAGGGGCGAAGTAGCCGGCGTGCTTGTAGACCTCGGTCCTGGTGCGCAGGCCGGCCATGTCCAGTTCCGCGTGGAACTGGGTGGCGTAGACGTTGACGCCGACCCGGAAGGCCTGCACCGGGCAGGGCGCCGAAGTGGCCAGCAGGACCGCGTGGCCGGGCAGCCGGCTGATCGCCTCCTTGTGCCCGGTGAAGGCGTCGAAGGCGGCAGGCAGGCCGTGGAGCAGCGGGTCGCGCTCGCCGTCGGCCGTGAGGGTGACCCGGACACTTCCGACCGGCTCGGCAAAGCGGCGGCCGAGCACCGCACCCTGATGGCGGCCGAGCGCGCCGATGCCGTAGCAGGCGCCCAGGAAGGGGAAGTCCGCGCTGACCACGGAGTCAAGCAGCCGGGCCAGATCCGCCTCGACCCGTTGCTGCACCGCCGATTTGCGGTCCTGGGGGTCGGTGAAGTTGAACGGGCCGCCGCCGAGGAATATCCCGGACCAGTCCCTCAGGTCGACCTCGCCAAGGGCCCGCTGCTCCAGCCGGATCCGGTGCAGGCCGCTTTCTTCCAGCCCGGCCAGCGTCAGGAACGACGCGTATTCATTGTCGGCCGCGGCATCCTCGGCCCGGATGGCCAGCAGCAGGAACGGTTTCATCAGCTCACTGTAGTGAATCCGGACACCGGGTGGACTCGGCTTGACGCAGCACCCAGGACTTGCCGCGTACCCACAGCAGCTGCCCGCGCTCGTCGGTGACGGCCATCACGCTGTCGCAGTCTTCGGCGGCCCGGCCGAGGACGTCGTAGATCAGCGGGAACACCTTGGCCAGCGGATGCCCGGCCCGGTACTCGGTCAGCCGGTCCCGTTCGAGCGTGATGGGAGGCCGGCTGGCGTCGGCAGGTCGTCATGGGCCTTGCGCACGCCTGTCAAATGGCCTCTACGGGGCACAAATTCGACTGTAACACTGCGCCGGTAACACCGGGTAGCGGCATCGGGCCGGGTCCCCCCTTGGGGGACGAACCAGGTGAGAGTGTAGTTTCGCTAGCGAAAGACCGTTAGGCCGACAGCTGCGGAGGATTTCATTACATGAGCATCCTGGGCACCCGGGTGATCCGGACGGAGGACCCCCGGCTACTGACCACCGGCGGCGTCTACGTGGACGACCTGCGGACGCCGGAACTGGTCGGGGCGGCCCGCGTCACGTTCGTGCGCAGCCCGCTGGCTCACGGACGCATCACCGGCATCGATACCGCGGAGGCTAGGCAGCAGCCTGGCGTGATCGCCGTGCTGACCGCCCGCGACATGGACGACCTGGCGCCTCCGCCGCCGGACGGCGGCGACGGCGTGAGCGAAGGACCGATGCCGCTCGGCGGCCCGTGGTCCGAGCCCCTGCTCGCCATCGACACGGTCCGGTTCGTCGGCGAACCTGTCGCCGTGGTGATCACCGATGGCAGCTACCAGGGCGAGGACGCCGCCGACCTGGTCAGCGTGGACTACGAGGCGCTGCCCGCGGTGGTAGGGCCGGCCGCCGCTCTGGCGGGGGAGTCCCTGCTGTTTCCCGCGGCCGGCACCAACATCCCCTTCGCGAACCCGGTCTCCACCGACGATGCCCCGTTCGACGCCTGCGACGTCGTCATCGAGCAGGACATCGTCAACCAGCGGGTGGCCTGCATGCCGATGGAGGGCCGCGCCACCGCGGCCGCCCTTTCCCACGGCAAGCTCACCGTCTGGCACAGCTCGCAGAACGCCCAGCTGTGCCGGCTCATCCTGTGCGGCGCCCTGGGCATGAGCCCGGACCAGATCCGCGTGATCGTGCCGGATGTCGGCGGCGGGTTCGGGGCCAAGGTCGGCATCGACCGGGACGGGATCATCGTGGCCTGGGCGGCCAGGAAGACGGGGCGCGCGCTGCGCTGGGTCGAGACCCGCAGCGAGAACCTGGTCGGCATGACCCAGGGCCGGGCGCAGCTGCACCACATCAAGATCGGCGGCACCCGCGACGGCAAGATCCTGGCTTACCGGATCGACGTCGTGCAGGACAGCGGCGCCTACGGACGGATGGGCAAGTTCCTGCCCGGCCTGACCTGCCTGATGGCCCAGGGGGTGTACGACATCCCGGAGGTCCAGGCCGGGTTCCGGGTGGTGGTCACCAACGCGACACCGGTCGCCGCTTACCGCGGGGCCGGCCGGCCGGAGGCCGCGGCCACCATCGAGCGTGCGGTCGACCTGTTCGCCGCCGAGATCGGCATGGATCCCGCCGACGTCCGGCGGCGTAACTTCATCGCCCCGGACCAGTTCCCCTTCCACACCAAGACCGGGGCCCTGTACGACAGCGGCCGCTACTCCGAAGCCCTGGACAAGGTCCTGGTCGCGTCCGGTTACCGGGAGCTCCGCAAGGAGCAGCAACGCAGGCGAGCCGACGGCGACGGCCGGCAGCTCGGCATCGGCGTCTCCACCTACGTGGAGATCACCGCGGCCGACGGCGCCGCGGGGGAGACCGCCAAGCTGGAGGTCTCGGACTCAGGTACCGCGACCGTCTACACCGGCAGCTCACCGCACGGCCAAGGCCACAACACCGCCTGGGCCATGCTCGTGCAGGACGAGCTCGGCATCGGTATGGACCAGGTCACGGTCATCCATGGCGACACCGACCTGATCCCGGTCGGAATCGGCACCTACGCCTCCCGCTCGCTGCAGCTCGGCGGCTCCGCGGTGCACAAGGCCGCGGTCGAGGTCAAGGACGAGGCCAGGCGCCAGGCCGCGGACATGCTCGAGGCGGCCGAAGCCGACGTGGTGCTCGACACCGTGAC
>JBEKKH010000298.1:0-9059 GCA_050010815.1 Streptosporangiaceae bacterium | reverse complement strand
CCCGGCGGGCGAGAAGCCGAGTGGGACACCGACGGCACCGCCGGGCTGGAGGCTCAGGTCATGCGGGACGGGATGCTGGTCGGGTACGTACCGCAGATCGACGGATCCGAGGACTTCGGCGAGGCTCAGGTGGTGGACGCCATCGCCCGTACCGATTACGACCAGCCGATCGCGCGCCAGCGCTCGACCGTTCCGCCGACGGCCCCGCCGCTGACCCCCGAGGGTGGGGTCTTCCGCCGCTTCCTGGACGGCTTCCGGTACCGCTGACCAGGTGCCCCAGGCGCTGCGGATTATTTCCGCGTGGCGCAGCCCGATCAGCGGGCGGCCAGACGGAGCAGATCGGCGATGTGCACCGCCCGCACCTTTGATTTCCGGCCGCGCAGCCCCTGGCGGAGCTGACGCAGGCAGCCGGGATTGACTGCCACCACGTAATCGATCCCGGCCGCCTCGATCTGGTCGAGCTTGGGATCCAGTACCCGCCGGGAATCGCGCGGCCGCACCAGCGCATAGGTCCCGGCCGCCCCGCAGCACTGTCCTGCGCCCGGCAGCTCCACATAGTCGGCTATGGCGGTGAGCAGCGCCCGCGGCTCGCGCCATACGCCGAGGCCGTTGCGCAGATGACAGGAGTCTTGCAGGGCCACCCGGGCCCGCCGGTCCCCGATTCGGACCTCGCCGAAGGACTTATCCCGCAGGTACTCCGACAGCTCGGTGACCCGGTCCCGGCCGATCACGGCGGCCAGGTACGCGGCGCAGCCGCCGGAGGTGGTGACGATCTGCCCCGGCAGCCGGGCACCGAGCTGCCCGGCTAGCTGCCTGCCCCGCTCGGGCTCCCCGTTGTGCGCGTGCAGCGCTCCGCAGCATCCCTGCCGGGCCGGGACGGCGAGTTCGGGCGCCAGCGCCCGCGCCGACCTGCTCACCCCGGGGAACAGGCTGCGCTCGAAGCAGCCGAGCATCAGCGAGGGCCCTGACGCCGAGGCCGGAGTGCGGGCGGCACCGCGCAGCCGCCCGGCGATCCGGTGCGCCCAGGCGCGTTCTGCCGCGACGACCAGGAAGCGGACGACCAGCGGCCGGCGGCGCCCGGCCCACTGGTACCCGCGCCACTGCTCGAGCAGCTCACCGTACTGCACACCCGCCGGGCACACCGGCTCGCACGCCCGGCAGCCCAGGCAGAACGAGGACTGCTCGGCCAGCGTCGGGTCGCCGGGTGGCAGCGTGCCGGACTCCAGCGCCCGCATCAGCGTGATCCGGCCCCGCGGGGAGGACGCCTCGTCCCCGGTGAGCCCGTAGGTCGGGCAGGCCGGCAGGCAGAAGCCGCAGGAGATGCAGCGGCTCAGCAAGTCCGGGTCGAAGATCGAACCGGCCTGTGACACCTTCGCACCGGTCATCAGGACCCCAGCTTTCCCGGGTTGAGGATGCCGGCCGGGTCGAACGCCGTCTTGATCCGCCGGAGCAAGGCCATCTGCCCGGTTCCCAGGCGCTGCCCCAGGTAAGGCAGCTTGGCCGCGCCGACCCCGTGCTCGCCGGTGATGGTGCCGCCAAGCTCGATCGCGGTACCGAAGACCTCGGCAAAAGCACGCTCGGCCCGGGCGATTCCCTCGGTGTCCGCAGCGGATTCCAGCACGCAGGTCGGATGCAGGTTGCCGTCGCCGGCATGACCGAACGTCGCCATGGTGACCTGGTGCCGCGCGGCGATCGCGTCGATGCGCGCGACCATCTCGGCCAGCCGCGGCCTCGGCACGCTGGCATCCTCCAGGATCGTCAGCGAACCCAGCCGGGACAGCGCCGGCAGCGTGCAGCGCCTGGCGGTCAGCAGCGCTTCGGACTCGGTGGCATCACCGGCGGTCTGGACCTCGATGGCGCCGCAGTCCGCGCAGGCGGCGGCAATCCGCTCGAAGCTGCGCGCCACGGCCGCCTCATCGCCGTCATCGCCGAACAGCAGCAGCGCGCCCGCGTCCGGATGCAGCCCCAGATGCGCGTACTGCTCCACCGCGTCCATGCAGCGGCGGTCGAGAAACTCCAGTGTCGACGGGATCACGCCCGCCGCGAGGATGCCGGCGACCGCGCGGCCGGCCTGGGCCAGCGAGTCGAAATAGGCCAGGCCAGTGCGGCCGACGGCCGGGTCCGGCAGCAGTGCCACCGTCACCTCGGTGATCACGCCGAGGGTACCCTCGGACCCGGTGATCAGCCGGGTCACGTCATAGCCCGCGACATCCTTCCACAGGCGGCCGCCGGTCCGGATGATCTCGCCGGTCGGCAGCACCACCGTCAGGCCCAGCACGTAGTTGCGGGTGACACCGTACTTGAGCCCCCGCAGGCCGCCGGCGCAGGTGGCCACGTTCCCGCCGATCGTGGAGACGGTGCGGCTGCCCGGATCCGGCGGATAGAACAGGCCATGGGCCGCCGCCGCATCATTGAGCGCCTGCGTCGTCACCCCGGTCTGGGCCCGTGCCAGCATCTCGTCGGGTGCTACCTCGAGGATGCGGTTCATCCGCGCGGTCGTTAGTACGATGCCGCCGTTAAGTGGTACGGTGCCCGCGCAGAGATTGGAGCCGGCGCCGCGCGGTACGACCGGGATGCGGTGCTCGGTAGCCAGCCGCAGGATCCGGGCGACCTGCTCGGCGTCCGCCGGCGCGATAACCGCATCCGGCATGCCCTGGATCAACGGCGTCGCGTCACGCGCGTACACGGCTAGCTCGCCGGCCGCCAGCCGGAGATTCTCAGGTCCGACGATGGCGCGCAATTCGGTCAAAACGGGCGCGGGTATACAGAGTTGATCTATCATCGTCAACCAAGCAAACATCCCTGACCAGACATTGTCCATGCCACCGGGGCCCTTAAATCGCCGATGCGTTCTCCCCGTATCGAGGTCCTGGGCCTGCTCCGCCCGCTCCCGGGCCCATTCGTTTCCGAACGAGAGACCTCGCGTGGCTAAACGGTCGGATCAGGCCGTCTCTAGCCCAGGGTAGAGACGGCTCTAACCCTGGTTATAATGGCCACGGATCAGGATGGCGAGGCGCCCGTCTATCAAGACATATCGCCGGACCGCGACGCCTACGTCGCCGGACGTGACCTGCACACGCACCAGACGCAGGTTACGTTCCAGGTGTAACAAGGGGCGCCGAGCCGACCATGTTGGCAACAAGCCGAAGACGGCCCTTCTCCCGATACCGCGATACGTACCTGCGGGCACTCTTGGCGGCCTGCGATTCCGCATCCGGTGCTCCGAGCGCGGGAGCGCGCCTGTCGAGGGTCGAACGCGCAAGCACCGCCGATGTGAACTCGATCCGGGCACCGCTGCCGGACGTCGAGGTTGATAAGCCTCCCCTGGGCGGAGAGGCGATTCTAGAGTTCCTCACCGGGACCATCGGACAGTCGCGGGTGCTCGTCCTTGGCGGGTTCGGCATGGGGAAGACGACACAGGCTCAAAGCGTAGTGCGGGCGCTGGCATATACGCGACGGCGCGGGGCTACTCTCCCAGTCCATGTTCGCATGGACGCTGAAGCGGTAGAAGTCATCAAGGCCAACGGCTCTCTTCCCGAGCTAGCCCGGTGCACCACCCCTGCCTTGGTCACAAAAGAGCCACCCCGGTGGCTGGAGGATCAGCTCACACGGGGCCGGTGCACGGTCGTGGTCGATGACACCCCGGAGGTGGCAGAACAGGACCGAAGTGGCATCAGCAAGTGGCTCCGCAAACAGTTTGCCTCCTATCCCGGCACGTCCTTCCTGGTCACCAGTGGGCCATCCGGCGAAGGTGGATTGCGGCCGGACGCCGATGTTTAACCGCGCGCCCCCGGGCAGTGTCATCGCCGCGGGGCGCGCGGTTGTGGTTTAAAGGCTCCACAAAGCTTCTGTTGGTGACAGGCGGGCGGCGCGGATGGCGGGCAGCAGCCCGGCGATGGCACCGATCGCGAGCGCGGCGCCTAGGCCGCCGGCCCAGGCCTCGGCCGGGATCACGATGGTCCAGCCCTTGGTGTGGGCGTAGACCGCGGTCGAGATCACGCCCATGACCACCCCGACGATGCCGCCGATAAGCGAGAGCAGGATGGCCTCCGACAGGAACTGGATGCGTATCTGGCCCCGGGTCGCGCCCAGTGCCCGCCGCAGCCCGATTTCCTGGCGCCGTTCCAGCACCGAGATGATCATGATGTTGGCCACGCCGACGGCGCCGACCAGCAGCGCGACCGCTCCCAGACCGAGGAACAGCGTGTCGAACGCGCCGGCGGCGTCGGCTTGAGCGGTCAGCGCGCTGGAGGGCTGGGACACGCTGACCCCGTTAGGATCCTCTGGATTGGCCTGGTAGCCGAGCAGGTTGTCGACGGTAGTGGTGGCGGCCTGGTTATTCTGCGTCTGCACGTAGAGTTCCGAGGGATGCCCGTCGAAGCCGAGGTACTTCTGCGCGGCGGGGGATCCGATCAGGACCGAGGAGTCGATCTGCGGAGTCAGCGTGGCCGGGTTCAGTATGCCTGCCACGTAGAACCACATCCCGCCGATCCAGATTTTCTCTTCTGGCCAGACCCGGTCGATGCCCAGCCGCTGGGCCGCCTGGTATCCAAGCACGGCAACGGGTTCGTACTCGGTGGCCGCGTTCAGGTAGGTCCCTTGCGCCACGCTGGTGCCCGCCACGGCAGGCAGTGCGATGCTGGAGGCATCCACGCTCAGTGCGTTGGTGTCGATCGCCGGGATGTACGGGCTGCGGTAGGCGTTGACGTTGCTGAGCGCCCCGGTGTACTGCACCGCGGTGACACCGGGCAGCTCAGCGACCATTCCCGGCGCGGCTTTGGGGAGCTCGGCAGGGCCAGTGAAGCTCTGCCCGTTGGTGGCGGTCAGCAGGTTGGTGCCCAGCTTGCTGATCTCGGCCACCAACCCGGCCTGAGAGGACCGGGCCAGGCCCAGGACCGCCACGATCGCGGCCACCCCGATCGAGATGCCGAGCGCCGACAGTGCCGCCCGCAGTTTCCTGGTCCGGAGTCCCACGCTGGCCAGCGCGCCTAGATCGTCCGGCCGCAGATGGGCCGCGGACGGCCGGGAGGGCCGCGCGTTGGCTGGGGTGATGGTCATGGAGCTCCCTCCCGTACCGCGCGGTCCCCCGCCACGAGGTCAACGGGGTCGCTGTCGGCGATGATGTGTCCGTCGAGTACTTCGATGCGGCGCCGCATCCGGGCGGCGACGGCGTGGTCGTGGGTGATCACGATGATCGTGGTGCCCTGGGCGTGGAGCTCCTCCAGCAGCGCCAGGGTCGACGCGCCGGTGGCCGAGTCCAGGTTGCCCGTCGGCTCGTCGGCCAGCACCACCGGCGGCCGGCCCACGATCGCCCGGGCGATTGCCACCCGCTGCCGCTGGCCGCCCGATAGCTGGGTCGGCCGGGCGGCGGCCCTGTGGGCCAGCCCAACCCGGGTCAGCGCGGCCAGCGCGAGCCGGCGCCGCTCGGCGCGGCGGACCCCTGCGTACAGGAGCCCGTCGGCCACATTGTCCAGCACCTTCTGGTGCTCGGCCAGGAAGAACTGCTGGAACACGAACCCGATCCGGGTCGCGCGCAGCGCCGACAGCTCCCTGTCCTTCATTTGCGCCACGTCGTTCCCGGTCACCCGCACCGTCCCGCCGGTCGGCTGGTCCAGGGTGCCCATCAGGTGCAGCATCGTGGTCTTGCCCGATCCGGACGGGCCCACGATGGCGGTCATTTCGCCGGGCGCTATCGCGAGGCTGAGGTCCTCAAGGGCCCGGACCGGCGGCGACCCAGGGTACAGCTTGGAGACCCGGTCCAGTTCCAGCACCGGCGCGTCCACGAAGACATCACCGCTCATAGGTTCGGCACCACCACGCGCTCGCCGGGCGTCAGGTTCCCGATCACCTGCACCAGCCCGGCGGCGTCGTCGAAGAGGCCGACCGTCACCGGTACCAGCCGACGGGAGTTATCGGGGCCGATCACCTCGACCGCGTACCCCCCAGACGGCTGGGCCAGCAGGGCGCCCACCTCCACCACCAGGACGTTCGAGGCGCTGGCGGTGGTGATGTTCACCGTCGCCGGCGCCTGATCCAGGGAGCCGGCCGCCGACGGGTCGGTGAGCTTCACAGACACCGGGACTGTCGCCGAACTGCTGGATCCGGACGCCACGGTTCCCACCGAGGTGATCACGCCCGGCGTGGTGGACCCGCTAGGAAGCGTGACCGTCACCGCGTCCCCGGCCTTCACCTGCGACTCCATGGAGGTGCTCAGGTTGATCGTCACGATGTGCCGGTCCGAGGTCGCGATGAGGATCGGGCCGGACGCCGGGCTGCCCAGGTTAGCCGTCACCTGGCTGACCCGGAACGCCTCCGGCTTGAACACCACCAGCCCCAGGGTCAGCGACCCGGACGGGCTCGATACCCCCAGGGCCTCTTCCATCTTCTCTACCGCGTGCTGGGTCTCCCACGAGTAGGAGTCCCAGCCCAGCGAGCTGATGTCGCTGCTGCTGGCGTAGCCGAGATTCACCAGGTCATGGTTGAGCTGCGTGACGTCCTGACCGGTGGTGCCTTCCGACATGGTCCGCCAGTCCGGGATACCGCCGTACATCAGCACCACCGGGGTGCCGTTATCGGTCCGGTACAGCACCTGACCCTGCCGGATCACCTGCCCGGCCGACGGCAGCCAGGTCAGCGTCCCCCCACCCTGCCCGGTCACCGTGTACGACCCGGCGTAGCCCAGCGTCGCGTTCTCCGCCGTCGTCGCCGAGATATCCTGCCTCGTCACGGCGTACGTCTGCGGCGGGGCCGCGCCCGTGTTCCCGCTTGATGAGCCATGCGAGCGGAACGCCCCTGCGGACCACGCGGCTCCCGCGCCCGCACCGAGAACCACGACCACCACCACCACGGTGGCGGCCACCCATCGGCGCCGCGTGCTCAGGGGCTGCCTGACCGCGACGGTGTCCTCGCGGTCCTCGCGCTGGCCGGCCTCCGGGTCGCGGCCACGGGATGTCGTCTCGCTCATGGCGCCGACGCACCACCGGGGTTATTGGGCATCAGCGACTGGCAAGCTTTCTCCGCATTCTGGAACTGCGGCGACTCGGCGTTCATGCCTGACGGAAGAGTGATCGAGCCGTTGGAAGCCGGGTCGGGGAAGCTCGGCTCCCCGTGACTGCGCATGCACTCGGAGAACTTCAGCTGACTGGACGTGCCCGATCCCTGTCCCGAGGACCCCGACGGCCCCTGTGCCATGGAGGGGGGTAGCAGCTTCTGGCATGCTTTCGCTGCCGCGTTCACGACGGCGGCGCTGACGCTCGGGAGAGCACTTCCGTTCTGGACGATGAACTGACCCTGGCTGTTCGGATCCGGATAGTCGGATATGCCATGGGCCCGGATGCACTGTGCGTACGCCAGTGCCTTCTGGTACGCCGTTGACGTTGAGCTGTCCCCGCTCGCGTTGGTGGTACCGCTGCTGCTGCACGCCGCCAGCACGACGATGCCGAGTATGACTCCCAGCCATCCCAACCGTGCCGGTCGGGGGCGGTGTCCACCGGATTTATCGTTCATTTGCATTCGCGTCCTCGGGGATTCGTCGAACCACTCGCATACGGCCACGCTCCCAGCCGGGCGCGGTCCGCGTCGTCACCCAGGCGCGGCAAATCCCGGCTCACCGCGCTGGGGTAGCAGGGCGCGGCGGCCACGTCGCGTACCCCACAGCGGTGACACCGCTAGAGGGGACGCCCCAGGTGCTGCCAGCGGCTTAACCTGGCAGTGTGCAAGGGATATCCGGCATCGCCGCACCAGCGGAAGGCGCCTGGCAGATCGCGGGCGCAGCGTGGCGCGGTCTGGTCCAGGTCGTGGCCGGCCCCGATCCGTCCGTTGCACGACGCTGGCGTCCGCCAGGGCAGCGCTGGGCTGTCCGCACCGTGCTCGCCGTCGCGACGCTGGCGCTGTGCACTGCCAGCCTGGCCAGCCTGAGCGACGGCTATGGCCTAATGATCCTGGGCTTTCGCGCCCAGCACGTACCGAACGGGTCTGGTTTCCCTAACTATCTGCCCGTCACGGCAGCCGTGCCGTCGGCGGCAACTGTGGGGCAGGTGCTGGTGCGGGTGCTGGTGGCCCTGGCAGTGGTGATGGCGCCGCTGCTGGTGGCGGTCCGGTATCCGCTGCTGGGCTGGCGGATCGGCTGGCTCGGGCTGGTGCTGGTCCCGCTGCTGCACGAGCGCTGGTGGGGCGGCCTGCTATGGGACCCGGTGCAGATACCCGTGCTGCTGACGGTGCTGTGCCTGGCCGGGATCCGGTACGAACGGCCGGCGCTGTGCTGGCTGTGGGCGCTGACCTTGATCCCGTGGTGGCTGTGGACCGGCAAGGACGGCCCAGGCCTAGCAGCCGCCGTGCTGGGCAGCCTGGCGTTCGCCGCCATGGCGGTCACGATGGACCGGGTGGGTTCCGAGCGGCGGGCCCGGCAGGCCCTGGCCGACCAGGCTGACCAGACCGAACTGGAGCGGGCGCGGCTGGCCGTGCTCGAACAACGCACCCGGTTCGCGCGCGAACTGCACGACGTAGTCGCCCACCATATGTCGCTCATGGCCATCCGGGCCGAAAGCGCGCCGCACCGGCTGGGGGCACTGCCGGAACCGGTGCGCGCCGAGTTCGGATCGCTGAGCGAATCAGCGCGCCAGGCCATGGCAGACATGCGCCGCCTGCTCAGCGTGCTGCGCAGCGACCAGCCCGCCGGGTACGCCCCGCAGCCGGGACTAGAGGACCTGCCCGAACTAATCGGCGCCGCCCGGCAGGCCGGGATGACCGTGGAACTGTCAATGCCGCCCGCGCCGGACCAGGTGCCGCCCAGCGCCGGGGTGTGCGTCTACCGGGTCGTCCAGGAAGCCTTGTCCAATGCCGGGCGGCACGCTGCGGGCGCCCCGGTCACGGTCTTCGTGGGCGGCAACGCGGGCACGGTCGCCCTTCAGGTGACCAACGGCCCGGGGGATCCCGGCGGGCCGCAGGCCGACGGCCACCGGCCCGGGCACGGCCTGACCGGGATGCACGAACGGGTCGAGCTGCTTGGCGGCTCGCTGTCCGCTGGCCCGGCTCCCGGCGGCGGGTTCGTGGTGTCGGCC
>JBEKKH010000297.1:0-9060 GCA_050010815.1 Streptosporangiaceae bacterium | reverse complement strand
GTGCCGGACGGCGAGCTCGGCGATGGCGGCCAGCTCGTCCCGGGTGAACACCGAGCCGGTGGGGTTGTGCGGGGTGTTGAGGAGGATGAGCCGGGTGCGTTCGGTGATGGCCCGGGCGAGTTCGTCGGGGTCAGGGCGGAAACCGGGGGCACGCAGCGTGACCGGGACCCGGACGCCGCCCGCCATGGCGATGTTCGCGGCGTAGGAGTCGTAGTAGGGCTCGAACGCGATCACCTCGTCGCCCGGCTCGACCAGCGCGAGCATGGCGGCCGCGACCGCTTCGGTGGCGCCTGCCGTGACCAGGATCTCGTCGGCCGGGTCGTATACCTGGCCGTAGAAGCGCGCGGCATGATCGGCGATGGCCTGGCGCAGCTCCGGGATGCCCAGGCCGGGCGGGTACTGGTTCCCGCGGCCGGCCAAGATGGCGTCCGCCGCGAGCTGGGCGATCTTGACCGGGCCGTCGGTGTCGGGGAAGCCCTGACCCAGGTTGATCGATCCGGTCGCGACCGCGCGGGCGGACATCTCGGCGAAAATCGTGGTTCCGAGGCCGGCCAGGCGCCGGTTCACCAGGGGTCGTTCCGGCTTTGATTGTCCGGAGGCGGATTGTCCGGTTCCGGATTGTCCGGGCGCGGATTGTCCGGGCGCGGGCTGGTGGGGCAGGGATGGGCTCACCCGCATATGACATCATGTCGCGGCCGGTGGCGGGCCAGCTAGGCTGACGTTATGCGCGTTGCCTTGTGCCAGATCCCGGTGAGCTCACGGCCGGTCGTCAACTTCAAGCGAGTCAGGCTCGCCCTCGCGCAGGCCGCGGAGGCCGGCGCCGACCTCGCGGTATTCCCTGAGGCGACCCAGGTCAGGTTCGGTGAGGACCTGAGCGCGGCGGCCGAGCCGCTGGACGGCCCGTTCTGCTCCGGGCTCGCGGAGGCGGCCAAGGAAGCCGGGATCGCGCTGGTGGCCGGGGTCTTCGAGCCCGCGCCGGACGGCCGCGTCTACAACACCGCCGTCGCCTACGACGGCGCGGGCGAGCTAGTCGCGTCCTACCGGAAGCTGCACCTGTTCGATGCGTTCGGGCAGCGGGAATCCGACCAGGTCGCGCCGGGATCGGCCCCGGTCGTCTGCACGCTGGCCGGGATACGCACCGGGCTGCAGATCTGCTACGACGTGCGGTTCGGCGAGTTGTCGCGGGCGCAGGCGGTGGGCGGGGCTTCGCTCATCGTGCTGCCCGCGGCCTGGGCCGCGGGGCTGTTCAAGGAGGACCACTGGGTCACGCTGGTGCGGGCCCGGGCCATCGAGAACACCGTGTGGGTCGCCGCCGTCGGCCAGGTCCCCGACCCGGACGAGCCGCCCACCCGGGCCGCGACCGGCGTCGGGCGCAGCATGCTGGTGGACCCGCTCGGGGTGGTCAGGGCGGACCTCGGTCCCGGACCCGGGGTCACGGTCGCCGAGGTTGACACCGACCTGATCAGCACCGTCCGGGCTCACCTGCCGAGCCTGGCCAACCGCCGGGACGACGTCTTCGGCAGGCCCGTCCCGCTACCCGGCAGCTGACCGTCCAGCCGGAGGCCGCCCCGGCGGGTCCGTCAGGGCTGGCCTGGTACGGCCGGGAAGGCCACCGTGATGTCGAGGCCGCCCTCGGGCCGCGGGCTCGCGCTGAGCTCTGCGCCGTGCGCGGCGGCGATGGCACGGACGATGGCCAGCCCAAGCCCGTACCCGCCGCCGTGCTCGCGCCCGCCATCGTGCCCGGGTCGTACCCGCTCGTGTCCGGGTCGTACCCGCTCGTCCCCGAGCCGCTGGAATGGGTGGAACAGGCGGTCGACGTCGGCGGGCGGGATCACCGGCCCGGTGTTCCTGACCCGCAGGACGGCCCGCCCGTCCGCCGTTCCGGTCTCGATCTCGGCCCAGCCACTTCTCCTGCTGTTCGCCGACCCGCAGCACCTCGTCGCAGGCCGCGCGCAGCGTGGCCACGCTGGCCTCGGGGTCGGCGAGCGCCACTTGCAGGACGGTCCGTTCGGCGGTCAGCGGGGTGCGCAGCTCGTGCGCGGCGTTGGCCACGAAATGCCGTTGCGACTCGAATGACGCCTCTAGCCGTGCGAACAGGTCGTTCAGCGTCCGGCCGAGCCGGCTGAACTCGTCGTCGCGGCGGCCGGTCCGCAGCCGCCGGCTGAGGTTGGTGGCGGAGATGTCCTGTGCGGTCGCGACGATGACCCGAAGCGGGCGCAGCAAGCGGCCCGCGAGCAGCCAACCCGACCCGAGCGAACACCGCGGCGATGACCGCCAGGCTGATCATCAGGGTACTCACCTGCGGATACAGGTCCCGGCCAGGATGCCTGACGACGGGCGGCGCGCTGGAGCCGACGTGCACCGTCTCGCTGACGGCGAGAAACGGGATCGCGAGCACCACCACCGCCAGAGCCAGGAACACCCCCGCGTACAGCAACGCGAGCCGTGACCGGAGCGAGCCGCCGATCATCACGCGTCCTCGATGCGGTACCCGCCCTCGCGGACGGTGCCTACGACCGGCGGATCGCCGAGCTTGGCTCGCAGCCGCCGGATCGTTGACTTCACCGCTGTGGTGAACGGGTCAGCCATCTCGTCCCACACCCGGTCGAGCAGTTCCTCAGCGGAGACCACCCGGCCGCCCGCGGCTAGCAGGCATTCAAGCACGGCGAATTCCTTGGGGCTGAGGTCGAGCCGCCGCCCGCCACGCAATGCCACCCTGCGGCCCGGGTCGAGGCTCAGGTCACCGACGGCGAGCACCGGCGGCACGGCCGGGGCGGACCGGCGGGCCAGCGCCCGGACCCTGGCGACCAGCTCGGCGAAGTCGAAGGGCTTCGGCAGGTAGTCGTCGGCGCCTAGCCCGAGCCCCTCCACCCGGTCCCTGATCGTGCTGGCCGCGGTCAGCATCAGCACCCGGCTGCCGGCGCCGGACGCGGCGATCCGGCGCGCAGCCTGCGGAGCGGACCCGCGGATCCCCGCCGAGAGCCTGGGTTCAGCGGAGCGGGTACTGCCAGAAGACGGGCTCTTCGCTGGCCGGTGACGCCGTGAAGCCGACGCCGATCATCACGCTGCCCGAGGCGGACAGGGCCGTGATCGCCTGGATGCCCGGACCGTTCAGGCCCTGCCCCGTGGGCGTGGCCGCCGTCCAGGCCGACCCGTTCGCCGAGGTCCACACGACCACATCCTGGTGACCGGGGGTAGCGCCGAACGTCCCTGTCGCGGTGAACGTGCCGCCGGCCGCGGTCAGCGCCGTGACCGAGGCCTGCCCGGCCGGCACGGGCAGCACGGACTCGGTCCAGGTCAGGCCGCCGTTGGACGAGCTGGCCGCGAAGGGCAGCCGCTGGCCCGTGGTGATGACCGCGGTGCCCACCGCCACCACGGTCCGGCCGCTGCTCGCGACGTGCTGCAGCTCGGCCCGGGGGGCGCCGATCGGCATGGGCAGGCTGACCTGGCGCCAGGTCTGGCCGTCCGCCGACGTCCAGGCCGCCGCCTGGCTCGCGGCCGAGCCGACCGCGACGAAACCCGTTCCGCTGGCGGTGACCGCCTGTAGCTGCGTGCTCCCGGCCGACCCGGCGGACTCTCCGACCGCGGCACGCTGCCAAGCCGTCGCCCCGGCTAGGGTCGTGGACCGCCACGCCGCCGCTAGCGTACCTGTCGTCGTGACCTGCTCACCGACGATGACATAGCCACCTCTACCGGCGGCCGCCTGCTCGGTGACCAGCCCGCGCGCCCCGAAGGAGGGTTCGCCGTCGACGGCCTGCCAGCGCTGGCCGTCCGCCGAGGCCAGCACGACCGGATGCTGGGACGCGCCCGCGGTGACGTCGCCGACCGCGAGCCACCCGGCGGCGCCATGCGTCACGCTGGTCAGCTGCTCCGTCCCTGGCCGGCCGAAGGTGGCCGGGGTCGCCCCCGCGGCGCGGATCCACGAGCTGCCGCCGTCGGCCGACGTCCAGGCGGCCGGGTAGCCGTTGGCGCTGCCCACCGCGACCTGGGTACCGCCGTCCGCCGCGACGTCGTTGACGGCGAGCTGCGGATCGAACGCACCGGGGATCTGCGCGACGTTGACCTGGATCACCGGAGCGTCCGCGGCCACCACGGAGATGGCGGGCGGCCGAGGTTGCGGGCCGGTCACCGTCGCGATCACCACGGCATGGCCTCCGGCCACGGCCACCGCCGTGACGGACTCAGCGGAACTCTGGCCGAAGGCCGGAGTCCGCGGCCAGGAAGCGCCGGTCGCGGACACGAAGGCGATCAGGTCCTGGCCCGCCCGCCCGGTGATCACGGCCCCGGCCTGTCCGCCGCCCACCAGGCCGGCGGACAGGCCGCCGGGCGCGGTCAGCGTGGCCGCGAACCTCCAGCTGGCACCGTCGGCCGAACGGTAGACGTCCAGGGCCGGAGCGCGGGCTACGGTCGCGGGCCGGACGAGCACGAAGCCGCCGTTGACCGCCGCCACGCCGGTGATCTGCGGCTGCCCGGCCGGCGCCGCGGCGGGCGAGACGGCCGTCACCCAGGTCGAGCCGCCGTCGCGGCTCAGCCAGGCACCGCCGGTCACGGCGGTCACGGTGGCGGTCGTCTTGTGCTTGGCCGGGCCGACCACCTTGGTCGTGGTCGTGGTCACGTCGCCCGCGATCAGGGTCAGCGAGCCCGCCACCGCCGCGTACTTGAGGTCAAGGACGCGGCCGGTACCCGCGGGCAGGGCGAGCCGCTGGGCGTCGAGCCGCTGCCAGTTAATCCCGTTAGCCGAAAGGAAGAGCACCGGACTGGCCTTGGCCCGGTCGCCGCCGGGGACGTTCACTCCGGCGGCGAGGAAGCCGGACGAGGTCCGGCGCAGCACGGCGATCTGATCCCCGGGGCGCAGCGGCATCCCCGCCGACGGCGTCAGCGTCCAGGTCCGGCCGTCGGGGCTCGTCCAGATCGAGCCGGGCCCCACGGCCACCCACTCGCCTCCTCCGCCGGCCACGAAACGCGCCGCGTGCCCCGGTGGCGGCTCTCCCCCGTCCGGGGTCCGCTCCGTTCCCATGGACCATGAACGCCCGTCGTTCGGGGAAATAAAGAACTGAGCGCGTGGGATGCGGGCGCCGGACTGAGACCCGACCGCCACCACCTCGGCGCCGTCGCTGGCAACCTGGCCCAGGGTCTGGCTGATGCCCCGGTCGCTGGCCGCCGCGGTGAACTGCGCGCCCGCCAGCGTCGCGGGCGGGAATCCCAGCGCGACCGCGGGCGGCGTCAGGGCGGTGCTGCCGCCGTTCACGCCCACGAAGACCACCACCGCGACGCCGAAGACGATCATGGCGAGGATCGGGATGGCCACCTTCGTCATCCAGCCGCGGAAAACCAGGCCGGCCCGGAATTCGGAGAACCAGGTGCTTGTGACCGGCTGGGGCAGGAACGAGTGCAGCAGCCTGGCCCACTGTTCGCCGGCCGTCCGCAGGTCGGACCGGGGGGCGCGTTCGCGGTCCGCCTGATTCACCCGGGGACCGGGCGGCGGGCCCGGAGGCAGCGAGCCCGCAGGCAGCGGGCTGGGCGGCGGGCTGATCCAGGCGTGGTCCCTGGTCCCGGGGCCAGGGGGGCGGCCATCGAACTCGAAGCCGGGCCGGGCCGGGCTGTTGTCGCGCCGCGATGGCGGTGGGGCGCCCCACGCCTGCGGTTCAGACCACGACTGCGGGGCGGGGCGCGACTGCGGCGGGGCGGGGCGGGGCTGGCTCACAGTGGGTGAATACCGGAAACGTCTCGGCTCAGCGGGCGGCTCATCGGGTGGCGTCTCGCGCGGGCGCTCGAAGGCGGCGGGGCGGGGCGCCTGGGCCGGGTTGGCGTCGGGGCGGGCGGCCTGGGCCGGGTTGGCGTCGGGGCGGTCCGGGCCGGGCCTGCGGTCTGGCGGCCGGGGCCGGCCGCGGCGGCCTTCGAACTCATAGCCAGGGACGCTGCCGGCCTCGCCGTCCGGCGGCGCGATACCGAGCGGGAACCGCGAGGAGGAGGCGGGTGGGCCCGTGGCCCGGCGATCGGAAGGTCCCGGGGCTCCCGGGTGCCCGCGGGGCGGGGCCGGGACAGCGGGGAACGGGCCAGAGTCGGCCTGTGGTGGCCGAGGCCACGGGGGAACCAGCGAGCCCCGGGCATCGTCAGCCTCGGGATAGCCGGTCGAATCCCTGGTCACCTGTGCCTTGCCGTCTTGGAGGGCAGAGCGGGCCGGATCAACCCAGACCGCCCGTATGCCATGCCCCGCTGATCTTACCGGCCCGCCACCGCCGGGGCTGGGATTTTGGCACACGCCGTGGACGTTCGGGGGCGAGCGTGATTGAGGCCACAGCCGTCGCCGGGCACCGTGTCAGCTTCCAGGCGCTGCCCCGGATACCGCCAGGTAGCCTGGAGGACACAGGTTGAACCATCGATACCTAGCTTTGGAAGAGGGTTTTGAGGGCCGATGTCCGCTGTGTCTTCTGGGTCACCGCAGGGTAGCGCGAGGGTGCGCGAGCCCCAAGCGTCGCAAGAACCCGGGTCTTCGCACCAGCCAGCCGGCGCGCCGCGCCCGGGCGCCGGACACGATCCCGGTGCGGACTTCGGCGCCAACGAATGGCTCGTCGAGGAGCTGTTCCAGCGGTATCAGGCTGACCCTGGTTCGGTCGACCGGGCCTGGTGGAGCTTCTTCGCCGACTACCAGCCGACGCTGACCAACGGAACGGGCCCGCAGCCCGTCCTTCAGCCCGCGGCGAGCACGCCCCCGGCTGAAGCGCGGCCGGCTCAGGCCCCTGCCGCCCCGCCCGCTCCCGGGCGGCAGAGCTCCGGGGCGCCGTCAGCTCCTGCGGCCCCCCAGGCCCCGCAGGCCGCTTCGCCCCCGCAGGCCGCTTCGCCCCCGCAGGCCGCTTCGCCCCCGCAGGCCGCGCCAGCCCAACAGGCGGCACCGTCCCCGCAGGGCGCACCGCCTCCGCCGGCCGGACCGGGGGCCGAGGTCAGCAGGCTGCGCGGCGCCGCGGCCCGCACCGTCGCCAACATGACGGCCAGCCTCGGGGTACCCACGGCGACCAGCGTTCGCGCGGTGCCCGCCAAGCTGCTCGTGGACAACCGGATCGTCATCAACAACCACCTGCGGCGCGGGCGGGGCGGCAAGGTGTCATTCACCCACCTGATCGGCTACGCGGTGGTGGCCGCCCTGGCGGCCCTGCCGGAGATGAACGACGCCTACACCGAGGAGGCCGGCAAGCCCGCGGTCGCCCAGCCCGAGCACGTCAACCTGGGTCTGGCCATCGACATCTCGACCGCCGACGGCGGCAGGCAACTGCTCGTGCCGAACATCAAGGCCGCCGAGGAGATGAACTTCCGCCAGTTCTGGACCACCTACGAGGACGTCGTGCGGCGGGCCCGCTCGGGCAAGCTCGCGGTCACCGACTTGGCGGGCACCACCGCGACGCTCACCAACCCAGGCACGATCGGCACGGTGCACTCGGTGCCCCGGCTGATGCCGGGTCAGGGCTGCATCATCGGTGTCGGGGCGATGGAGTACCCGGCCGCCTACCAGGGAGCGTCGGAGGAAACGGTGGCCCGGCTGGCGATCAGCAAGTCGGTCACGCTGACCTCGACCTATGACCACCGGGTCATCCAGGGCGCGCAGTCCGGGGAGTTCCTGCAGAAGATCCACGCTCTGCTGCTCGGCGAGGACGGCTTCTACGACGACATCTTCGCCGCGCTGCGCATCCCGTACGAGCCGGTCCGCTGGGTCAAGGACTTCCCCTACGGCCACGAGGACGACGTGGCCAGGTCCGGCCGGGTGCAGGAGCTGATCCACGCCTACCGGGTGCGCGGCCACCTGATGGCCGACACCAACCCGCTCGAGTTCTCCCAGCGCAAGCACCCCGACCTGGACATCAACCTGCACGGGCTGACGCTGTGGGACCTGGAGCGCGACTTCCCCACCGGCGGCTTCGGCGGGAAGCACCGGATGAAGCTGCGGGACATCCTGGGCGTCCTGCGCGACTCGTACTGCCGCACGGTCGGCACCGAGTACATGCACATCCAGGACCCGGAGGAACGTCACTGGCTGCAGGCCCGGATCGAGGTCCCGCACGCACGGGCCGAACACGACGAGCAGATCCGCATCCTGTCCCGGCTTAACGTGGCCGAGGCGTTCGAGATGTTCCTGCAGACCAAGTTCGTCGGCCAGCGCCGGTTCTCGCTGGAGGGCGCGGAGTCGCTGATCCCGCTGGTGGACGCGGTTCTGGCCGAGGCGGCCCAGGCGGGCCTGGACGAGGCCGTCATCGGCATGGCCCACCGCGGCCGGCTGAACGTGCTGGCGAACATCGTCGGCAAGTCCTACGGGCAGATCTTCAAGGAGTTCGAGGGCAACCTGGACCCGAGCAGCGCCCAGGGTTCCGGCGACGTCAAGTACCACCTCGGCGCCGACGGGACCTTCCGCGCGCCGGGCGGACAGCAGATCAAGACCTCGCTGGTGGCCAACCCGAGCCACCTGGAGGCGGTCGACCCGGTGCTGGAAGGCGTGGTCCGGGCCAAGCAGGACGTCATCGACAAGGGCGAGCCCGGCTTCACCGTGCTGCCCGTGCTCATCCACGGCGACGCCGCGTTCGCCGGCCAGGGCGTGGTCGCCGAGACGCTGAACCTGTCGCTGCTGCGCGGCTACCGGACCGGCGGCACGGTGCACGTCATCGTGAACAACCAGGTGGGCTTCACCACCGCCCCGCAGTACTCGCGGTCCAGCGTGTACCCGACCGACGTGGCCCGGATGATCCAGGCGCCGATCTTCCACGTCAACGGGGACGATCCCGAGGCGGTCGTGCGGATCGCCCGGCTGGCCTTCGACTACCGGCAGACGTTCAAGAAGGATGTCGTCATCGACATGGTGTGCTACCGCAAGCGGGGGCACAACGAGACCGACAACCCGTCGTTCACCCAGCCGCTCATGTACGACCTGGTCGAGGCCAAGCGCTCCACCAGGAAGGTGTACACCGAGTCGCTGATCGCCCGCGGCGACATCACCATGGAGGAGGCCGAGGCGGCGCTGCGCGACTACCAGCAGCAGCTCGAGCGGGTCTTCACCGAGACCAGGGACGCGGCCAA
>JBEKKH010000296.1:0-9081 GCA_050010815.1 Streptosporangiaceae bacterium | reverse complement strand
CCGCCCAGGCGCTCCCGGACATCGTCAGCTCCGTCGGGCCTTTCGGCTCGCGCCTGCCCCTCGATGAGGAGGCACTCCCGGTCAAGGTGCCGGTCCTGGCCGTCATGGGCGACTCGCACGCAGCGCTGTTCGGCCAGGCCGGCTGGCGACCGGGCCTGGTCAAGGCGACCTACGGGACCGGGTCGTCCGTCATGGCCGCCGCTCCGGGCCGCGCTGACCCGGCCTCGGGACTGTGCGAGACGATTGCCTGGCAGATCGGCGCCGCGCCCGCGCGAGCCGTCGAAGGCAACATCCGGTCCAGCGGGGCCACCCTGTCCTGGCTCGCCCAGCTGACGTCGTCCTCCCCCGCCGGGCTCGCGTCGATCGCGGCGGATGCGGAAGCGGACGGGGTGCACCTCGTTCCGGGTTTCAACGGGCTCGGCGCGCCCTGGTGGGATCCAGCGGCCACGGGCCTGCTGACCGGGCTGACCCTGGGGACGAGGCTGGAAAACGTGGCGCGCGCCGCGCTTGAGTCCATTGCCTTCCAGGTCAATGACCTCCTGATGGCGATACGCGAGGCGGCCGGGGACGTCAGCGTGTGTTCCGTCGACGGCGGGCCCGCCGCCAACTCCGAGCTGATGCAACTGCAAACAGACCTCAGCGGGATACCGGTGCTGCGCCCGAAGACGGCGGAGCTGTCGGCGCTAGGCGCCGCCCACCTGGCCGGCCTCGCGGCCGGCCTGTGGAAGGCCGGGTCGGCGATCTGGCCGTTGTCGATATCACCTATCCCTTTAACCCGCCCGGCCTGCCGGTTAGCCAGGTGGCCGCGGCGCTGGCGCGCAACCAGCTGGGAGCCATCGGCATCACGCCGGAGATCTACACCCGGGAGTTCTGCCGGGGAGCGTTTACCAGTCCGGATCCCGCCGTGCGGGCCCGGGCCATCGAACTCGTCCTTCAGGCCGCCGACGTCGCGCGAGAGCTCGGCTGCGACTACGTCAAGCTATGGCCCGGGCAGGATGGGCATGACTACCCGTTCCAGGTTGATCATGGCCAGATCTGGTCGTACGCGGTCGCGGGGCTGCGATCACTGGCGCAAGCGCGGCCCGAGACGAGGTTCGCTATCGAGTACAAGCCACGTGAGCCGCGGGTGTCGATGTTCTTCTCCTCAGCGGCGAAGACATTGCTGGCGATCGAGGACTCCGATGTCGCCAACGTCGGCATCCTGCTCGACTTCGGCCACTCCCTGTACGGCGGAGAGTCCCCGGCCGAAGCCGCCCGGCTCATCCACTCACGCGGCCTGCTCTATGCCATCGACGTCAACGATAATTTCCGGGGCGGGGACGACGACCTCATCGTCGGCTCGGTGCACCTGACCGAGACCCTCGAGTTCTTCTACACGCTCCGCGAGTGCGGCTGGCAGGGCGTCTGGCAGCTCGACCAGTTCCCTTTCAGGGAAGATTCCGTCGAGGCGGCACGCGAGGGGATCGCCACGATGCGGAGCATCCACCGAGCGCTTGACCTGCTCGACGTAGCGGCCCTGCGGGATGCCCAGGCCCGGCAGGATGCCCTGGCCGCTAACAAAATCGCCCGTAGGGCGCTGTTGAGCTGCGAACCGCGCTGACCAAGGCCTGGACCGCAGCGGGGTTACCGAGCGGCGTCGAGCAGGGCTTCAGCGGCGGCGCGGGCGGAGGTTGCGATGGAGGGATCGCGGTCCATCCACGCGGCGATGATGCCGCCGTCGTAGATGATCTGGAGTTGCCGAGCGAGCTCGGCGGGGTCCGCGGCTCCGGCTTGCTCAGCGAGGTCGACGAACAGGGCGCGTATCCAGGTGCGGTATTCGCCCGTGGCCACCTCGATGAGCCCGCCGCGGGGCGCTTCGGCGGAGGCGGCGACGAAGGCACAGCCCCGGAAGCCGGGTTGGGCGAAGATCTGGGCCTGGGCCTCGAAGACGGCGAGTATCCGTCGTCTGGGGTCGCGATAGCGGTCGACGGCTGCGGTGAGCCGCCCGGTGGTGCCGTCGTGGCGTGCCTCCAGGTAGGCCCGGACCAGGCCTTCCTTGTTGCCGAAAAGGTTGTATAGGGACGCCTTGGCCACCCCGGCGTGCTCGACCACCCGGTCGATGCCTACGGTCTGCACCCCCTCGGCGTAGAAGAGCTCGCTGGCTGCCGCCAGGAGACGCTCGCGCGCAGAAGGCGTGCGGGCACCGTCCGCCTGATCGTTACTTACCGGCCGGGTGCTGGCCGTGGTCTCCCGTGCCATGCTCACCTCATTGTACAGACCTGTCTAGGGCACGAGCTTCCTGTTTAGCTCACGCTTGGAACCTTTGTCTACCCCCGCCGTCAGACTGATTGTAATTAGGTAGAAGGGTCTGTATAGTCTCTGCACCTAGGCAAAACTGCACCTGGGCAAAGGAGTGATCATGGCCACAACGGGATCTGCGGCACCGGTTGCCCTCGTGACCGGCGCCACCTCGGGCATCGGCCGGGCGGTCGCGTTGAAGCTGGCTGGTGACGGTTTTACCGTGGTCGTGCACGGCCGCGACGCCAGCCGGGGCGCCGACGTCGTTGCCGCCATCGAAGCCGCTGGCGGCCAGGCTCGTTTCGCGGCTGCCGACCTCGGGAACGCCGAGGACGTCGACCGGCTGGCGGCTGCGGCGGGGCCGGTGGACGTGCTGGTGAACAACGGCGGGTTCTCGTGGTTCGGTCCCACGCCCATGGCCGGCCACGTCGGCCTGGCGGGCGGCGCCGCTTACGGGGCCACCAAGGCGTCGATGACCGCGCTGAGCAGGGCTTGGGCCGCAGAATTCAGTCCGGCAGGAGTCAGGATCAACACGGTCGCTCCCGGGCCGGTCTACAGCGACGGCGCGGACCCCGAGCGCATCAAGGCGCTGGGTGCCACCACGCTGCTCGGACGGGCTGCCCAGGTAGGCGAGATCGCTGAGGTCATCGCCTTCTTGGCCTCGCCGAAGGCCAGCTACATTACCGGCGCGCTGATCCCCGTCGACGGCGGCCGGACCGCCGTCTGAGGCCGGGCCGGTAGGTCCTCCGGCGAGCCGGGCAGGTTATCGCGTGCTTGGCCGGTAACCGTATGGTGTTGCCCAGCAGCGAGCGCCAACCGGAGGCATACCGTCATGAGCATTGAGCGAGAGAAGCAGGTCGCTGCGGAAGCGGCAGCGGCGCTGGTCGAGAACGGCATGACCGTCGGGCTTGGCACCGGCTCGACCGTGGCGTACCTGCTCCCGGCCCTGGCCAAGCGATCCCTGGACATCGTCTGCGCCGCCACGTCGCCGCGTACCGAGCAGGCCGCGCGTGAGCTTGGCCTGAGGATCGAGGAGGTTACCAGCATCGACCGGTTCGACATCACCATCGACGGCGCGGACCAGATCGCCCCGGACGGCTGGCTGGTCAAGGGAGGCGGCGGCGCGCATACCCGGGAGAAGATCGTGGCCGGGGCCGCGGACCGGTTCGTCGTCATCGCCGATTCCTCCAAGCCAGTCCCGGCCCTGCACGCCCCGGTCCCCCTCGAACTGCTGTCCTTCGGGCTGCGCGCCACCATGCGCCGGGTCGACCCGGCCTCGCTGCGCGACGTCCCGGCGAGCCCGGACGGCGGCGTGATCGCCGATTACCACGGGCCGGTCGAGGACCCGGCGGCGCTGGCCGCCCGGCTGTCATCGACGCCCGGGGTCGTCGAGCACGGACTGTTCCCGCCGCAGCTGGTGGCCATTGTCCTGGTTGGCCAGGGCGAGTCGGTCGACCGGATCGACTTCGCACCGTTTTCCTGAACGGGCCGATGTTGTGATTTTTCTGTCCGGAAATCGACATGGCATGTTCACCCGTGAGCGGTCTGCAGCGCGGACACTGGCGCTTGTGTGACAACAGATTGTCGCGACAACTGGGCCCCGGCCGCCGAGCGCGGGTTAAGTCGAGGACGGAACAAGATGACCAACTCGGATAATTCACACGAGCATGCGCACGACGCCAGCGGATCACCGTGGCAGCCCGGCCGACCGGTGCTGCCGGGCGTCAGCCGGCGCCGCTTCCTGCAGTACACCGGGCTCGGCGCGGCCGCGGTCGCGGCCGGCGGCATCGGGGCCGGAGCAGCGTCCGCCGCGGTAAGCGGCAGCCCGGCGGCCAAGACGCTGCCCAAGGGCTGGAGCGGGACCATCTCCGACGTGAAGCACGTGGTGATCCTCATGCAGGAGAACCGGTCCTTCGATCACTACTTCGGGACCCTCCGGGGAATCCGGGGGTACGGCGACAAGCAGGCCCTCAGCTACCCGAACGGGACCAGCATCTTCGCCCAGCCCGACAAGAGCCGTACTGACCTCGGGTACCTGCTCCCGTACAACCTCACCGACCAAATCGACGGCGACCTCGACCACAGCTGGGATGGCGACCACGAAGCCCGGAACGGCGGGCTGTGGAACAACTGGGTGGCAGCCAAGTCCGAAGAGACCATGGGCTACTTCACCCGGAACGAGATCCCGTTCCAGTACGCGGTGGCCGACGCCTTCACCATCTGCGACGGCTACCACCAGGCGATCATGGCGCCCACCAGCCCCAACCGGATGTACCTCTGGACCGGCACGTCCTCCGGCTGGATCACCAACCCGGACGACTACACGGTCGACTTCGGTCCCGACGCCGGGACGGCCGAGGTCACCACCTACCCCGAGCTGCTGCAGAAGGCCGGCGTCAGCTGGCAGGTTTACACCAACGACCAGGTGGGCGACAGCGGCAGCTACCCCGATTACTTCCTCGGCGACTACGGCGACAACCCGCTCTGGTTCTACCAGCAGTACAACACCACCAACAGCCGCAACGGCGGGACCGGTCCGCTCGCGACCCGCGGTGCGGTCACCCCGTGGCAGACCGACGCAGGGGCGCCGGCGATGAGCAAAACCCACGCCGCCTACGTGCTGTCGTCGTTCATCAACGATGTCAAGAGCAGCAAGCTCCCCCAGGTGTCGTGGATCGTCGCGCCCGCCGGGTACTGCGAGCACCCGTCCTACACCCCTGACTACGGCGCGCACTACGTCAACACCGTGCTGCAGACGCTGTTCTCCAACCCCGAGTTGTGGCAGAACACGGCGCTGTTCATCACCTACGACGAGCACGACGGGTTCTTCGACCACCAACTCCCGCCCTTCCCCGAGGCGACCGTCACCGACGAGTACATCGGCGGCCTCCCAATCGGCCCAGGCACCCGGGTTCCGATGATGATCTGCTCGCCGTGGACCCGCGGCGGCTACGTCGACTCCAACGTCTACGACCACACCTCGATGCTCCAGTTCCTGGCTACCTGGACCGGGGTGAAGCCGGCCAACGTCACCCCCTGGCGGGCGTCCGTGACCGGTGACCTGACGACCGCGTTCGACTTCAAGCGCCCGGACTTCTCGATCCCAGGCAACATCCCGACGCTCGACCAGACCTGGGCGCTGACCCAGCTGACGGGCGGCTCAACCACGCCTCCGGCCGAGGGCGACCAGAAGATGCCGGCCCAGGAGCCAGGCACGCGGCCGCACCGCCCGACCAACTACCAGCTGCATGCCGACGTGACCGTGAACCGCACCACCAGCCAGGTCACCGCCGCCCTGACCAATACCGGCACGGTCGGCGCCTCCTTCGCCGTCTACCCCGACGAGTACCTGACCTTCGGTCCCACGCCGATTACAGTGCAGCCGTCCACCGCCGGCTCCTACGTCTGGAACGCGGCGCTGACCGGCGGGAAGTACTCCTTCTCGATCTACGGCCCGGACGGGTTCCTGACCAGTTTCTCCGGCGCCGTGGTACCGGCCAGCGAGAATGCCGGCCCGGTCCCCGCCGTCACCGCCGCCCTGCGGGCCAAGACGCTCGGGCTCACGCTGGCCAACCAGGGCAGCGGGCCGATCACCTACACCGTCGCCCGGAACGACTACGAGGGCAGCACCAGGACAGTCACCGTCAGGGCCGGCGGCTCGAAGAGCGTTAGCTGGCCCACCGATCACTACGGCTATTACGACGTGGTGATCACCGCTGACACCGCCGACACCTTCCGCCGCCGCTACGCGGGTCGCATCGCCTGACGGCTCACTCAGGCCGGTTCGCTCCGCAGCTCCTTCAGCCTGGCCCGGTAAAGCGCGACGTTGGCGAGCTTGATGTTCTCGTAGCCGCGAACGAGGTCCGGCAGCCGGGCCATCTCGACGGCACGCTGGTAGGTCTCGGTGCTCAGCTGAGGCAGGAGATCATCGATGGTGCTGGTGTACTCGTCGATCAGCTCACGCTCGGCCCGGCGCACCGGGGTGTAGCCGAACGGATCGAGCCTCGTGCCCCGCACGATCTTGCCCGCCCGCAGGAGCCGGAAGGCCGGGCGGAACCACGGCCCGAGCTTGAGTTTCCGCTCCATTCCCAGCGCCCTCAGCACCGGCGGGTGGAGCCGGTAGGAGACGCGGGCGCCCTCGCCGAACTCGGCGCGCACGACCGCCTCCGCCTGCGGATCGATGAGCAGGCGCGCCACCTCGTACTCGTCCTTGTACGCCATCAGCTTGTAACCGAACTCCGCGACGGCCTCCGATAGCTTGCCCTGTCCGGGAACCGAACGGTCCTCGGCTTCGCGGACCCGGGCGAGGACATCGGCATACCGGCGGGCGTAGCCGGCGTTCTGGTACTCGATCAGGTCAGGTATCCGGGTCCAGATGATCCGGTGCAGTTCCGAGCCCGGCGCCGCGCCGACGGACGCTATGAGTCGCTGCTCCGGTTCGGTCGGCGTGCGGACGGCCCTCCCGGCGGTTACGGCCGCGACCGCCTGCGCGAACGCGGCCGGCTCGGCCACCCGCTGCCGACCGCGGCGGAACGCCTGAATGTTCGGCTCGACCTGTACGCCGTTCAACTCGATCGCCTGCTCGATCGCCCACCCGGGCAGCGGCAGGGCCCCGGTCTGGAAGGCCACCCCGGCCAGCAGCATGTTCGCGAACTGGTCGGTGCCGAGCAGGGTGACCGACAAGCCCCGGGCATCGACGAAGACGGACTCCGCGGCCCGGGTGGCGCGGCGGATCCGGTCGGTAGTCGCGGCGACGTCAGGGAACAGCGCCGTGGTGTCTACGACCATCTTGCCGGTCGGCACCTTCGTGGTCGACACCACGGCGATCGTGGTCTGGCGGTCAGCCACGGCCAGGTTCTTGGCGTCCGCGGCCACCAGCAGGTCACAGCCGAGGTAGAGGTCACACTCCCCGGCCACGGCCTTGTTGCTCTGCTCGATCTCGCCGGCACTGATCTTGATGTCGGAGATGACCGCGCCCCCCTTCTGGGCCAGCCCGGTCTGATCGAGAGAACGGACCTGGCGGCCCGCGATCCGGCCCGCCGCGCTCAGGACCTGCGACAAGGTCACGACTCCGGTACCACCGACGCCGGTGATGCGGGTGGTGTGCGGCGCCGCCGCGACGTCAAACCTGACCGGGGGCGCCGGGATGCCGTCCGCCGCCAGGGCAGGCGCCGTGGCCCGGCGGGCTCGCGGCTCGGCCCCGGGAGTCACGGTCAGGAACGACGGGCAGTCGCCTTTGAGGCACGAGTAGTCCTTGTTGCAGGACGACTGGTCGATGACCGTCTTGCGGCCGAAGTCGGTGTCGATGGGCTGAACCGATAGGCAGTTCGATTTCTCGCCACAATCGCCGCAGCCCTCGCAGACCCGCTGATTAATCATCACCCGTTCGGCCGGATCGGGCGCAAGCTGCCGCTTGCGCTTGCGGCGGAGCTCGGTCGCGCATTCCTGGTCATGAATCAGGACGGTGACGCCCTCGACCTGGCTGAGCACCTCCTGGGCCCCGACGACCCGGTCGCGATGCCAGACCTCGGTGCCCGGCGCGAGGTCAGCTCGCCGGTAGCTCCTGGGCTCGCCGGTGGTGATGATGATCCGCCGCACCCCCTCGGCGGCCAGCATCTGCGTCAGCGCGGGGATCGCCATCGCTCCGGTGGCCTGCTGGCCGCCGGTCATGGCCACCGCCGAGTTGTACAGCAGCTTGTACGTGATGTTGACGCCGCTGGCGACCGCCGCTCGTACCGCCAGGCTGCCGGAATGATGGAAGGTGCCATCGCCGATGTTCTGCAGCAAATGCCGCCTGGTGCGCATGAACGGCGCCATGCCGATCCACTGGGCTCCCTCCCCGCCCATCTGGGTCAGGCCTACGACGTCGCCAACCGCCTCGGGCTCCATCATCAGCACCAGAGCGTGGCAGCCGATCCCGCCCCCCACCAGTGAGCCCGGGGGAACTTTCGTGGAGCTGTTGTGCGGGCACCCAGAACAGAAGTACGGCGTGCGGGAAACCAGTGGCAGCTGGGTGACGGGCCGGTGACGTGCCTGCCTGGCCCGCCAGTCCGCCACGGTCGTGAAGTCCGGCATCGTGCCGAGTCGCGAGGCCAGTCCGGCCGCGATCTGGTCAGCATCCAGTTCCCCGTGGGCCGCGAACAGCTTCGCGCCCCGCGGATCGGTTTTGCCCGTGACCACCGGGGCGTTCTTCATCCCGTACAGGATGTCCCTGACGGCGGACTCGATGAAGGGCCGCTTCTCCTCCACGACGATGATCTCGGCCAGGCCGTCCGCGAACTCTTCGATTTCCGCGGGGATCAGCGGATGGATCATCGCGAGCCGCAGCAGCCGGACCCCGCGGGCGCGGAGTTCGGCCTCGTCGAGGCCCAGAGTGCGCAGTGCCTGCCGCAGATCGAGGTAGGTCTTCCCGGCCGTGACGATGCCGATGCCGGGAGCAGGGCCGAAGGTCTCGCTGCGGTTGAGCCGGTTGGCCAGCGCGTAGGCGCGGGCCGCGTCCATCCGGATACCTTCGCGAGTGCTCTCCAGCTCGGACAGCTCCGGCTGGAGCATCCGGGCCGTCGGACGGTGCTCCCACCTTTTGCCCTCGGACATCACCGTGGGCAGCTGCGGAGCGACACGGTCGCAGCCGATCTCCACGGTCCCTGAGCTGTCCGCGACCTTCGTGACGATCTTGAGCGCGACCCACAGGCCGGACAGGCGTGACATCGCCACCGCATGGGCCCCTAGGTCCAGGACGTCCTGCGGGTCGGCCGGGTACAGCACGGGCATCCCGATGTCGGCGAGCAGGAACTCTGACGCGCC
>JBEKKH010000295.1:0-9089 GCA_050010815.1 Streptosporangiaceae bacterium | reverse complement strand
GCGAGATCTTCGCCGCTGCCGGCGGCGAGCATGACAACTGGGACGAGTACGACCGGGTCATGGCCGAAGAACGCAGGGCCGCCGTGCTCATCCGGCCGGATCGGATCTACGGCAACTGATGGCCGGCCGGGCAGTGAAACCACTCGCCGCCGACCTCACCGAAGACGACTGCCTCAGGCTCTCAGCGATTCAAAGGAGAATGAAATGGCGACCTTCCCCGTCCCGCAAACGGGCATCCTGGTCACGCACTTCCTCGTGTCGGAGGATATCGCCCGCTCTCGTCGTTTCTACGCCGATGTCCTAGGCGGTGAAATCGTCCGCGACAAAGAACCCACGATTGTCGCTCTGGCGAACACCTGGATCATCATCAACGTGGGCGGTCCCCCCACCGAAGACAAGCCGACGGTAACGCTCGCTGCCCCCGACCCCGACACGACCAGCAGCTTCCTGAATGTGCGTGTCGCCGACATCCAGGAGATCTACGAAGACTGGAGTTCCAAAGGAGCCCTGTTCCTGACCCCGCCCATAGATCGCGGCCCAGAGCTTCGCTGCTACTTGCGCGATCCCGACGGTCACCTGATCGAGGTCGGCCAGACGAAAGCCGGCTTCCTGGAGGAGCGTCGCCCGCCGGACTCCGCCGGGGTCCCCGTAGACGGCGGGACCAGCGAGCCGGCACCGTGAGCGTGCACCGTCGGCGTTTCCACGGACGGCCACGGACGGGCCGCACGGGCGGACTGGCTCCGGCTTGACCTGGGCGTTCGAGTCCGGCGTGCGTCCTTTCTATGTAGTGCCGCCCTCGTGGCTGCCGGGGATGAGGGCGGCGGGGAAGCGGGTTGCCCGATAACCGGCTGGCGGCTTTGGACAGCAAGACGGCGGGTGCTCACGAGGCGGGTCAGGGCAGTTCGGCGGCCGACGCTGCTGTCGCTGACTGCCCGCTTCTGCGATCGGCTGCGTCTCGCACGAGGGCCATCTGGCTTGCGAGGGCCGGGCGGGCGACGACCCGGATGCCGGTCCTTGCGGCCAGCTGCTCGGCGGGCGGGGTCAGTCGGCTGGTCGTGACGATCATCCCCAGGCGGTTCGGGTGCTCATGGGCCAGGGCGCCGTTCAGTTCCCGCACGTCGCCGATGGCGACCGCCTTGGCGGGCGCGTACCGCTTGCACTGGATGGCGAAGTCGCGGTTGCGGGGATCGGTCGCGAGGATGTCGGCGCCACCGTCGCCGCCCGACTTTTCGCCGATCACCTGGATGCGGGTCCATCCCAGGCATTCGAGCAGCCGGGCGTAATAGAACTCGAACTGGTGGCCGGTCATGGCGTCGACGGCCTCCAGGCATGACTGCGCGTGCAGTTTCAGCCGCAGCGCTGTCCGCGCGCCGCCCAGTCGCCGGTCGTAGTCCCAGGCCCAGGCTCCTGCGTACGCTGCGAGCAGCAGGAAGAACAGGAACCATCCGGTGCCCGTGCCGTGGGCGTGGCCTGCGTCGGCGATCATTGCCGACAGGATGAGGAACGCCACGAGCAGGGGTATGAAGCCCCACTCCTTAACCCACTGAGGGATCCCGGGAACGGCGGCCTCGGTCCTGTCCGCTTCGCCTGCGCCGGGCGCGGACCGGCCCGGCTGGTTTGTCTTGGGGGTGGTCATGGCGGGAAACTCACCGGCGTTGTGTGACATTCCAGCCCCTCTCCGTAACCAGGGATGCCCGTGAGAACAATGAGCAGGAAAAGGCAAAACCGTATTTCCGGGCTGGAGGATCACGGGCAGGCTACTGGTCGGCCTTGGGCATTAGGGCATGCGGGGTGGCGCGGATCCGAGTGCCTCGGGCCACTGCCGGGGAAGAAGCCGAATAACCACCGCCGCGCAAACGAGAAACCCGGACGGCGGGGTTTGGAATTCTGCCTGCCGTCCGGGTTTTTCTTGCGGTGTGAAGGGGAATTTGCTTCCGGCACCGGGAATGTCAGGCGCCTTCTGGTTCTGGCGGCCGGACTGGTCCCGGAAGCCCGCCGGCACCCCGGCTCGCGGTAGGAGGGGCGCCGCCTATTTCCCGGTCGCCGCTTCGTACTGTGCCACGATCGGGGCAGGGATCCGGCCCCGGTCGTTGACGTCCAGGCCCTTTTCCCTGGCCCAGTCGCGTATCTCCTTATTCCTGGTGTCGTCGCTCCTGCGGTTCCGGGGCCGTCCTGCGGGCACGCTGACCCTGCGTGCCGCCTTGACGAAGGGCTCCAGCGCCTCCCGCAGCTCCTGGGCGTGACCGCTGTTCAGGTCGATCTCGTAGCGAGTGCCGTCGAGGCCGAATGGGATTGTCTCGGCGGCGTCGCTGCCGTCGATGTCATCGACGAGGAGCACATTTACCCTCTGTGCCATTTAATCCTCCGTTTCGTTGTTGTCCGGCATTTGTTTCCGCAGTATATGTTATCGCCATTATGAAATGGAATGGCGCGGTAAACGTTTCTCGGGCATGGGGAATTTGCTGTCCGTCGGGTTCCTGCTCAGGGATTCCGCTTTGCGTCCGGCTGCCTGGTTTTCGCCGGCTGCAGGTGCGGCAGGCATGCCCGGCTGCCTTTCCGGGCTATCGCTGGCGATGTGCATTCGGCTTGACGATCGCGGCTGAGGTGAGCGTGAATCCCCGTGCGTCCGCTCGGGCCCCTGCGGGTCTTCCAGGGCGGACGGGAAGGCGGTGCGCTGATGACTGGGGCGACGGTTCGCGAGAGCGTGAAGGTTGCCGGACTGGCGGAGCGGACGAGGATTGTCCGTTCGTTCGTGGGTGCGGTCCTCGGTCCGGGGCATCCCTGCGGGGATGACGCCGTACTTCTTGTGAGCGAGCTTTTCGCCAATAGTCTCCGGCACAGCGGCTCGGGTGTCTCCGGGGAGACGGTCACGGTCGCGGTCAGGATAGGGGACGGCATGGTCCGGGTCGAGGTCACCGACCGCGCCGGGCCAGGGACGCCGAAGCTACGTCCCGCCAGCCGTGATGCGGAAGGCGGGCGCGGACTCCAGCTCGTTGCTGCCCTCGCGGTGCGGTGGGGGTCGCGTCGGCGCGGCGGGCGGATTGTGACCTGGTTCGAACTGCAGGCTTTATTGCGGCAGATGCACCATTCGGCGGTGTCCGGTAAGAGCTTGAGTTCGCCTGTTGAGGGGGCGCCGGGGTCGTAACGCGCCGCAGCAGGTCTGGTCTCTTGGATGGCGTCCCCGCGCTGCGGGACTCTGCGGACGCTCCGTTTGACTCCGCGTTACTAGCTACGATACTGTAGCTTCAACATCGTAGCTTCGATACCGTGTCTTCAGCGCGCGGTACGCCAAGACCGGAGGAAAAACATGAGTGTGCTAGTCACGGGCGCCACGGGCACCGTCGGCTCGGTTGTCGTGCCGCAGCTCGTTGCGGCGGGAATGGACGTCCGGGCGTTCACGCGCTCACCGGAGAAGGTGACGTTCGCGCCGGGCGTCACCCCGTTCAAGGGCGAGCTGCTCGACGTGGACGCGCTGCGGGCCGCGATGGACGGCGTCGAGGCGGTGTTTCTTCTGAGTCCGGTTGTGCCGGATGAGCTGAACGTCACGATTTCCGCTCTCAATCTTTGCCGCGAGGCGAAGATCAAGTCGATCGCTTACCTGTCCGTGTTCCGGGTCGAGGAAACCGCGGACGTCCCGCACTTCGCGTCAAAGTTCGCCGCCGAGCGCATGATCGCGAAATACAACATGCCGGTGACCATACTGCGCCCGAACGCGTACATGCAGAGCCCGGGCGTCAAGGACGCTCTCGGCCACGGCGTGTTCCCGTTCCCGATCGGGCACAAGGGCGTTTCCTTTACCGATGTACGCGACATCGCCGAGGTGGCCGTGCTCGAAATCCAGCGCCGGCTGGCCGCCGGGGAAGCGCTCGGCCCGGAAACCTACGAGGTGGTCGCCGAGGACGTCCTGACCGGGGAAACCGGCGCGGAACTGTGGAGCGAGGCGCTCGGCCGCCCGGTCAAGTACGTCGGCGACGATCTCGACCAGTGGATCGCGAGCCTGCGGGCCTACGCCCCCAACTGGATGGCCTACGACTTCAAGTACATGATGAAGCACTTCCAGGAGGACGGCCCCGTATCGACCGCCGCCGGACTCGGGCGTCTGCGCCAGCGCCTTGGCCGCAGCCCGCGCTCGTACCGCGACTTCGCGCTCGAGTGCGCCAAGCAGTGGAGCGCGGCCCCCAGCTAACGAGGCAGCGGCGCCGCACGCCTGTGCCCCGCCCGCCATCACGAGCCCCAATCGCGAGGGGCTTGCGGCGCAAGCTTCCCGGGAGCGCGATGGCCGCCCTGTCCCGCGAGCCCGGCGCCGCCGCCGACCGCGAGGACCAGGCCCTGCGCGCCGAGACGCGCTTCTACCAGGCCCTGCTGCAGGTGCCCGACGGTGATTCCCGGGACCGCACTGACACGTCGTCGCCGGCGTGATCAGTGAGCCAAGTAACTAACCGAAGCGATCTGGAGGCATCTCCGCCATGGCAGCTATACAGGCAACATCAGCTCCACCATCTTTTCTCGGGACGCGCCGCGGCAAGCTCACCCTTGCCATGCTGTGCGCGGTCGGGTTCATCGATCTTCTCGATACGTCCATCGTGAATATCGCGATACCGCAGATCCAGACTCATCTGCACTTCTCGGTCCAGAGCCTGCAGTGGGTCGCGAGCGCGTACCTGCTCACCTACGGCGGGTTCCTGCTGCTCGGCGGCCGCTCGGCTGACCTGCTCGGCCGGCGGCGCCTGCTCGTCGCGGGGACGTCGCTGTTCGGGATCACGTCGCTGGTGTGCGGCCTGGCCGGAAGCGAAGGGGTGCTGATCGGGGGCCGGCTGGTCCAGGGGGTGGGCGCGGCGATGATGACGCCCGCGGCGCTTTCCATCCTGACGACGTCCTTCCACACTCGCGGCGACCGGGTCAAGGCGCTCGGCGCCTGGGGCGGCGTCGGCGCCATATCGGGCGCGGCCGGAGCGATCTTCGGCGGCGTGCTCACGTCCGAGGTGAGCTGGCGGTGGGTTTTCTTCGTCAACCTCCCGGTCGTAGCGGTCATCCTCGCCGCGTCGTTCCGGCTCGTCGACGGCCAACGACCCAAGGCGCCGCCGCTGCGGGACTTCGACACGGTCGGCGCCGGCCTCATCACGGGCGGCATGCTCCTCCTGGTCTACGTCCTGGTGAACGCCCCCAGCGTCGGCTGGGGTACTGCCCGGACTCTAGGGGAGCTCGCAGGCGCCGTTGTGCTGATCGTCCTGTTCGTGTTCAACGAGCAGCGCCATAGCAACCCGCTCGTGCCGCTGTCGCTGTTCAAGATCAAGGGCCTCGGGGAGGCCGATGTCACCCAGGTTCTCGCGATGGCCGGCTTCTACACGATGTTCTTCCTCGTCACCCTCTACATGGAGGAAGTGCTCCACTACTCGCCGATCCGCGCCGGCCTGGCTTACCTGCCGGTGACGGTGGGCGCCGGCGTCGGAGCGGGCGCGGCGACGAAAGCGATCCCGAAGGTCGGCACCCGGCCGCTTATCGCCGCGGGCGCGCTGCTGGGCGCCGCGGGAGTGTTCCTGCTCTCCCGGATACCGGTGGACGGCACTTATCCGCCGGACATCCTTCCGGGAATCATCATCATGGGGGCCGGCGTGGGCCTGGTGCTGGTGGGCGTCCAGAATGCCGCCAACGGGGGCGTGCCGGCCGACAAGGCCGGGCTCGCCGCGTCGCTGATCACCGCTTCCTTCCAGCTCGGGGGCGCGCTGGGGCTCGCGGTCTTCGTCTCCCTCGCCACGGCCCGCACCAACCACCTACTCGCGACGCACACCCAGCATTCCGAGGCGCTCACGCTCGGCTTCCAGCGAGGACTGCTCGGCGCCAGCATCGCACTCGTGATCGCCGCGGTGATCGCACTGCGGGCGCCCAACGTGCGGGTCGTCGACATGGCCCCGGACGCGGACGACAACCAGCCCTCGCCCGTCCCCGTGGCTGGCGGACCGGCACCACAAGCGCCTCATCCCTCAGCCGGCCGGGCGCAACTACCCGGGTTACCGGGCCGCGCCGCGAGGGCGCGACCGTTCCGGCGGATCGCAAAAGCACGCTGCCCGAGACCCTCGTCCCGGCAAGCCAGCTCGTCGCCCGGGCAAGCAGGAAAAGTACCGGCGGGCAGTCAGCCCGCCGGTAGGCAATCGTGGCCGTGGGTCACCGTCAGAAGGAGAGCACAATGCACGTTCTGGCCGTTGGACAGCTCACCGGTAAGGACTTCGCCCCGCACCTCGAAGAGGAGACCAAGGTCATCAGGGCGTGGCGCGCCGAAGGCTTCGTCGAGGGGGCCTTCATGAAAGCGGACCGCACCGGGCCGGTGCTGCTGCTCGCCGACGTCGACGCAGCCGCCGCCCGCGAGCGTCTCACCGGGCTCCCGTTCGTCGCGCACGACCTCGCAACCTTCGAATTCACCGAGCTCCTGGACCCGCCCCAGCTCTCCGGCTGACAGCGCCGGGGAGTGGCGGGGCGGTCCAAGGCAGCCGCGTCCCATGGTGAGACGCCGTCTCACCATGGGACGCGGCAGCTCAAGCATCGCCGCCACCGCAAAGCGCATGGTCGGAATGGGGACTGTCACCGGCACGTTCGCGCTCGTGCCCGGACAGGTCGTCATCACCGAGCCGGGAGTTCCCCGCGAGCAGAGGCAGCGGCTTCGGCGCGGAGTTTCGACTCGGTGAGCCCCGTGCGGGACGGGCAGGTCCAGTCCGCGAAGTTCCCCGACGCCGAGGCCCACCCCGAGACAGGTCCCTGACGATGCGGCCCGCGTCATCGTCAGCCTGCTCACCTTGCGCGATCACGTCCTCGCGGGAGTCCGCAGCCCCCGCATGGGCCGCGAGCCGCCACCCGGACCGCCATCGACCGCGACTGCGAGGACCCCCACGTCAGCATGCGGGCCTTCTCCGCCGACCTGGGCATCGAAAAGCACCCGTCCGCCGCACGGACAGCATCTTGCCGACCAGACCGGCAAGCGGCTAGCCGGTGCGCGGCAAGGTGATGTGCGCGCCTGGATGGATGGCGGAGAGCCAGGAGTAGGCGTCTTCGGGGCTCAGGGAGGCGAGGTCGGGGATTTCGGAGATGAGGTTCTTCTCGTTCCGCTCGGCCACTGGCTCGATGGCCTGGATGGTTTTCTCCTGCTGCCTGCTCCAGGCGGAGAGTCCATCCTCGGCCGTGGCGGCGGCGGCGAGGCTGCCGGGCAGCGAGGCGGCGTTGGCGATGGCCTTCAGGACGCCGCTGCCGCTGTAAGGGGGGAAAACCGTCCCGGCGTCCCCGATGAGGGCGAGCCGGCCGCGGGCGTACGCCGGCGCCCGCGCTGAGTAGATGGCCTGGATCGAGGTGCGCGCGGTCCGCTCGATGAGGTCGAGGAAGTACGGGGGGATCAGCCCTGCCAGGCGTTCGGTGAATGCCTCGCTGACGTCCGCGCGGACGTGGCCGGAGGGCACGGAGCCGGCGTGCCGGAGGCCTTGCGCGTCGGTCAGGACCGGGCCGAGGTCACCGGCGGTCACCGGCAGGTAGTAGCCCCACATGGCGGTCCGGGCGCGGGGAGCGGCCGCTTCGCGGGCGGGCGGGATGAGGTAGGCGGCCCCGTGGCCGCCGGGATAGATGACGCGGGTGACCGCCCCGTCCAGGCGGTCTATGTCGGCGTCGGCCTCGGATATCAGCCCGCGCCAGAACACCAGGCCGCGGTAGCGCAGCTCTGCGCCGGGGGCGACGATCTTGCGGCCGAGGGAGCGGTACCCGTCGGCGAACGCGATCAGGTCAAAGGGCCCGGACATGCCGTCACTGGTCTTCAGGGTCACGCAGCCGTCATCATCATCGTCGTCCGCCAGCCCGTGAACGGTGACGCCATTGCGGTAGGCGCCCGGGGGGACCTGACCGCGGAGGTGCTGGAAAAGGTCGGCCCAGCCCACCGTCGTGAGGCTGAAGCCGGCGTCCCCCAGCCACCGTCCCGCGCGCTGGTCTTGATCGCGGCAGGCATAGCGGGCGACCGTCACCGGGCATCGCGCGTAGTCCTCGGGCAGAAGACGCCTCGCCACCATGCCCTGGAATACCTCGGCGGGCGCGATAATTCCCGCTCCCTGGCTGGCCAGTGCCGTGGCGGACCGTTCGAAGACCGTCACCTCGTGGCCTGCTCGCGACAGTTCCACGGCCACGGCGCAGCCCGCCACCGAGCCGCCTGCCACCGCAATCCGGAATCTATCCGACATCCCGTCTCCTTTAGTCTCTGCGTGAAGCGCCGGGTGACCATAGCCGCGGCCGCCCGCGCCGCTGACCGCCCGCCTGCCCCTCGACCGCACAGCGCGCAGCGGATCTCATCCTCCTGATGCGAAGAATCACGGATCGTTCTGGATAATGATCTTGAAATCTCCCGAACGGGCCGTGGCGACTGCGATGACGGCGACAGAGGCCTAACGGGCGGATCGCGGGGCGGCCCGGGAACTGGGCCGACCCTCGGGCGGCCGGCCGGGCTCTCCGCTGCCTGCGCAGGAGTGAGGGCGGCTGCTTCGGGCGAGCTCGAGGAGGGTGCCGGCCGCCGTTTCCGGCAGGCGGGCGTCCCGCTGGACCTGGGCGAGGAGGAGGCCTCCCCGAAGGGTGACGGCACGGGCATCCGGGGCGGTGCCGGCCGGGTGCTGCCCGGCCTGGTCCAGGCGGCGCAGGCCTTCGCCGATGGCGGCCTGCCACTGCACGAAGCCGCCGGCCAGCAGGGTCCGGGGCCGTCCGCGAGCGCTGTCGCCACGCCGAGTTCGGCCACCACATACGGCGCCTGCGATATCCGGAACCCCGCGAGTGGCCCGATCATCTGCGCAGGCGCCGGGACTGGCGATTCTTCGATGGGCAGGAAGCATCATCCCCCGATGAGCGGAACGTGGGGCTTCGGCATCGTGAGCGGGCCGGCCAGAGCTGTCAAAAGCTGCAGAGAGCACGGGCCTGCCGGTATCCGGGCAGCCGGCGGTGGAGCGGCCGGCTGCGTGTACGGAGGCGCCGCCGGTCAGAGGACGATGTCAGCCAGGCGCTTGATGTCGTCGATGTCGTCGGTGCCCGTGTTGAAGATGAGGTCGTCGGCGCCGATGCCCTCGAATGAGGCGACT
>JBEKKH010000294.1:0-9090 GCA_050010815.1 Streptosporangiaceae bacterium | reverse complement strand
ATGATCGCCGAGGCCATGGACAAGGTCGGCAAGGAAGGCGTCATCACCGTCGAGGAGTCCAACACCTTCGGCCTCGAGCTTGAGCTCACCGAGGGTATGCGCTTCGACAAGGGATACATCGCCCCTTACTTCGTCACCGACCCGGAGCGGCTTGAGGCCGTCCTCGAGGACCCGTACATCCTCGTGGTCAACTCCAAGATCTCGGCGAACAAGGACCTGCTCCCGCTGCTCGACAAGGTGGTGCAGTCCGGCAAGTCGCTGGTCATCATCGCCGAGGACGTCGAGGGTGAGGCCCTGGCGACCCTGGTCGTGAACAAGATGCGCGGCCTGTTCAAGTCCGTAGCCGTCAAGGCTCCGGGCTTCGGCGACCGCCGCAAGGCCATGCTCGGTGACATCGCCATCCTGACCGGTGGCCAGGTCATCAGCGAGGAAGTGGGCCTGAAGCTGGAGAACGTCGACCTCGACGTGCTCGGCCGGGCTCGCAAGGTCGTGGTCACCAAGGACGAGACGACGATCGTCGACGGCGCTGGCGAGGCCGACCAGATTTCTGGCCGGGTCAACCAGATCCGCACCGAGATCGACAACACCGACTCCGACTACGACCGCGAGAAGCTGCAGGAGCGGCTGGCCAAGCTGGCCGGCGGCGTCGCCGTCATCAAGGCGGGGGCGGCCACCGAGGTCGAGCTGAAGGAGCGCAAGCACCGCATCGAGGATGCCGTGCGTAACGCCAAGGCCGCGGTGGAAGAGGGCGTTGTCCCCGGTGGCGGCGTCGCGCTGCTGCAGGCGGGCAAGAACGCCTTCGAGAAGCTCGACCTGTCGGGCGACGAGGCGACCGGAGCCAAGATCGTGCGCCGGGCGCTGGAGGAGCCGCTCAAGCAGATCGCGGTGAACGCCGGCCTCGAAGGCGGCGTGGTGGTCGAGAAGGTCAAGACGCTGCCCACGGGTCAGGGCCTGAACGCCGCGACCGGTGAGTACGTCGACATGTTCAAGTCCGGGATCATCGACCCCGCGAAGGTCACCAGGTCGGCGCTGCAGAACGCGGCGTCGATCGCGGGCCTGTTCCTCACTACTGAGGCCGTGATCGCGGAGAAGCCGGAGAAGGAGAAGGCCCCCGCTGCCGGCCCTGGCGGCGGAGACATGGACTTCTGATTCTTCGTACAGCACAGTCACCCAGACGGCCCGGGGCTTGCCCCGGGCCGTCTGCACGTAGCGTGGCGGCCGCCGCGTTGGCCTGCCCGCGTTGCGGCTGCCTGTTTCGGGAAAACCGGCAAAACACGTACACCCGGCGATAACGAAGCTGCGATCCGGCGCCTGAGACCGATAGCCTTAGGAATGCCCAGAGCATCCTGTCGGTCGCATGATCGCTGGTTGTTGCTTAGTTCTTCTCTTCGACGTGAGGTCCGCGCGTGCCTACCGGCAAGGTCAAGTGGTACGACTCCGACAAGGGGTATGGCTTTCTCGCCCGTGACGACGGCGGCGAGGTCTTCGTGCATTCGTCGGCGCTGCCCTCGGGGACGACCGCGCTGCGGCAAGGTCAGCGGGTGGAGTTCGGGGTCGCCGAGGGACGCAGGGGAGCCCAGGCGCTCCAGGTGCGGGTCCTCGAGCCCCCGCCGACGGTCGCGGCGGCCAAGCAGCAGACCCGCAAGAAGCCGGACGAGATCATCGTGATCGTCGAGGACCTGATCAAGCTGCTCGATGAGGTGTCGACGACCTATCGCCGGGGCAAGCACCCGGAGGCCCGCGACGCGAAGAATATCGCGGCGGTGCTCCGCGCCGTCGCCGATGACATCGAGCCCTGACCGCTAGCGGTCCCGGCTGCTTCCGGCCGGTGGAGGCGGTTCGCTCCGCGGCGGGGCCGGTTCGCTCCGCTGCTGGGCGAGCACCCGCCGCCTGCGCCTGCTCACCAGCGCGACCAGGGCAGCGGTCAGGCCGCCGGCCGGGATGGCCAGCCCGGCCTGCCCGTTGTTCAGGATCGAGACGAACACGCCGACCAGGCTGCCCGCCACGTTCGACACCTGGTTCAGCGTCTCGGAGACGGCGAACGCCGAGGAGCGGATCTCCTCCCTGATCTCGCGCTGCACCGTGGAGTCCAGCGCCAGCTTGGCCAGCCCGGCCGCGAGCGCCGCGGTGAACGCCACGGCGATCGCCGCTTCCAGGCTGAAGAACCAGGCGCACGCCGCGGTCACGATCGGCGCCAGGGTGAGCATGGCGAACAGGATGAACTGCGGAGCCCGGGCCCGGACCGCCGAACCGATCGCCATCGCGGCCAGGCCGCCCGCCGCGGCCGCCGCCACCAGGGCGCCGAGCGCGAAGTTGTGTGACACGTGGAAGTGCGCGGTGCGCAGGTAGAAAGCCAGGAAGAAGACCATGTAGCCGGAGAACGCGCGCAGCACCGCGTTGCCGCGCATGGCCTCGCCCACCACCGGGCCCACCTTGGCCATGCCCCGCCACCGTCCGGTGCCCGCCGCCCGCGACGGGTCCGTTCCGAAGGCTCCGGGGGGTCCGGGGGGTCCTGGGGGTCCTGGGGGTCCTGGGGGTTGACCCGCTGCCGCTCCCGGCGGCAGCGCAGCGGGTCGGTCGGCTGGCTGATACCCGCTCGTAGGCTCGTACGGCTCGTACGGCTCGTACGGCTCGTACGGCTCGTACGGCTCGTACGGGAGCGTGCCGTTCGGCCCGGCGGGGCGAGCCGGTCTCGGGGCCGCGGTCGATGGCTTCACGACGGGGGTCAGCGGCGCGTCGACCTGGTCGGGAAGCCGCAGGGCGAGCACCATGGCGCCCAGGTAGATCACCGTGCCCGCCCGGAGCACCCAGGCGGCGCCGCCCAGCACCTCGATCCCGGCGGCCAGCGATCCGGCCAGCATGGAGGCGGTCAGGGCCACCAGCTGAGACCGGGCGTTCGCCGTCACCAGGGTGATCTCGGCGGGTAGCAGCCGCGGCGTGATGGACGCGCGGGCCACGCCGTATGCCTTCTGCAGGACCAGGATGCCGAACGCGGCCGGCAGCAGCGTCACCGGGCTGTCGATCGCCGCCGACATGCCCCAGCACAGCAGGCCGCGGGCGAGCAGGGTGCCGGCCAGCAGGTACCGCCGGCCCTGCTGCATCCGGTCCAGGGCCGGCCCGATGAACGGCGCGAGGACCGCGAACGGGGCCATCGTCACCAGCAGGAAGAGCACCACCTTGCCGCGGGCCTGATCGACGGACGTGCTGAAGAAGATCGTCCCGGCCAGCGATACGGCGACAAAGGCGTCCCCCGCTCCGCCGGCGGCGGTCAGTTCGACGAGCGTGGACAGCCCGGTCCGGCCGGCGCCGGAGGCACCGGTCACCTTGTGCACGAGGCCGCCCGTCTTACGGGTCGCCGTGGCGCCGGCCCGGGCGCCCGACCGTACCGCGCCGCCGGTAGCACGGGCTGCGCCACCCGTTCGCCGCATCGCCTCGGACATGCGCATGTAACCAGTATTGTGGGTACGCGCCACTAGGGCGACCCAGCCCGGGTAGCAAACAACGGGTAACCGTACCTGCGAAGAGCGTGATGAGCGAGAATTGGTAACCGTGAGTCCCACCCGCACCCGCTCCAGGGAACCAGATCAGGCGTGCGCCGAGGCGGTCGACCTCGCGCGCGACGCCGTTGTCGCCGTCGTCGGCGCGGCCGATGTCGGTGTTCACCTTGGTGTCCAAGCCGATGGCGAACGCATCGTCACTCATTTTTTCGACTGCGCGGACCGGGCCTACGTCGGCTGGCAATGGGCCGTGACGGTGGTCCGGGCTCCCCGGGCCAAGGCCGTCACCGTCAGCGAAACCGTGCTTGTGCCCGGATCGCAGGCGCTGCTCGCGCCGGACTGGGTGCCGTGGCATGACCGGGTGCGGCCGGGTGATCTCGGCGTCGGGGACCTGCTGCCCGCCGCCCCGGATGACGAACGACTCGTCCCGCTGGTCGTGCTGGAGGGCGACGACGCCGTCACCGACTGGTACGCCAGGCCTGAGTCCGACGACGCTGAGCCCGACGACGCCGGGCTCGACGACGCGGGACTCGATGGTTTGGCCGAGCCGGCCGAGCCCGCCGAGCAGCCGCCCGCGCCGGGACGCTCTCGCGTGCTTTCCTCCGTCGGCCGGGAGGATGCGTCCGAGCGCTGGTACTCCAGCGAGCACGGCCCGCGTGCGCCGCTCGCGCACGCGGCCCCCGCTCCGTGCGTCAGCTGCGGGTTCTTCGTGCCGCTGAGCGGCGAGCTTGGCCGGCTCTTCGGTGCCTGCGCGAACGAGTACGCGCCCGACGACGGCCAGGTCGTGTCGGCCGATCACGGGTGCGGGGCGCATTCGGAGGCGATGGCGGCGCAGGCGGCCGCCCGCGCGGCCGCGCCGGTCATCGATGAATTCGGTTACGACCTGGTTGACCTGCCCGGGGTTTCCGTCGAGGAGACCGTGTTCGAGCCGCTGTCCCGCGGGGCGGACTAATCCCCGGCCGCCCTGGACCTTGAGCGCTTGAGCCTGGGCAGATACCACAGGCCGAACAGGCCCAGGCCCAGGCCCGCCACGCAGGTCCAGATCCACCACCGCACGTCGGGGCGCAAACGACCACCAATGATGAGCAGCACGACGAGCGCGATCGCCCATCCGGCCGTGATGACCCTTGTCACCAGCTGATCGTCGCCTTCGAGCGGTGGCGGGGGAGATAGGCGCGGGCCTTCCTCGCGGGTTTGCTTCACCTCTGTAGGCTACGAGGTTCCCGGATCCCGGTGGCGCTCAGGCGGCCCCGGGCGCCGGTTATCGTCCGGGTGGCTCCCATCTGGTCCGCGGCCATGATGTACTTAGTCCACGCTTTAGGCTGCCCGACGAAGGTTAACCGACGATGACAACCACGCGGACCAGGACTGATGCCGGGCTGGCCACCGCTCTCCGGATCTCCGTGAGCCGGCTGGCGAGGCGGCTGCGGGCGCAGCGCGCTGGGTCGGGCATGACCGAAGCGGTCCTGTCGGAGACCCAGCTGGCCGCCCTGTCGGCGCTGGAAGTCCACCACGCGATGACCCCCGGTGAGCTGGCTGAGCACGAGAAGGTGCAGCCGCCGTCCATGACCCGCGTGATCGCGGTGCTGGCCGAGCGAAACCTCGTCGTCAAGTCGCCGCACCTGACGGACCGGCGTCAGGTCGTTCTCACCGTCACCGAGGAAGGACGGGCCGTGGTGCAACGCGTGCGGCGCCGCAAGGATGCCTGGCTGGACCAGCGGCTGGCCGAGCTGACCGCGGCGGAACGCGCGACGCTGCGGGCGGCGGTTCCCATCCTGGAAAAGCTCAGCCAGTCGTGACCGCTCGGCGTCTCATGACGCCGGATTCGCGCCGCGATCGAGCGGTCGCAGTGGCCAGCTGGCTAGCGAGGAGTACCGCGGCTGCTCGGCGGCGCGCAGGTGGCTGCGAACCAGGTGCACCCGGTCCGCGGTCCAGGACGGTCCGGAGTAGCCGTCCAGCGCCGCGACAAGATCGGTAACCTCGGCGGGCATGCGGCACCTGGCCAGGGTCAGGTGCGGCTGGAAGGGCCGGGTCTTGCCGGGCGGTGGAGTGCCCGCGCGGGTCGCCCCCGCCACCACGGATTCAGCCAGCCGCGCCAGGGCGGCACGGTCCCCGGACAGGCCGCTCCAGAGAACGTTGGCCCGCCCGGCCGCGGGGAAGGCACCCGCGCCTGAGAACGCCAGCTGGATGTCATGATGGCGCCGGGCGGCCCCCTCCAGGCGCTGCACCAGCTTGGCGGCGGTGGGCTCGTCGACCTGCCCGAGGAAGGCGAGGGTGATATGCCAGGCTTCCCGGTTGGTCCAGCGAAGGTCAGACCGCCTGGATCGAAGCGGCTCGACCAGGGCGTCAAGCTCGTCCAGGGCGGCAGGCTGCGGAACGATGGCCACGAACAGGCGCATCTGTTCGCCCACGGCCGCACCGGCTCCGGCCGGCCGTTTGGCCCCCTCGTGCGGCCGGTGCGTCCCCGGGTCTAAACCGGTGTGCGGGCGAGCGGGCTCGCTGAGCAGTTCTGCCCGGTGAGGGTGGTTACTCATGACCCACCTCGGATCCTTTCTCTGCTGCGGGTTGGGGCTGCGGGTTGGGGCTGCGGGTTGGGGCTGCGGGTTTGTAGGCTGTCGTCGTGACCAGGATGCCCCGATGGCTGCTTCCGGCGGTGCTCGTGCTCCTCGTGCTGACGGTCCTGATAGGGTCGGTCATCCGCTAGCAGCCTGAGCCCGTCAATTGCCGACGCGCTCAGCCACGTAGTCGATGCAGGCCGTGAGAGCTTCCACGTCGGCCGGATCGACTGCGGGGAACATGCCGATTCTCAGTTGGTTGCGGCCTAGTTTCCGGTAGGACTCCGTATCGACGATTCCGTTAGCCCGCAAGGACGCCGCTATGTCGTTAGCGGACAGTTCGCCGGTTATATCGATGGTCCCGACGACCTGCGAGCGCTGGGCGGGATCGGCGACGAACGGATCAGCGTAGGCCGCCTCCTCCGCCCATGTATACAGTATTGCACTCGATTGCGCTGTACGGGCCGTCGTCCAGGGCAGGCCACCCCGGCCGAGCATCCAGTCGAGCTGGTCGGCCAGCAGGAACAAGGTGGTCACGGCGGGCGTGTTGTACGTCTGGTCCTTGGCCGCGTTCTCCAGGGCGATCCGCAGCGACAGGAAATCGGGGATGTAGCGGCCGGCCGCCGCGATCTGGAGTACTCGCTCAACCGCGGCCGGGGACATCAGGGCGATCCACAGGCCGCCGTCGGAGCCCAGGCCCTTCTGCGGCGCGAAGTAGTAGACATCGAATTCCTCGGCGCGGACCGGTAGGCCGCCGGCCGCGCTCGTGCCGTCGACCAGGACCAGCGATCCCGCGTCCGCGCCCGGCTCCCGGCGCACCGGCATCGCCACGCCAGTCGAGGTTTCGTTGTGGGTCAACGCATAGGCGTCGGTTCCCGGCTCGGGCACCGACACCGGATGCGTGCCGGGCGCCGACTCGACCACGGTCGGTGCCGAAAGCCAGGGTACGTGGCCGGCCAGGGCGGCGAACTTCGCCGAGAACTCCCCGAAGCTCAGGTGCTGCGAGTGCTCGCGGATCAGCCCGAACGTGGCCATCTCCCAGAACGCGCTGGTGCCTCCGTTGCCGAGCGCGACCGTGTAGCCGGCGGGCAGGCCGAAAAGCTCGGCCAGCCCGGCGCGGATCCGGTGCACCAGCGACCTGACGGGTGCCTGCCGGTGTGACGTGCCGAGGTAGGTCGCACCCGAGCTCGCAAGCGCGGCCAGCTGCTCGGGGCGAATCTTGGCCGGGCCGCTGCCGAACCTGCCGTCGGAGGGCTTGAGCTCCGCCGGAATCACGATATCGCTCATTCTTGCAGCTTACCGGCGGGTTGCCGTGGTGAGCCGACGGGTGCGCCTGGCCCTAACACCGGCTGGTCGACCACTTCGTCGGCGCCAGGGACTTCGCGGACCGGCCGGGTCGGGGGACCGATGTACCGGGCGGCGGGCCGGACCAGCCTGCCCGTGCGTTTCTGCTCCAGGATATGAGCGGCCCAGCCGGCCGTCCGGGCGCAGGTGAACATCGAGGTGAACATGTGCGGCGGCACGCCGGCGAAGTCGAGCACGATCGCGGCCCAGAACTCCACGTTGGTCTCGAGCACCCGGTCCGGACGCCTGGCCTGGAGCTCGGACAGGGCGGCCTGCTCCAGCGCCAGCGCGACCTCGTACCGCGGCGCGCCCAGCTCCTTGGCCGTGCGGCGGAGCACCCGGGCGCGGGGATCTTCGGCCCGGTACACCCGGTGCCCGAATCCCATCAGCCGGTCGCCCCGGTCCAGGACGGAGGAGACGTACCGCCCGGCGTCGCCGGATCGTTCCACCTCTTCGATCATGTGCAGGACGCGCGCCGGTGCGCCGCCGTGCAGCGGGCCCGACATGGCGCCGACGGCCCCGGACAGGGCGGCCGCCACATCGGCTCCGGTGGAGGCGATCACCCGGGCGGTGAACGTCGAGGCGTTCATGCCGTGCTCGGCGGCCGAGGTCCAGTACGCGTCGACCGCCTTGACGTGCGCGGGATCCGGATCGCCGCGCCAGCGGATCATGAACCGCTCGGTGATCGTCGCGGCCTCGTCCACCCGGCGCTGCGGCACCATGGGAAGCCCGGGGCCTCGTGCGGCCTGCGCCACGAAGGACAAGGCCATCACCGAGGCGCGGGCGAGGTCGTCGCGGGCCTGCTCGTCGCTGATGTCCAGGAGCTGCTGCAGCCCCCAGGCGGGTGCGAGCATGGCCAGGGCGCTCTGCACATCGACCCGGATATCGCCGGAATGGACGGGGATCGGGTAAGGCTCGGCAGGCGGCAGTCCGGGCGCAAAGGCGTTGTCGACAAGAAGGCCCCAGACGTGGCCGTAAGAGACGTGGCCGACGAGCTCTTCGATGTCAACGCCCCGGTACCGGAGGGCGCCGCCCTCTTTGTCCGGCTCGGCAATTTCCGTCTCGAAGGCGATGACCCCTTCAAGTCCTGGCTTGAAGTCCGACATCGTTGTTTTCCTTTCTCCCGCCAGCGCTACCATTCAACCGCCCTGACCAGGGTTGCGGTAGCCGAAACAGGTGTGAGGATCATTACCTATGGACACAACACAGCGTGATGCCGAACTCGGTGGCCTCATCCCGGGTTCGATGGCCACCGATCCGATGACGCAGTTTGCCCGCTGGATGTCCGACGCCCAGGCGCTGAACCTGGCCGAACCGACCGCGATGGTGCTCACCACCGTGTCCGCCGAGGGCCGCCCGCGGGCTCGGACCGTGCTGCTGAAGGCGCACGACCAGACCGGTTTCACCTTCTACACCAACCGGACCTCGCGCAAGGGCCGGGACATCGCGGGCCATCCCTGGGTGTGCGCGGTGTTTCCCTGGTACCCCATGCAGCGCCAGGTCACCGTCGAGGGCGCCGCGACCGCGATGTCGCGCGAGGACAGCGAGCCCTACTACAGGTCCCGGCCGCGGGGAGCGCAAATCGGAGCGTGGGCCAGCAGGCAGTCGCAGGTGATCGGCTCACGCGAGGAGCTCACCGACCGCGTCGCCGAGCTCGAGCGACGCTGGCCGGCCCCCGCGAGCATCCCGATGCC
>JBEKKH010000293.1:0-9104 GCA_050010815.1 Streptosporangiaceae bacterium | reverse complement strand
CCGTCGAACCGGTAGATCGAGCCCCACACGTACGGCTTGCCGAGCAGCACGCACGCGTCGTTGACCAGGTAACGAGTGGCGAAGTTGTCGGTGCCGTCCACGATCAGGTCGTAGTCGGCGAAGATCTCCAGGGCGTTGTCCGAGTCCAGGTGCGTGTCGTGCACCACCACGTTGACCAGCGGGTTGATCTCGCGGATGCTGTCCCGGGCCGACTCGGCCTTCGGGCGGCCCACGTCGGACTGGCCGTGGATGACCTGGCGCTGCAGGTTGGACTCGTCCACCACGTCGAAGTCGACGATGCCGAGCGTGCCGACGCCGGCCGCGGCCAGGTAGAGCAGCGCGGGTGAGCCGAGCCCGCCGGCGCCCACGCACAGCACCTTGGCGTTCTTCAGCCTCTTCTGCCCGGTCATTCCGACGTCCGGGATGATCAGGTGACGCGAGTAGCGGCGCACCTCATCGACGGTCAGCTCGTCAGCGGGTTCGACCAACGGGGGCAGTGACACGGTCCACTCCAAAGATCTTTTATTGTCCGAACGGTCCAGGGTTCTCCCGTTCCCGGCACGTGCCACTTCTCAACCGGCGGGAGCGAGCGGGAATTCCCGGGCCCGGCCCGCCTGCGACCCCGGGCCGGCGGCCTCGAGCAGGACGGCGATTTCGGCCGCCACCTGGTGCGGGTGCTCCATGTGCGCGACGTGACCGGTGCCCGGCATCACCACGATCCTCGCGGTGGCGAACGCCCGGGCGGCCTTGCCCGCCATCCGCGCGTGCACCAGCGGGTCGTCGGTCCCGTAGATGACCAGGGTCGGCGCGGTGATCCGGGCCGCGTCCCGCCAGGCCGGCCGGCCGCCGGCCCGCAGCGTCTCGGCGGTGAGGGTCCGGATGCTGCCGACCAGAGCGGCGGCGGAGTAGTCCAGGGCGTCACGGCGGGTTAGTTCGGCGACTTCGGCGGCGAGCCTGGCGGGCGGGAATCGCCGGGGGTCGCTGAAACAGTTGGCGATGACGTCGGCGACGCGCCGTTCGGCCGGAAGGTGCTGGTAATGGCGGAGCAGCCGGGCGCCGACCCCCGGGACGCTCATCAGCGGGAAACGCAGCAGGTCGAGACGGAGCCGGGTGTCCGGCAGGGCCGGGGAGATCAGGGTCAGCGTGCGGATCAGGTCCGGCCGGGTGGCCGCGACCTTGACGCTGACCGCACCGCCCAGGGAGTTGCCGAGCAGGTGGACCGGGCCCCCAAAAGCCTGGCCGGTTCGCTCGATCAGCGCGATGACGGTCTGCGCCAGGGCCGCGATCGAGTAGCGGCCGTCCGGGCGGGGCGGGGAATTGCCGAAGCCAGGCAGGTCGAGCGCGTCGCAGGCCAGCCGCGGCCGGAGCAGGTCCATCAGGTCGGTCCAGTTCCGCGACGAGCCCTCCAGGCCGTGCACGCACAGGGCCGGCTCAGCGTCCGCCGCGGCACCGGGCGCGGTGCGCACGTAGACCTGGTCATCGCCCAGCGAGACCAGCCCGCCCGGCCAGTCCGGGACTGTGTTGTCCGGCTCGCTGGTTTCCGGGTCGCTCACGCGGTGTTTCCCGGCTCGCTCATGCGCTTGCTTTGCGGGGGCGGGCGGTCTTGCGGGGCTTGGAGTCTTCGGCGTCGGCGTCGGCGTCGGACGGGGCGGCCTTGGCGCGGGTGGTGGACTTCGCGCGGGTGGTGGACTTCGCGCGGGCGGCTGGCTTGGCGCCGATGGCGGGCTTGGCCCGGGACTTGGGCGCGGTATCGGACTGGGCGCGCTGGTCCTTCAGGGCCGCGACGCTGGCGCGCAGGATCTCGGTCAGGTCGGCGGGCTGCTTCCTCGGCTCCGGGGTCTGGAGGCCGGCCGGGCGGACGACGTCGTTGCCCTCCACCTTGGCCTGGACGACGGCTTCGAGCGCCTCGCGGTAGGTGTCGTGGTACTGGTCGGGCTCGAAATCCTCGGTCATCGTCTCGATGAGCGAGGCGGCCATCTTCAGCTCCTGCGAGCGAACCTCGATGTCCTCGTCCAGGAACGCGAAATCGGGCTTGCGCACCTCATCGGGCCACAGCAGGGTCTCAAGCGTGATGACCCCGTCCCTGACCCGGAGCGCGGCCAGTGCCTCACGCTGCCGCAATGCGACCTTGGCCACCGCCACCTTGCCCGACTTCTCAAGCGCGTCGCGGAACAGCACGTAGGCGCGGGTGCCGGCGGGTTCGGGTTCGAGGTAGTAGCTCTTGGCCGCGAGGATCGGCTCCACCTGAGCGCTCGGCGCGAAGTGGAGCACCTCGATCCGGTGGGCGGTCACCAGCGGGAGCTCGGTGAGGTCCTCATCGGTGAGCACCACCATGTCGCCGGTGGGCAGCTCGTAGCCCTTGGCGATATCGGCGTACGGGACTTCCTCCCCGTCCAGGGTGCAGACCCGGCGGAACTGGATTCTGGCCCCGTCTTTGCGGTGGACCTGACGAAACGTGATGTCACGCTGCTCCGTCGCCGCATAGAGCTTGACCGGGATCACGACCAGGCCGAAGGAGATCGCACCGGCCCATATACTGCGCATAATCTTCATCTACCCCGGTTGGCACGGCGCTGATACCTCCAGCTTGCCTAATTCTCCGCCTTGACGTTCTCAGCATCGCTGTTCTCAGCATCGGGCGCGTCTCCGATGGCACCTCAGGCGGCCGTCAGCCGATTTACCCAACTCCGTCAGCGAGCTTAGCCGTGGCTGAGATGATAGGGGTGCCCGGGAGGTAGCCGTTCGCAGCTGGCTAGCGCGGTGCAACGCAGGTCCTCACGGGCGCGGCTCGAAGTTCGAGGGGGACGGAGATATGGGCGCTTTCGATGTGGTAGTGCTGGGTGGCGGCGCCGCGGGCGTGCACGTCGCCACCGAGGTGACGGCGGGCGGTAAGTCGGTGGCACTGGTGGAGGCGGGCCTCATCGGTGGTGAGTCCTCCTACCTGGCCTGCCTGCCGTCGAACTCACTGCTGCTTTCGGCGAGCCGGGGCGAGACCTGGGAAGACGCGGTCGTCCGGCGAAACGAGGTGACCGGCGGGCTGGACGATTCCGCCTCGGCGCGACGGCTGGCCGACAACGGCGTGACCGTGCTGCGCGGCACCGGCCGGATTTCGCGTCCGGGCACCGTCGAGGTCACGCTGGCCCCCGGCGAGGACCAAGGGGAGGCCGGGCCGAGGGTATCGGTGACTACGGTGTCGCTGACCTATGGGGACCTGGTCATCGCGACGGGATGCGAGCCGGTCGCGCCGCCGATCGAGGGCCTGGCGGACATCCCGGCCTGGACCACCGCCGAGAGCCTGTGCTCACCCGATCTGCCGCGACGCCTGATCGTGCTCGGCGGCGGTCCGGCCGGATGCGAGCTCACCCAGATCTACGCCACGTTCGGCTCCCAGGTGACGCTGGTCGAAGCCGAGCCTGGCCTGCTCCCCGGTGAGGCCGCCTTCGCCGGGGAGATCCTGGCCACGGTGCTGCGCCGAGCCGGCGCCGAACTGTGCCTCGGCTCAGCCGCCACCAAGGTGGAGCGCACACCCGAAGGCCTGACCCTCGCGCTGGACGACGGGACGCGAATCGACGCCGACCGGCTGCTGCTGGCCTCGGGCCGACGACCGCGGCTGTCCGGCCTGGGCCTGGACGCGCTCGGCCTTACGGTCACCCCCGGCCTGGCGCTGCCCACCACGACCAGCTGCCGGGTGGCCGGTCCCGACGACGGGGTCGATGGGACGAGCCGGGTCTGGGCGGCGGGAGATGTCACCGGCCTCACCCATACCCACGCCGGCCGCTACCAGGCCAGGGTGGTCGCCACGAACATCCTCGGGCAGCAGCGCGAAGCCGACTACAGCGCCATCCCCCGCTGCGTGCACACCACCCCGTCGGTCTACGCGGTCGGCGTCGTCCCCGCGCAGAGCCAGAAACAGGCCAGGGCCCTGCGCCTGGCGAAGGCGGGAGAAGGACCCGGCGGCCTGGTGACGGTTCGAGCCAGCCTGAGCGACACCACCCGGGCCCAGCTGGGCGCCGATGACCTTGGCGGCCTCGAGCTCTACGCCGACACCGAGACCGGCGTGCTGGTCGGGGCGGCCGCGGTCGGGCCGGACGCGGTCACCTGGATGAGCGAGGTTACGCTCGCCATCAGGGCCAAGATTCCGGTTGCGGTCCTAGCCGATGTCGTGCATGCCTTCCCCACCTACGGGGAAGCACTCGAGAGTGCACTCCGGGAGCTGGCGGGGGCCGGAGATCAAGACGGAACTGCCGACCAGACGGAAAAGAGGTTCGCACAGGTGAGCGAATTGGACATGGAGACGCCCGAGGACGACGCCATCGAGCAGCACCAGGACGTCGTGCCGGACGAAGACGACAATGACACCCGGCACGAGGTCCCGTTGGGCGTGAACGAGGCGGACGCGGCCGAGCAGGGGATCGCCGTCGGCTTCGACGATGACGATTACCGTTGACAGCCACGTAGTATGAGGGCGAGCCAGGAAAAGTAGCCGCGCAACCACCCGGAGACCGAACTTTGACGGCAGCGTCCGACACCAGGCCCCGCGGTAACCGGCTGCCACGGCACGAACGCCGGCGGCAGCTGCTTGACGCTGCCCTGGAAGTATTCGTCGCCCGGGGCTACCACGCCACGGCCATGGACGAGATCGCCGAACGCGCCGGCGTCAGCAAGCCCGTGCTCTATCAGCACTTTCCTGGCAAGCTCGAGCTTTACCTGGCACTGCTCGACGAGAGCGTCGACACGCTGGTGGAAACCGTGCGCGGCGCGTTGCGCTCCAACCCGGATCCCAAGCAGCGGGTCGCCGCCACCTTCGGCGCCTACTTTGAGTACGTCGGCGGCGAAGGGCAGGCGTACCGGCTGGTGTTCGAGTCTGACCTGTCCAACGAGACCGCCGTCCGGGCCCGGCTGGACCGGGTGCAGCGGGAGTGCGCCGCCATGGTCAGCCAGACGGTCAGGGAGGACGCCGGACTCTCGGCGGACGAGGCGCACCTGCTGAGCGTGGGACTGGTCGGCATGGCCCAGGTCACCGCGCGGTACTGGCTCAGCACAGGAAACCACATCCCGCGGGAAGCGGCCGAGCAGCTCGTGGCCAGGCTCGCCTGGCGTGGCATCAGCGGTTGGCCGCGCAGCGAGCACTGAGCACCCGCGCACGGCACTGAGCACCTCGCGCACAGCACTGAGAGCATTGGGCACCTAAGGAGCGCCGTGGAAGTCAAGATCGGAATTCAGTCCATCCAGCGCGAGCTGATCGTGGAGACTGACCTCACGGCCGCTGAACTCGAGCGGGACCTGTCGGAGGCCCTGGCGGACGGGGGGCCTTCGGTCTTCACGCTCCCGGTCACCAAGGGCGGCAAGGTTGTGGTCCCGGCCGACAAAATTGCCTACGTGGAATTCGGCGCGGCTGAGGCCCGCCGGGTCGGTTTCGGCAACCCGGTCTAAACTCGCCCTGGGCGCACCTGATCACGGTGATCGCCTGCTGGTATACTCAGCTGCGACTAGTCGATGGAATGACACAGCCAATGGTCGTGTTATACCGATAGCTGTTTTTATGCGTGGTCGCGGTGGTTGACGTCCCAGTAGTTTTCGGCGGGACGGAACCACGGCAAGCGACCGCAGCAAACGGCAGTGTTCCGACAGTGATAGCGGGCTCCCAGGCGGGGCACGACGGGTGGGGCGGTTTTCGCAGCGTCGTGAGACCAGCCGTTAGGTAGCAGCTCGCATTGCGGCGGGCCACTGCGGCAGCGTGCAGGCATGACCGGGCCCGACCCGCGCAAAGGGGAAGGCCATGATGAAGGATGGAACCCCTGACAACTCAAACTTTTAGCGGGGACAAGACGGAGCCAGAGCCCTTGACGGGTGCGGCCGACACCGCGACCGCCGAGCCGGGCGACGCTCTCGCGGTCCCGTTCCGTAATTTCGCGATCAGCGACGACATTTGCCGGGGCCTTGAGGCCGCGGGCATCTTCACCACGTTCCCCATCCAGGCGCTCACCCTGCCGCTGGCACTGCGCGGGCAGGACATCATCGGGCAAGCCAGGACCGGTACGGGAAAGACGCTTGCGTTCGGCATCCCGCTCCTGCAGATGGTCGAAGACGGCCCGTCCGGTGCGCCGCGGGCGCTGGTCGTGGTGCCCACCCGGGAGTTGGCGATCCAGGTCGCCGACGACCTGCGCATCGCCGCCGTCAACCTGCGCACCCGCATCCTCACCGTCTACGGCGGCCGGGCCTACGAGCCGCAGATCGACGCGCTGACGGCCGGCGTCGACATCGTGGTCGGTACCCCGGGACGGCTGCTCGACCTGGTCGAGCGTCGTCACCTGAACCTGGGCTCGGTCCAGGCCCTGGTGCTCGACGAGGCGGACAAGATGCTCGACCTCGGCTTCCTGCCGGACGTGGAGCGGATCGTCAGCCGCACCCCGGGCTCCCGGCAGACGATGCTGTTCTCCGCGACCATGCCCGGCGACGTCGTCACCCTCGCGCGCCGCCACATGCGGCAGCCGACCAACATCCGGGCCGAAGGCCACGATGCGCCCGCGCCCGCGCCGAACACCCGGCAGCACGTGTTCCGGGCCCACCAGATGGACAAGATCGAGGTGCTGGCCCGGGTCCTGCAGGCCAGGGACCGCGGCCTGACCATGGTGTTCTGCCAGACCAAGCGAGCCGCCGATCAGGTCGCGGTCGCGCTGGAAACCAGGGGCTTCGCGGTCGCGACCGTGCACGGCGACCTGGGCCAGGGACAGCGAGAGCGGGCGCTGCGGGCGTTCCGCAGCGGCAAGGTGGACGTGCTCACCGCGACCGAGGTCGCGGCCCGCGGACTGGACGTGGATGACGTCACCCACGTGGTGAACTACGAATGCCCGGACGACGACATGACCTACGTGCACCGCATCGGCCGGACCGGTCGAGCCGGGCGCACCGGTGTCGCCGTCACGTTCGTCGACTGGCGGGACATGCACCGCTGGAAGCTCATCAACGACGCCCTGAACCTGGGCAAGCCCGAGCCGGAAGAGACGTACTCCACCTCTGAGCACCTCTACACCCAGCTCGACATCCCGCGGGAGGCGACCGGGACACTACCCCGGGCGATGCGGGCGCGGGAGGGCCTGGCGGCTGAGGCGCTCGAGGACATCGGCGAAACCGGCAAGATCCGCTCCGCCTCGCCCGGGCGCACACGTGATGCGGCACCGAGCGGTTCCGGGCGAAGCGGAGCCAGGAGCGGAGCCAGGAGCGGAGCCAGGAGCCGCGACGGGCAGAGCCGCGGCGGCCAGGCTCGCGGCGGCTCAGGCCAGGCCAGGAAGAGCTCGGCCGCGGCGGTCCGCGAGGACGGCGGCCTGTCGGCAGGCGGCCCGTCGGCAGGCGGAGCGGCCAGGCCCAGGCGTCGCCGGCGTACCCGCGGCGGCCACGACCTCGGCCCAGGCCAGCAGGCTCCAGGCCAGGCCGGTGCTGGGCAGGCCGGTGCTGTGCAGGCCGGTGCTGGGCAGGCCGGTGCTGGGCAGGCCGGTGCTGGGCAGGCCGGTGCTGGGCAGGCCGGTGCTGGGCAGGCCGGTGCGGCCGGTGCTGGACAAGGCGGGCAGGCCGGTGCTGGCCAAATCGGTGCTGGCGGGCAGGCGGCAGGAGCTGGCGGGCAGGAGCTTGACGGCGGGCAGCCGACCAAGCAGATCCGCCGTCGGCGCCGACCCGCGCGGGCAGAAAACTCGTCCGAGGAAACCCGCAAGGCTTCCTGATTAGCGTATTCTGCGAATCTGGCCGGTTCGCTGAGCTTACGTCAAGGTCTTGTTCAACCCAGCCGGGTAAGGTTCGCCACTGTGAGCACACCAACGTCCCTCGATCTACCCGGTGGGGTACGGCGTACCACGATCCTTACCAGCCGTGGCTCGTTCGCTGCGCTTGAGGCGGTGCCGGCGTCGGGGGTGTGCGAGCGGGAAGCCGCTCTGCTCATCCCCGGTTACACGGGGAGCAAGGAAGACTTCCTTCCCATCCTTGACCTGCTGACCGACGGTAGCCGCCGAGTGGTGGCGATCGACATGCGCGGACAGTTCGAGACGCCCGCGGCGGGTGACCCGGATGGCTACCTCGCGTCCGCGCTGGCCGCCGACATCGCCGCCATCCTCCACGTCACCGGGGCCAAGCACCTGGTCGGGCACTCCTACGGCGGCCTGGTGGCCCGCGAGGCCATCCTGGCCGACGCCCAGCTCGCAACGCTCACGCTCATGAGCTCGGGCCCGGCCGCACTCAGCGGCCCGCGGGCGCGGGAACTGCGGGCGATGCTCGCCGCTCTCGGCGTCCGGAACGGCACGATGCCGGACACGGCCGCGCTCGGGGCCAGCATCTCCCAACTCTGGCACTCCCACCTGGAACCGCAGGCCGTCGCGGCCGGAGTCCCGGCTCCGATCGTGGCGTTCCTGGCCAAGCGGATGCTGAGCAACGATCCGAACGGGCTCGTCCTGATGGCCAGGCACATGCTCACCGCCGCGGATCGGACCGCCGAGCTGGCCCAGCTCAGCGAGTTGCCGATGCTGGTTATCTACGGCGAGAACGACAACTCCTGGTCGCCCGCCGCACAGGAAAGCATGGCCAGGCGGCTGAGCGCACGCCGGGTGTGCATCCCGGGCGCCGTCCACTCCCCCGCCATCGAGGCGCCCGCCACCACGGCCAGCGCGCTGACCGAGTTCTGGGACGCCGCCGAGACCAGCATGTCACGGCACCCCGCCACCACCGAGATTTTCTAGCCCGAGAGACCTGCCTGCCAGGGGGCCGCCCGTCTGGCACCGTCTGCACCGCCCGTTTCGTATCCGCCCTGCCTCGTACGGCCGCCCGGGCCACGCCTCAGCTCAGGTTGTGAAAGCTGCTTCCCCTGGGACTGAAGACACACCGCGCCCGCCAGCGCTCATCATTGTGGATCGTTACTACCCGTATAGCGGAGGTAGCGATCCACAATCATGGCCGACCGCTTTTCGGCTGCCTGGAATGGGGGCGGGCGCGGGGGGTTGGGGTCGGGCGGGGCTGAGGGAAGCGGGGAGCTGACTCGTGGCGGGGTTAGCTGGGGTCTGGCGGGTGGGGGGCTGGGCTGGTGGCGTGGGGGTGGGGGGTGGGGTTGGGGCTGGGGGTGG
>JBEKKH010000292.1:0-9106 GCA_050010815.1 Streptosporangiaceae bacterium | reverse complement strand
CCAGGAGCATGCGAGGCTGAAGGCGGCCTCGGCAGAGCTCGCCCGGCTAGACACCGCTCTCACGGAGGTCAAGCAGCAGATAGGCGCGGCGGAGGACGAACGATCGGAGCTTGACGGCGAGCTCGGTCGCGTGAAGCAGTCCATCTCCGACGCCGAAGCAGGGCGAGTCGCCGCGCGAGCGCTCTTCGCCGAGCCAGCCGGCGTCGCGGCAACGGCAGGCTTCGACGCTATCCGCAGCCTGCTCGCCGAGGCCGGGCAAGCACCGCCGGGCCAGCCTGCTGCGTGTGACCGGGCTGAGGCGAGCGCCGCGGAGGAACTCATGTCCCGCGCCGACAAGCTCGGTGACCGCAGGGCGAAACTCAGCACCAGAGTCGTCTCGGCGATGACGAATTTCCGCAGCAAGTACCCGGTCGAGACCAGCGAGCTCGACAGCGCCGTGGAGGCGGCCGACGGCTACCGTGAACTGCACGGTCGCCTCGCTGACGACGACCTGCCCCGTTTTCAGCAGCAGTTCAAGACATACCTGAACCAGAACACGATCAGGGAAATCGCTCAGTTCCAGGCTCAGCTCAACCGGCAGTCCGATCTGATCAGGGAGCGGATCGACACGATCAACACGTCGCTGGTGGGCGTGGACTATAACCCAGGCCGGTACATCAGGCTCGAGCCCCAGCAGACCCCGAACGTCGAGATCAGGGACTTCCGCACCGACTTGCGGGCGTGCACCGACAATGCCGTGTCATCGGGCACCGTTGACGACCAGTACTCAGAGCAGAAGTTTTTGCAGGTCAAGCGGATCATCGAGCGGTTCAAGGGCCGTGATGGGCAGAGCGAGGCGGACCAGAAGTGGACGCGGCTGGTCACCGACGTGCGGAACTGGTACATCTTCACCGCCTCCGAGCGGTACCGGGAGGACGACAGCGAATACGAGACGTACGCCGACTCTGGCGGCAAGTCCGGCGGGCAGAAGGAGAAGCTCGCGTACACGATTCTCGCCGCCTCGCTCGCCTACCAGTTCAAGCTCGAGTGGGGTGCCGCCAAGTCGCGGACCTTCCGGTTCGCGGTCATCGACGAGGCCTTCGGCCGGGGCTCTGACGAGTCGACCAGGTTCGCGCTCGAGCTGTTCGGGCGGCTCGGCCTGCAACTGCTGATCGTCACCCCGCTGCAGAAGATCCACGTGATCGAGCCCTACGTATCGGCGGTCGGTTTCGTCGACAACCCGACGTCCAGGTACTCCCGGCTGCGGACGCTGACGATCGAGGAATACCGGGCGGAGCGGCTCGCGCATGTCCTTGGCGCGCCGATCGCCGCGGCGGTGGCCTGACATGGAACGGCCTGACGCGGGCAAGCCGTGGACCCGCCCAGCCGACGTGCGCGAGGCTGTGCGCAGGAAGTGGCCCGTCCTGCTCGCGAATTTCCTGGCCGGGCAGGGCTGGGAACCGCTGCCGGTCCCGTTGCGCGGCCCTGGCCCCGGCGAGATCGGCGAGCGCCTAGCCGATGTCCAGACCTGGGCTGCCGAGTGGGACCAGGCCGGGCGCGGCCCACTGCGCGTGGAATGCAGGAAGGTGGGCGGCCGGCTGATCGGCACCAACCAGATCCCGTGCCGTGCCTGGCTCGACGGCTACGATCAGGCCTGGGAATTTCTCGGGGCGCGCCAGCAGGTCCGCCGTCTAACGGAAATCGCCGAGCAGACGAAAGCCGAGTGCCCGCGGGTAGTCGGCTGGGTTGAACGGCACCCGGTCAAGGCCCTGGACCTAGCCTCCTCCTGGAGATGCCTGCTCGCAACCGTCCGCTGGGTCGACGAGCGCCAGTTGGCCGGCATGTACGTCCGGCAGGTGGACGTACCCGGGGTGGACACGAAGTTCATCGACAAGCACAAGCGCGTGCTGACCGAACTGCTCGACCTCCAGCTCGACCCGGCCAGGGTCGATGCAGCGGCCCCGGACTTCGAGGGCCGCTACGGGTTCCGCCGCAAGCCGGACTACGTGCGCCTGCGGACTGCCGTCGCCAGCGCCCCCTACACCGAGCTGACTGTCCGCGCGGACGAGCTCGCCGCCCCGCCGCCCGGCGTCACTCATGCCTACATCGTTGAGAACGAAATCACCTACCTGGCCTTTCCGCTGGTCCCGGACGCGATCGTGATCTTCGGCGGCGGCTACGCGGTCAACGTCCTGGAGAGGCTCGACTGGCTAGTCACCCTCGACCTGGCCTACTGGGGCGACCTGGACACTCATGGTTTCGCGATCCTGAACCGGCTGCGTCACCGCTTCCCCCATGCTCGCTCCATCCTCATGGACCGCGAGACCCTCCTCGCACACCAGTCCCAGTGGGTGCCCGAGCCGACCCCGACGAGGGCCGCTCTCGACTTGCTTACCCCGGCCGAGCAGGACCTCTACCAAGCACTGGTCACTGGCGCCTTCGGTCCCGCTATCCGCCTGGAACAGGAGCGCATTAACTTCGCCTGGCTGGAACAAGCCTTCCGAGTAAATGAACTCCACGTACGTGGTGCGGCCCGAGACAGCTTCCCGGCAGGAACGACTAGCCTGTGCTGCAGTGCCGACAACTTACACAAGTGGACGGACCCTCAACGATCTCCACTCGAGCTGGCGCGAAGTACAACGCCTGGCGCCGGTTGGCTTCAGGCGCTAGGGCTCCTGTTAGATATCACCAGAGGGTGATATCAGTAAAGACTGATAAGCAGGTATTATTGGTCTATGGCGATACGCCCTGATGAATACCTAGTGGTTACTGCACGGGACCTAGGTGCGGCGCTAAAGCACTTCCGGACGGCGGCCGGGGTGACACAGGCGGACGCTGCAGAGGCCGCAGGGGTTGGGCAGCCCTACCTTTCATCCCTGGAGGGCGGCAAGTTCGGCAGTTCGCTGACCCATGCGCTGCGGCTGCTGCGTTTCGTTGGCTGCGAGGTCATCGTCAGGCCGAGGGCACCTCGTGGCTGACCAACTCGTCGTATGGCTGTATGGTACGCCGGTCGCTGTGCTGACACCCGCGTCGGAGTTCCGCATCCGGCTGAAATGGCACGCGGAGGGGATCGCCCGGTGGGGCCTAGGCAGCCCGGCCCTGTCCGTTGGACTGCCAGTGGGGACGTCGACCAGTCCACGAGACATGCGTGGCCTGGACTTCTTCGAGAACATGCTGCCCGAGGGGCCTGCCCTCGCGCGGATGGCCATCCTGGCCGGAGTCCGTCCGGTGGACACCTATGGCATCCTCGCGGCGTTCGGTCGAGACTGCGCTGGCGCGGTCATGCTGCTTCCTGACAGGGAACAACCCGGGACGGAAGAATCCAGCGGGTACAGTCCGATAACATCCGCAGACCTGCAGCGGGTGATTGGTGAGCTCGACGCCGCACCTCTGGGTGCCGCGCCGGAGCGCGGCTACCGCCCGTCACTGCCAGGTTTCCAGCGCAAGGTGCTCCTTGGCCGCGCCGTCGACGGACCTGGCAGCTCCCTTATGGTGACGCTCCCTCGACCTGGATCCTCAAACCTGATGGGCCGCACCCGATGGCTGCGAACGAGGCCACCTGCCTGCGGCTTGCCGCGGCGTGCGCACTCGAAGCAGCAGAGACCGAACTGCTCGACGTCGGACTGCCTGTGCTCGCGGTCAGGCGCTACGACAGGCGCGAGTCTCCGGCCGGAGTGCTCCCGGTCAGGGTGCATCAGGAGGACGGCTGCCAGGCGACCGCCACACCTCCTGGAATGAAGTGCGGGGAACAGGGAGGTCCGTCGCTGCACGATCTCGCCGATCTGCTGCGGAACTACGGGGACCCGGCCGAGGTGACCCAGCTGTTGCACCGCACAACGTTCAACATGGCCGTCGGCAACGCCGACGCGCACGCCAAGAATTTCTCCGTCCTGCATGACGCGGACAACCCGGCGATCAGCCTTGCACCGCTTTACGACGTGGTCTCCACGATCGCCCTCGAGCTGACCGATGGCGCTGGTCTGCCGATGCGGGCAGGCCCTTACCTGGGCCAGCGTGTCGGCGGGCAAACCGATATCCGGAAAGTGACCGCAGCCAGCCTCATTGACGAGGCATCTACCTGGGGCGTCAGGCGGCGAACAGCCGCATCGGTCGTGAGTGAGACACTCGACCACGTACTCACTGCCATTCCGGAGACTCCTGGCGACGAACGCGTTCTAGCCGTCATTCGAAGGCAAGCCGAGCGGGTCAAGCGTAACCAGTGCTGACGCGTGAAACGACAGTCGCCGGGAGCCCGGCGCATGCCCTCGCCATGCCCTATACCCCTGAGGCGAACATAAGCCGTTTCTGCAGCTCAAGGGATGTATCTGCGCATGAGACCATGTCCCGCCGTGCAAACGATAATGACACACATTGTCCACCCGGCTCCTGGAAGGAGCCGGCATGTACGACGACGAGGACAACGACGGTAAGTTCCCTGATGAGAGCCCGGTCGAGGTCCGCTACCCCCGCTCGAAGCAGGAAGAGCAAGCCGACCGCGGCACGTGGCCGTGGCTGCGGGGTTCCATCGTAGAACAGTGCGGTCCGGACGAATGGTACGTGTGCATCGAGGTGCGCGACCTGGCCGTCCTGCGCGACGGCCGCCGCGCTCCGCGCGGTACGGCCAGCCGTAACCTCTACTACCCATGCTGCTTCCGGGACAGCTCGGAGATCCGGCTGCGCACCACGACCAGCAGCACGGCCTCGGCGGCGCGGCGGGGGGCGGGCCGGTGAGCGGGGACCGGGTGATCCGCTTCACGACGGCGGCCGTGGTCTGCGCTGTGGCCGCCTTCGCGGCGGTGGTCTCTTACTCCCACATCTACGGCCTGGGCCGGGACCACGGGCAGGATGGCACGGCGGCCCGGCTGCTGCCGCTGAGCGTGGATGGCCTGATTCTGGCCGCCTCGCTCGTGCTGCTGCATGAGGCCCGTAACGGCCGGGACGCGCCAGGGCTGGCGCGGTTCATGTTGTGGCTCGGCATCAACGCCACGATCGGCGCGAACATCGCCTACGGGGCCGGATACGGGCTGCTCGGCGCGCTGATTTCGGCCTGGCCCGCCGTCGCGTTCATCGGCACGGTGGAGATCGCCACGCAGCAGGTGAGACGCGCCCGCGCGCCACGCGCGGCCATCATCGGGCCAGCCGTACCAGAGGTGCCGGGCGATGTGGAGCAGGCGGTCCGCGCCGCCTACGCGGCGTCGGTCGCGGCCGGGCAGCCGCTCAGCCAGCGGGCCATGGCCGACCGGTCCGGCCTGTCTCGCCGCAAGGTCAGCCAGCTCGTCACCGAAGTTACTGCGGCCAGCAACGGCCATCTGCCCGAGAGCGAGGCGGCATGAGCATGAACCGGTACGGCGTGATAGCCCAGCGGCACTGGGCGCGATGGCTGCCGAGACAGTACGCCGCGATCAGTGACCCGGAGAGCTTCTTCACCACACTCGGCGAGGAAGTAGCCCGGCAGATCGATGACCTGACCGATGAACTCGTCGGTGAGATCCGGCAGAGCGACTCATACATCTACATCGCCCATGTGGGCCGACTGTTCGCTGCCCGCGCCATCGCCGAGGAGCTCGTCTTGCCCCAGCGAGTACTGCCAGATCCCGAACTGGCAGCAGACAATCAGGACTACGCGCCGCCAGAGAGCGGGGAACGGCCGATTGCCGTGGAGCGCGACCACCCCTCATGGGCGGAAGTGAACGCCGAGCAGCAGGAACGCATCCACGGTCCGGCGACTGACTAGCCCAGCTCTGGGTCAGAGATGCCAATGCCGCGCCGAACCTTCTATCAGCGGGGCATTGGCGTGCTGACACGTTCTGAACCGCCTGCGGTCCCGGGTGCTTACAGGTCCTCGAGAGCGCATGATTCACTGATGGTCTGCAGCCAGGTCGGCTTCAGGAACGAGATGAAGTCCTGCGCGGCGCTCAGTGCCTCATGCAGCCCTTCGAATGATATATACCGGCAGACTTCGACCAGGGGCGGGTTCATGCGCTCGAAGGTCGGCCGATTTACCTGACGGACCACCTCGTCTCTTCGCTCATCAGGCGCGACGAGGAAAAGTGGTACGGAGATATTGGGCTGCTGGGCGAGCAGATCGCTCATCCGCAGTATGCCTGAGTAGATGGAAGTGGTGCTCTCGATCTCGAACGCCGCCTCGATGGAGTTGCCGTCCAGCCAAAGCACGTCGATCAACTCGATGGTCCTGTTAGTAACCGGATCGAACTGCTTCGGCAGGATTGCCCTGCGGCGTGGCATATCGCCGAGGCGCTGACCCTTCCATTCCCTGCCCTGGTCATTGCTGGCGACATGTACGTCAAAGCCCATATCCGCGCCGAGCTTGAGGAGCAGGTACTGGATCTCCGTGTGGGTCGTGGCGGCAGGCCCAGTCTCTTCTGGCGTCTTGCCTTCGTCGTCCTCTGGTACGACTACCGTGCCATCAGTCGTCTCGTGCCGTTCGGCGGGCCTGGCACGACGGGTCGCGAGCCTGCCCAGAGGCCGTACAACCGGGTTAGCCTCAGCTTCCCGCAGTGTACGCACGACCGCCTCGCCGTCAGGCGTCTTCCACCTGACCGGAGATCCCCGGAATGGTCCCTGCCACCGGTTCGGGTTATCCAGCCCCTGAAAGACGGTGAGCTCGTCGCGCATATCCAGGACCGGAACCCCCTGCTCTGGCGGGAGCGCTAGAACGACGTGGACTCCTACCCGGCTAGGAAAAACATCGGACTTCCAGATGAGGGTCTCGTCGTAAACAGGCTCGCTGGTTACTTCCAGCAGGCCAACCCAACGCGATGCCCCGGTCAGGTAGCACAGCAGATAATCCCCGTGCTTGATCTTCTGAACTATCTTCCAGCGCTTCTCGCGGAAGCCAGTGACATCGCCTCCATGGTCAAGAAATTCTTTCCAGGTCTCGACAGTGAACAGGTCGAGCCAGTACGTCTGGGGCATATCGATAGTCTGCCAGCGCGTGCGCCCGAATTGGCTGAATGCTGCGTGGCCGGCGTCAGATCCCTGCTTGCTTGCCCCTGACGCACGCCCACGGTAGCTAGCAGTAGCCGCGGGCCGGTACGGCGTTGCCTACGGTCTGCGGTGCCTGCGATCGATATCATTGCTGGTGTGGAGATGCAGGCGTTTGAGACGGTTGACCAGGCCGCCGCCGACGCTATCGGCATGCTCCAGGAAGGCGAGCAGCTGAGCAGGCTCTGGCGCTACGTCTTCGTCCAGATGCTTGACGACTACACGAGCGTCCTGCGCCATGCAGGAGTCCCGGCCGCCGCGCGGATGTGGGCAAGCGCCCCCCGGAGCACCGGAGACGTCCGCGTCGATGCCGCGTTCGCGGCCATGGCCGAGTACCTGGCCCGCCGGGACGGATGGGAGGTTCCGTCCTGGGCCCGGCTGCCCGGACGGGAGGCCTGGCCCTGGTGGTTCGTCACCGACCTGCGAGGCCTCCACCCGCGCGCGCTGGTCGAGTCGCCGTCTTCGTTCCGCCGCCGCGGCGTCTTCATCACCAGCGGGGCACTTGATCGCGCATGAGCACGGGCCTCGGGCGGGAGGACATCCGCGCGCTTCTCGACGATCTGTCCGCGGAACTGGCGGCCCGCGGGGCGAGAGCAGAGCTCTTCCTTGTCGGAGGCGCGGCCCTGGCTGTGGCATATGACGCCACAAGGGCCACCAGGGACCTCGATGCGGTGTTCGTCCCTGCCGGCATAGTCCGGCAAGCGGCGGCAGCGGTAGCGGAACACCGGGGACTCACCGAAGACTGGCTGAACGACGCGGTGAAAGGATTCCTGCCGGGCCCTGACCCGGACGCGCAGCGCTTTTACTCAAGCGACTCGTTGATCGTCGACGTCGCGTCCCCGAGGTACCTGCTCGCGATGAAGCTGTTCGCGGCCCGCGCCGAGATCGACGCCGACGACATCATCCTGCTCTACCGCAATCTCGGGTTCACCACGGTGAACGAGGGTCTTGACCTGGTTGAGCAGGCCTATCCAGGACGGCCGATCCCAGCGAAGGTGAGATTCCTCCTCACCGAAATCGTGGACTCGATGCAGTACTAGAGTCCACCACGAGCAAGGCACCGCGGACCTGATGTGTGTATGACGACAGCCCGCTGTGCAAACGATAATGACACACATGTTGACCGCGCGGCGCGCGGGTCGTTCAGATCGCGATCAGCCGGACGGCCGGGTCAAGAAGACGGAGATCGCCGGGATCGGAGGTGACGACTTGCTGCCCCGTGCGGCGCGCGCAGATCACCACATGAGGATCAACGATGTCAGATGTTCCGCTCGCGGCGAGCAGCCTGCCGACATTGGTCGCGTCCACCCGGCCGAGGTCGATAACGTCGGTTGTCGGCTGCCGGACCAGGCGCGCCAGCCGGGCCTGCCGGTCCGGCCGCCGGATCGCCTGGGCCAGTGCGGTCGCCGGAACGGTGACCCGGGCGCCTGTCTCACGTGCGCGGGCAAGGAGGACCACTACACGGCGGTCATCTCGGTCTAGGGCGATCAAGCCTCCAGCGTCGAGAGTTACGCCCGGCATCAGGCCGCCGACCTGCCCCCGCGCTGCGTGACACCGAGTGCCTCATCAGCCCAGGCGCGCTCGCTGTCGGAGAGCGCGCCGCCGGTTTCCTGCAAGGCCTCGGCGAGCAATACCCCCCACCCTGCCACTTCATCTAGGGAGACGCCGACGGCGTGCTGCACGAATCCAGAAACGCTGGGAGCAATTCCCGCATCCACGAGGGCGCGGATCCGTTCGAGCTGGACCTCGTCGAGAGTGATCGTCACCTTCTTTGACGCCATACCAGTTACCATACCATGGTGGCAGGCTGTCCCGGATCTTATGGCCACGCGCTTCGGGCCTGGCTGCTGACGCGTCCTTGGGTAATACCGCCTTCTTCGAGCAAGATGTGCGCCTTCAGGGGCCGGCGGAACTGGGCCGTCGCTCACTGCGTCCGGCGGGCGAGCAGGGCGAAGGAGTTCGGCAGGCGCCCGTCCCACGCCGCCGCGGCGACGCCGCCCGGTAAACATTCACCCCGTCTACGTCGAGTGACCACCGGCAGGCGGGGCCGGCGGCCAAGCTTGGGCGGCGTCTGCGCTGCGACGGCCGGAGATCCGTCATCATGGCCAGAAACGGTCATATA
>JBEKKH010000291.1:0-9108 GCA_050010815.1 Streptosporangiaceae bacterium | reverse complement strand
GAACTGGCAGGGTCGTCACCGTCTGGCCGTCGTTGCTGATGCGCACCAGGGCCCCGGGCACGGCCGGCGGGGCCGAGCAGGCCGCCGGTGTTGAACTCGGAGGCCAGGAGGCTGCCCTGGCGGTCGAAGGCGATGGCCGTGACACTGGTCAGGCCGCGGGCCCAGATCACCGGCTGCTGCCCCGGAACGACTCGGTAAATGTAGGCCGTGCCTGGATCGGACGGGATACCGCGAAGCAGGCTGACGTACAGGGCCCCGTCCGGAGGAGATCGTGAAGATGGCTCCCGTCTGCCCGGTGCAATACGGTGTCGTTCTCCCCGTCTCAGTGGACGGGCCGGTTGCGCCACGCCCGGAACGGCGGCGGTGCCCGCCAGGGACGCCGCTAGAACCGCCACCGCTGCCGTCGCTTCGTCGCATCATGGTTCCTTTCGCTCGTTAAGCGCCGTACGCCGGCAGGATCGCTCCGCTTACCGGCGCTGCGGCGTCGCTGACCAGGAACGCGATCGCGTCGGCGATCACGTCCGGCGCGGTCGCGTGCGTCAGCACCTCCGCCGGGAAGGTGGCCCGGTTAGCGGGGGTGTCGAGCAGCTGCGGCGCGACCGCGTTGACCCGGATCCCGTGCGGGCGCAGCTCGATGTCGAGGATGCGGGTCAGGTGGACCAAAGCGGCCTTGCTCACGCCGTAGGCCGCCATGCCGCCGGTGGGCTCGATTCCCGGCCGGGCGGCTACATGCACGATGACACCCGAACCCTGCTGCCGCATATGTGGCGCGACCGCCTGGCTCAGCCAGAGCGCGGGTCCCAGGTTGACGTCGAGCATCAGCCGCAGCGTCTCGGGCGTCGTGCTGAGCGCGTCTCCTAGACGGAACGCGCCGATGGTGTTCACCAGCACGTCAGGGGGCCCGACCTCGGCGGCGATCCGGTCGATGAGCCGGGTCGCCGCCGCGCGGTCGGTCGCGTCGGCCACCTCGCGGCGGATATCGTCCGGGAGCTCACCTAGCCCGTGTTCGTTCCGGTCGACCGCCACGACCGTGAGTCCGACTGCGGCGAGGGCCAGCGCCGTCGCGCGACCAAGGCCGCCGGCCGCACCGACCACGACCGCCACCTTCGCGCTCATGGCGTCACCCGTTCCAAGTTGTTCCTCATGAAATTCCTCCTCGTCTCGGGCCCAGGCTGGCCGCCACGCAGGTGATTGGTCGTCACCGGATCCTGGTGATAGGCCAGACCAGCGACGCGAAACGTCATTGACAGCACGCGCGCTGGCCTGGTACCGAGAGGGGAGGTGCCAGGACTGGCAGGCGTACAGATCAAGGCAGGCCTTTGAAGGTGGCTCGGGCGACTCCCCGGCTGATCGACCGGAGCGATCTTCTCGCTGCCCTGGATCGCGCGGCGACCCGGAAGGTGACGATCATCTCGGCGCCCGCCGGCAGCGGGAAGACGTCGCTGCTCCGCGCCTGGGCCGACCATCAGGGTCAGCGCCACCGGCTCGCCATCGTGCAGGTACAACGCGACGAGCAAGACGCCCAGAAGTTCTGGCTGGCCCTGCTCGACGCGGTCCGGCACGCTTCGGCCCTGACCGGCCGCGCGGAACCGTCAGCGGCGACGCCCGACTTCAATGCGCCGGCGATGGTTGACCGGGTGCTATCGGAGGTCGCCGACGCTAGCGGCGACATCACGCTGGTCATCGATGACCTGCACGAGCTGAATTCGCCGGAGGCGCTCGCTCAGCTCACCCGGTTGCTGACCAATCTTCCTGCGCACGTGCACGTCCTGCTGGCCACCCGGCATGATCTGCGGCTGCGCCTGCATCAGCTCCGCCTGGCCGGCGAGCTGGCCGAGATCCGCGCGGCCGACCTGCGGTTCACCGAGCGCGAAACACGCCTGCTGCTCGACGCCTCGGGTATCGCGCTGTCCGCATCCGGAGCGGCGCTGCTGCACCAGCGGACGGAGGGGTGGGCCGCGGGCCTTCGCCTCGCGGCCATCTCCATGGCTGCTCACCCCGACCCGGAGCGCTTCGTGGCGGAGTTCTCCGGCAGCGACCGCACGGTCGCCGAGTACCTGATCGCGGAAATGCTGGAGCGTGAGCCAGCAGGAGTTCAGGATCTGCTCCTGCGCACCTCCCTGCTCGATCGGGTCAACGGCGAGCTGGCGGACGTGCTGACCGGCCGCCCGGGCTCGGAGCGGATCCTGCTGGAACTCGCGGACGCGAACACCTTCGTCGTGCCGCTCGACCACGAGCGCACCTGGTTCCGCTACCACCACCTGTTCGGGGATCTGCTCCGCCTGGAGCTACGCCGGACGCTGCCCACCGAAGTGCCGACGCTGCACCGGCGCGCCGCCGGATGGTTCATCCAGCAGGGCCAGGTGGTCGACGCCATCCGGCACACCCAGGCGGCGGGCGATTGGCCCGGCGCGGCGCGGCTGCTCGCCGACCATTCGTTCAGCCTGACGCTCGACGGGCAAGCGCAGACCACGCAGGCGCTGGTGCGGGCCTTCCCGCCGGGCCAGGATCACCCCGAGCTGGCCCTGGTGCGTGCCGGGGGTGACCTGGTCCAGGGACGCCTGGACGAGGCGGCCGCCTACCTGGCGGTCGCCGAGACGTACGCCGAGACGGCACCGCCGGATCGCCGGCGCCGCCTCCAGGTGGCGATCGCGTCGCTGAAGCTGTCGCTGGCCACGCGGCGCGGCCACCTGGCCGGCGTCATCGAGCAGGTGAGGTTCCTCGCCTCGCCGGTAACCGGGCAGTCCGACGAAGACATCGCCTTGGGCAGCGACCTGCGAGCGGTGGCGCTGATGAACCTGGGGACCGCCGAGGCGTGGACGCTCGCGCTTCCAGACGCCGAACGCCACCTCAGGCAGGGCGCCGTCCTGGCCCGGGAGATCGGACGGCCTTACGTCGAAGTCGGCTGTCTGGCCCAGCTCGGTTTCGCGTCGAAGATCGATCCTTTCGCCACGACCCAGCGGCGCTGCCGTGAGGCCATAGCGCTCGCCGAGCGGTACGGCTGGGGCGCGGAACCGGTGATCGCACCCGCGCTGGTGACGCTGGCCGGCACGATGGTGTGGCTGGGGGAGTTCGACGAGGGCGAGCGGTGGCTGCGGCGCACCGCGCGGGCCCTGCAGACGGACACCGGGCCGGACATCACGCTGCTGCTGCACCACACGGCGGGGATACTGCACGCCTGCCGCGGCCGCCGCCATGAGGCGCTCGAGGAGTTCAGCGCGGCCGAGCACCTGCGATCGCAGCTCGAGGGATCGCACGCGCTAGCGAGCCAGGTGACCGGCTGGCGGCTGGCCACGCTAGCCCGGCTCGGCAGGCCGGGCGAAGCCCGCGCGGCGCTCGCGGCCATCGATGACGAGCGGGCTGGCTCCGGTGAAATCCGTAATGCCAGCGCGGTGATCTGCCTCGCCGAAGGCGATCCGGCCGGAGCCCTGAGCGTGCTGCGGGATGTTCTCGATGGCACCGCCCCGGTCATAGGTTACGTCACGGTCGTCGAAGCGCACCTGCTCGCCGGGCTCGCCTATCGCGAACTCGGTGACCAGCGCGCCGCGAGCCAGGCCACCGAGCGCGCCCTGGCCCTGGCGGAGGCTGACCGGCTCGTCCTGCCGTTCGCCATGACGTTCTCCCGGGAGCTGCTCGAGGCCCTGCCGCGGCGCCAGACCGCGCACGCCGCCCTGCTCACCGACCTCCTCGACATCCTGCACGGCTCATCGGCCGCAGCCGGATATCAGCCGCCGCCGCTGCTTGATGCCGAAGAGCTCAGCCCGGGCGAGCTCAGGGTGCTGCGATATCTCCCGACGAACCTGTCCCGGCCCGAGATCGCCGGCGAGCTGTCCGTCTCGCTGAACACGGTCAGCACCCACCTGCGCAGCATCTACGCCAAGCTCCAGGTCAGGGACCGCTCCTCGGCCGTGCAGCGCGCCCGGGAACTGCGGCTGCTGGCGGGCGGTCGCGCGCGTTAGCCCGCCCCGTCAGCCCCTGGCCGCAAATCACCGGGATCAGGTGAGAGCTGCTCACCGTGATGGTCGCTACCGTCAGGCGTATCCGTTCCGCTAGGAGGAGGCGAGGCTGCCATGACCAGCGCCCCGGAGAGCGAGGATTCTCGCCGTGCCGCGCGGCTGCGGCAGGCGCGCTCGTACCTGCGCCACGCCGACCCGGTGCTGGCGCGGCTCATCGACGACCGGCCGGACTTCGACCCGCGGGGGTGGCTGGCCGAGTTGCCCCCGATGGACCTGTACGGTGCCCTGCTGTTCCAGGTCACCGGCCAGCAGCTGTCCGTCCCGGCGACCCGCCGGACACTGGCCCGGATCCAGGTCCTGTTCGGCGGCCACCTCCCCTCGCCCGCCGAACTGCTGGCGGTAGATCCGGCCAGGCTCCGCGAGGCCGGGCTCTCGTGGCGGAAGACCGGCACGCTCCGCGACCTAGCCGAGCGGATGACGGACGGACGGCTGGACACCGACGTGCTGGCCGCGCTGCCCGACGACGAGCTCATGACCGAGCTCACCGCCATCCGCGGAATAGGCCCGTGGACCGTGCAGGGCGCCCTGCTCATCTCGCTCGAGCGGGAGGACGTCGTGCTGCCGGGAGACCTGGCGCTCCGCAAGGCCGTCCAGGCCGCATACCGGCTGGATCACCGGCCCAGCCAGCAGGAGGTCCTGGCCATCGCCGAGAAATGGCGGCCCTACCGTAGCCTGGCGACCAGCTACCTGTTCTCCGCCGCCTTCGAGCCAACGGCCGCCTTCGAGCCAGCGCAGGCGTCACCGGCCACCCGGCCCAGCTGCGGCTGACCTGCTCAGGGTATGACCACGAGTTTGCGTGGTGCCCCGGCCTTGAGGTGCTCCCAGGTCTGGCTGATGTCATCCAGCCGTGTCTGCTCCAGGTCCAAGGTGAACTTCCCGTCGGTCGCGTGACGCATCAGCTGCGCGTAGGCGGAACGGCGGATCTCGGCAGGCGTGCCGATCGTGCCCTGGCCCACGAGCGTCAGCTGCTTGTTGCGGATGGCGCTCGCGGTGATCGTGGACGTGGGCCCCGCGGCGTTCCCGACCTGGATGTACCGGGCGCCTACGTTGGCGTGGTTCATCGCATGGGGGGCGGGGCCGCCCCACAGAAAGTCGACGATCACGTCGTAGCCGCCGGGCGCAGCGCCGGCCAGGCCGGCGTCGATGGCCTGGTCATCTGCGAGGTCCACGACCGCGTCGGCCCCCCGGTCAGCGACTTGTTCGAGGTCCTTTCCGCGGGCAGCCCCGACGACCCGGCCGGCGCCCAGGATCCGGGCGGATTGCACCGCCAGCTGGCCCGCCGAGCCGCCGGCCCCGAGGACCAGCACCGTCTCACCGGTTTGGAGGTGAGCGCGGTAGTCGAGTGACACCCATCCGACTATCCCAGCCACCCCGAGGGCGGCGGCGAGGCCGGGGTCAACGCTGGCCGGAACCGGGAAGCCGGCCGAATCCGGGACCGGCACCAGTTCGGCTAGCGCGCCGTACGGAACAGGCGGGCCGGCCAGGTACCAGCGTGTGCCGTCGCCGAGCTGCACGACCGCCTCGTAGCCAGCGATGCAGGGGGGCTGGAGCCGGCGAAACGGGAGTTGGTCGTTCACGATGAGGACGTCGAGCGGATTCAAGGCTGCCGCGACTAGGCTGCCCACCGACAGGCCCTGGCCGGGCTGCGGATCGGCGAACTCCTCAAGGGCCGGCGTGTCGCCGGATCGGCGAATTACTGCTGCTCGCATTATTGCTCCCTCCGTTGGATGATCGTTCTGCCTTTCGCTACGCAGTGACGCGTTCTGCCCCGGCGAGATGCGGTTCGTCCGCGCACCAGGCGGGCTCGCCCAATCCACGGCGACGAGTTCCTGTCGGGAGGCGGGTCACCACCAGGATCGCCGCTAGGCAGGTGAGGAGACATCACCGGATCACGGTGATTCGCGTGGGGAGCCGACCGCGGTTATTCTTCTCGGCCGGTCGCCGGGGGCGCGCCGCTCGTTCTCGGTGGTAGCTCTCCGCACGCCCGAGGTGATCCCGTGGTCTATCGCCCAGGCCAGGCACGCGGCCTTCGCTGGGCACGCCTGGCAGATCCGTTTAGCCTTGTCGATCTGGCGCAGCGCGGGGCCCCATCGTGCCGACCGGGAAGAAGAGGTCTGCATCGGCGTCGCGGCAGGCGGCATATGATTTCGCTACCCACTCCGCACCCGCCTGCACCAGCAGCCGCGCCGCATCCGCATCCCGCGGCCGTGCCGCACGGTCTTTCAGGCCCATTCAGCCGGCACGATGCCCGGTGGTGCGGCTCTCAGGGCGGAGCCGGGTATTAGGTGGCGAGGCCGGGCCGTCGTGGTATCGGCTGAGCTAGCGTCATGGCCGCTGGGTAACGCTCCCTGGCGTCCCGCTGGCCGCTATGGCCCCGGCCGCCCCGCCCGGTGGCCGTGTCCGGCGCCCTGGCCGGGATTTGCGTGGTGGATCCGGGTTTGGCGGTGGATCCGGTGGACGGGCGTAAGCATCCCGAATTAAGGTGAGTTTCCGGCGTGGCGGCGAGCCCGGATGTGGTAACTGCGCTCAACTCGCTCTGCGCCCGGCCTGCCGGGGGTTTCCCGGGCCGATACTTCATGATCGCGAAGACTTTTATCCGGCCCAGGGGGTAAAAGTCTTCGCGATCATGCAAGCAGCACACTGACGCGACGCGGGAGAAGCCCAGAGCCCCGGAACAAATGGGATAAATTCGTGCAAATGCTGCAAATCGGTGGCGAGTATGACGGCCGGTCGCTACGCCGGAAACCCGATTTACTCCGGAATGTCCACGGGATACCCCTTTTCCACCACGAAGCCTGGATCCACCGCGATCTTTTCTCCGGCCGCCGCACCACCGGCCCGGCAGGTGGTATCCCGTCACTTCAGCAGAGCGGCCATCGTGTCGGCCCGATCTGGTGGCGGTAGCTCCCGCTCGCCTTGTCCCAAAGCCGTTCCCCTGAAAGATCATTCATTCGGAACGGACTGGCGGGCTTCCGGCAGGTCCAGGTGCTCGGCCAGCCACGGCCCGGTGGCGCTGCCCGGGGCCCGCGCGACGTCCTCGGGCGTGCCCGCGGCGAGGATGTGCCCGCCGTCCGGACCGCCGCCGGGGCCCATGTCGATGAGGTGGTCGGCGGCGGCGAGCAGGTCCAGGTCGTGGTCGATGACGATGATCGTGGCCCCGGCCGCCAGCAGCCGGTCGAACACGCCGGCCAGGGTGGCCACGTCGAGCGGGTGCAGGCCGGTGGACGGCTCGTCGAAGACGTACAGCACGCCGCGCTGGCTGGCGCGTAGCCGGGAGGCGATCCGTAGCCGCTGTGACTCGCCGCCGGACAGGGACGGGGTGGGCTCGCCGAGCCGCAGGTAGCCCAGGCCGACCTCGCTGACCGGCCGGAGCGCCGCGGCGACCGGGGCCCGGTCGGCGAACCGTCCCAGGGCGTCGTCCACGCTCAGGCCGAGTACGTCGGCGACGGTGAGGCCGTCGACCTGGACGGCCAGGGTGGCGTCGTTGAAGCGGGCGCCGTGGCAGGTTGGGCAGCCGACGCTGATGTCGGGCAGGTACTGGACATCGAGGTCGATGTGGCCGAGCCCGCGGCAGGTCGGGCACTGTCCCTCGCGGGTGTTGAACGAGAAGTGCCCGGGCTTCCAGCGCCGCCGCCGGGCGTAGCCGGACTCGGCGAACACGCGGCGGATCTGGTCGAACGCCCCGCAGTAGGTCGCGGGGGTCGACCGGGCGTTCTGCCCGATGGGGGAGGCGTCGACCTGGACGACCTGCCGGATGCCGGCCAGGTCCAGGCGGCGCACGTGCCCGGGCAGCGCCGAGGCGCTCAGCAGCGCCTGCGCGGCCGGGATCAGGCTGTCCAAGACGAGGGCGGTCTTCCCCGCGCCGGACGGCCCGGCCAGCGCGGTCAGCCGGCCCGCCGGGAAGGCGGCGGTGACGTCGTGCAGGTTGTACAGGTCACCGACCTCCAAGACGATCTCCCCGCCAGCGCCAGCGCCAGCGCCAGCGCCAGCGCCAGCGCTAGCGCCGGTGCCGGGATCGGGCCGCGCCGGACGGTCCCGGGTCACGGCCACGGCGCCGGCCAGGAACGGGCCGATGATCGAGTGCGGGTCGCCCTCCAGCTGCCCGGGCGGACCCTGTGCGATCACCGTGCCGCCCTTGGCGCCGGCCGCGGGCCCGATCTCGATGACCCAGTCCGCGGCGCGGATGATATCCCGCTCGTGTTCCACCACGACCACGGAATTGCCGTTCCCGGCCAGGGCCGTGAGCGTCTTACGCAGTCCGGCGACGTTGCTCGGGTGCAGCCCGACCGACGGCTCGTCCAGCACGTACAGCATGCCGGTGGTGCTGGCGCGCACCGTCGAGGTGAGCTCGATCCGCTGCCGCTCCCCGGTCGACAGCGAGGCACCGGCCCGGTCCAGGGTCAGGTAGGCCAGTCCGACGTCGAGCAGCGGCGTGAGCCTGCCGTTCAGCTCGGCGAGCAGGCCGGTCGTCAGCCGGCTCAGCTCGGCGGGCAGTCCCGCGGGCAGGCCGGCCGCGAAGCCCCGCACCTCGTCCAGGGTGAGCGAGCTGATCTCGGCGAGGTTGCGGCCGCCGAGCTGCGAGGCCAGCGCTTCGGGCCGCAGCCGGGTGCCGTGGCACACCGAGCACACGCGGGTGACCAGGAACCGCTGCACCAGGCGCCGGGTGCGCTCGTTGTTGCTGCGCAGCGAGCGTTCCACGGCGGCGACCGCGTTGTCGTAGTTGACCGACAGTTGCACGGTCCGCGCGTTGCGGCCCGAGTGCAGCGTCACCTGCTGCCGGACCGGTTCACCGTGCAGCACGATGTCACGCTCGTGCTCGGTCAGCGACCGGTAGGGCACGTCGAGCCGGACCCCGAGCTCGCCCGCGGCGTACATCGACAGCCGCCGCCCGCCGGAGTTCCACGGCAGCACGGCGCCTTCGGCGATCGTCTTGTCCGGATCCGGAACCAGCGTGGCGACGTCGACCTCGGACCGTACACCCAGGCCCTGGCAGGCCGGGCAGGCGCCGTAGGAGTTGAACGCGAAGGATTCGGCGCTGGGATGCTCGAAACGCGCCCCGCACACCGGGCAGGTGATCTCCTCGCGGAGCGTG
>JBEKKH010000290.1:0-9112 GCA_050010815.1 Streptosporangiaceae bacterium | reverse complement strand
GGTGCTGCTGGCCGTGCCCGGCCCGGCCGTAGCCGACGTGATCGGCACGCACCGCGCGGCGCTGGCGGGAAAGATCGTGATCGACGCCGTGAACCGGATGGGCCAGCCGGAGGTCAACTCCCGGTCGCTGCTGGCCGACGCCGTACCCGACGCCAGGTACGTGCGGGCGTTCAGCACGCTCGGCTGGGAGAACTTCGCCGACCCGCTGCCCGGGACCAGTCTGTTCTTCGCGGCTGATCCGGCCGCCCGCCCGGTCGCGGAGGAGCTGATCTCCGCCGTCGGTCTGGACCCGGTCTTTCTCGGCGACGCGGGCGCGGCGGGCACCGTCGACGCGCTCCTGCCCGTGTGGTTCGCCCTGGTCAAGCAGCACGGCGGGAACCGCAAGATCGCGCTGCGGGTGGTCAAGGAAGGCTGACGCCAGGCGCTACCGTGCAGGGCATGGCCAAACGACCTCAGCTCACCGTCCTGGGCAGCCTGAACATGGATATCTCGGTGACCGTGCCCCGGCTCCCCGCCCCGGGTGCCACCGTGCTCGGCACGGCGGCGATGTTCACCCCGGGCGGGAAGGGGGCCAACCAGGCGGTCGCCGCGGCCCGGCTCGGCGCGGTCGTGCGGATGGTCGGCTGCGTCGGCGATGACGACTTCGGCCGGCAACTGCGGGCCGCGCTTGACGCCGAAGGCGTGGACGCCGCGACCGTCCGCGTCGCGGACGGCGCCGCGACCGGGCTGGCCATGATCTCGGTCGATCAGGCCGGGGAAAACCTCATCACGGTCGCCCCGGGCGCCAACCGGGAGGTCGGCGCGGCCGATGCCGCGACCGCCGTGGCGGGCCCGCCGGACGTCCTGGTGATCAGCGCCGAGATCCCGGTCGCCGCGATCCGGGCCGCTCTGGACCAGGCCGGCCAGACCCGGTGTGTGCTCAACCTGGCTCCAGCCCCGCCCGAGGCGGCCGCGCTCGTGACGGCCGGAGTGGACTGGCTAGTCGTCAACGAGTCAGAAGCAGCCTCGGTTCTCGGCCGGGACGTCCGGGGCCTGGAGGAGGCGAGCCTCGCCGCCGCCGAACTCGTGGCGGCGGGCGCCCGCCATGCCGTCATCACCGCGGGCGCGCACGGCGTCGTCCTGGCCGTCCCGGGCCGCGACCCGCTGACCATCGAGGCGTTCGAGGTCCAGGCCGTCGACACGGTCGGCGCCGGCGATTGCTTCGTCGGCGCGCTTGCGGTCGCCCTCGCGGCCAAGGTCCCGGACGCCGAAGCTGTCCGCGCGGCCGCCGCGGCCGGCGCCGCCGCCGCCACCCGCTCCGGCGCCCAGGCCGGTATGCCCCGCCCCGCCGACGTCCTGGACGTCACCGGTCTGACCTGGCCCGTGGGCGTGAACCACACCACCGCCAGGTCCCGCTCGGCGCCACCGTAGCCGCCGGCATGCGGTTCAGCCGAGAACACCGGTGCCGTCGAGGGCCAGGCTCGGCCATACCCCCCGATCTCGGCCCTTTCCCCTCATCTAGGTGTGTATGCCACATTTAGCGTGATCGGCTGTGGCGTGCAAAGAGTGATCTGGTTGGCGCGCCTTGAAGAGGCACCAGAAGCAGCAATTAGAGTCGCTGGTACCTGAATTCACACTGCCGCATGTCCTCACCTCCCGGAGATGGGGACATGCGGGGTGGTCACTCGCGGCCTTAGGTTTACTAGCGTTTGCTTGAGATGCGCTGATTCCGGGTGTATGGTTTCTTTGGATCGTAAGGACTATCCCGCCCGAAGGGCGGGGAAGAAACTCGGGCTGGGGGGCACGAGGATGCGGTTGCTGATTTATTGCATCAGGCCGCGGTGGCTCGCGGCTTTTGCGGTGCTGGTGACGTTAACATCGTTGTTAACCGTGACGTCGGCCAGCGCGCAGGCGCTTTCGCTATGCGGTAACACCGGAACACCGCCGCCGGTCCGCCATGTAATCGTGGTGGTGCTCGAGAACCTGAGTTACAGCCAGGTCGTCGGCAGCACCAACTCTCCTTTCCAGACCAGCCTGGCCAGCACGTGCGGCGTGGCGCCCGACTACTTCGGCGGCACGCATACCTCGGCCGCGAACTACCTCGATATTTCTGCCGGGCAGAATCCCTCGACCGCGCCGCCCGGCTGCGGCAGCGTTAGCGCGTGCTCGACTTCGCAGGACAATCTTTATGACCAGCTCACCAACGCGAATCTGAGCTGGCGCGCCTACATCGAGTCGATGCCGTCGAACTGCTACCCCAAGAGCAGCGGCGACAATACACAGGCGCACGACCTCTACTCCGTCGGGCATAACCCCGTTGTCTTTTATACCGATATCCCGGCCGCGACGTGCCAGGCAGACGACGTGGCGGTGCCCAGCCTGACCGCTAGTTCGGGCCAGTTCTACACCGACTTGCAGAACCAGACGCTGCCGTCCTTCAGCATGGTCATCCCGAACACCGTGGATGACGGAGAGGGACCTGATAGCAAGGTGCAGAACCAGCAGATGTCCGATACCTGGCTGAGCAACTTCGTCGGCATGGTTCAGGGATCGCCTAGCTACCAAGCTGGCAATACGCTGCTGCTAGTCACCTATGACGAAGGATCGGCCTACTACAGCGACTACGCGGTCGGGGAGAACTGCGCCAACCAGAGCGCGGACCTGCCGCTCAACTCCGATGGCCTGAGCCCGCAGGAGTCCTGCCACGTCCCGACGTTCGTCATCTATCCGTACACCCCGGCCGGCGACGCGAACCCCACCTTCTTCACCCACTACTCCATCACCCGGACGGTGGAGGACATCTTTGGTCTGGCCGACTTGGCCAACGCGGCCAGCGCCAACAGCATGATCGGCGACTTTGGGATACCGGCCGCGCCCACCCCGCCCACCGCCTGCCCATCCCCGCCCGCCGGTGATTCTGAACTGAGCGGCAACGTCAGCCTGGAGTCCGGTCAGACCGGCTGGACCGGCATCTACAACTCCACCTCATCGGTGACCCGCGTGATGCCGTCCGGCGGCAGCTACGACGGCAGCTACGCGCTACAGGTGGGTCCTACCTCCGGTAACTCGGGCGCGGCGGGCGTCAATAACGCCAATCCGATCTGGGTCACGAACACCACGGCCGGGCAGACCTATACCGGAAGCGTGTTCGTCAATCCGAGCGTATCGGGTGAGAAAGTTACGCTCGTCCTACGAGAAACGACCTCCGGCGGCGCAGCCGTAAGTTCTAACAAGACCACCATCACGGCGGTCTCCGGTTGGCAGCAAATTACCGCGCCGTATACGGCCGAAAACAGCGGCGATTACCTGAGGTACTCCGTCTATGCGTCCAACTTCGCCAGCTCTAGCCAGAATTTCCTGGCTGACTGCCTGAGTCTGTGGACGCCAACCACGTAGGAGGGACTGTGCGCCTTACCCGTTACCTGGGCCGATTGCTACCTGCGGCGGCGCTGGCCTGTCTCGGACTCGGCGCGCCGTCGGCGCAGGCTGCCGCGCACGCTGCCTTCACCGGCTTGTGCGGCGCAATGGACACCACGCACCCGGGCACCATCAAGGACGTCATGTTCATCTTGTTCGAAAACAAGTCCTACGGCTCTATCGTAGGCAGCAGCCAGGCACCCTACACGAATGACACCCTCATCCCGGACTGCGGCCTGGCGTCCAACTATCACAACTACTCGCATCCGTCCCTGCCCAATTACCTGGCCCTGACCTCAGGTGAGGCGCAGGGCAAAGCCGGCGATGACGATTGCCTGCCGGCCGGCTGCCCGCAGTCGCAAGCCTCGATTTTCAGCCAGGTGCAGGGCATCGGCCGGGCCTGGCGCGAGTATGCCGAGGCGATGCCAAGCAACTGCTATGCCAGCGACTACGACAACACCTCCTATGTGAATGCGAATGGCACTACGGGCGAGGAGTACTACCCCCGCCACGCGCCACCCGTCTACTACGACACCAGCCCGGTCAGCACCGTGTGCGGCAAGTGGGATGTCCCGCTTGGCACCATCGGCTCCGGCGCCCTGCTAACCGCGCTGTCTCCGTCCAGCGACGGCCTTCCGGCCTTTAGTTTCGTCACCCCCGGCGGCTGCGACGACATGCATGACTGCGGCGTTACGGTCGGGGACGACTGGCTGAAAGAATGGATACCAGCCATCCAGCGGTCGTACGCCTACCAGCACGGCCAGCTAGCGGTGTTCATCACCTTCGACGAGGGCACCGGCGCAGACTCCACAGCCGGGGAGACATGTTCCGACGCCGCCCATGCGGACGCCGCCACCTATCCGTCCTGCGAGGTGCCGATGATCGTGATGTCCCCGTACACAACGCCCGGAACCAACTCAGGCGCCTACTTCAACCATCTCAGTACGCTCGGCACCGCCGAGGATCTTCTGGCGTTGCCCAGGCTGCCGGCTGCCGAGGGGCTGACTGGATTGCAATCCGCCTTCGGGTTGTAGCCTCAATTCACCGGCCGAGGTTAAATGGGAGTGGGGCGGAATCAGCGGATACACGGGATGCCGGGCACGCGGGCACAAATTACAGCGGCGACTTTGTACCGTTCGAGCTAGCTTAGGAATTCCTGCCATTCTTCGTCGTGGGGACGCTAGGCGCGGCGGCAGCCAGGAAGGCAGGTGCGCCGGATGGCTTGATCGGGTTAGACGGTCTTGTAGCGAGGTGGCGTTGATGTCCCCGGACGATTACCTAGACGATGCGCGTGAGTCGTCCGTTAATGGTGTGGGTGGTGAATAGCCGTGTTTTCCTTACTCGTCCTGAAGCATCCCCGGTTTGCGCTGTGGATCGAGGCTGACAGCTTGATAAATATCGCGTTATATAGGTATTGCGGAACCCTGAGATCGGCGCTACGTTAGGTGGGCGCCGGGCCCGATGGCAGGCCTACTCCCACCGAAAGCTCCGGCCAGCGGGCCGGGCTGACCGGCTCGAATGGGAGCGGGTGGACGCCATTGGTTACGGCGCATGAGTGACGAGTCGGGCACCCCAGCCAGGAAGGCTATATGACTCCAGCGACGGCGCCGCCTCGGCATTTCAAGATCCAAATTTAATGGCTCCGAGAAGATCGGTATCTAGGGGAGGCAGGAAATGCAGATCAGAACGAGACTGCTCATGGGGGCGGCGGTAGTGGTGCTCGCCGGCGGGTCGGTCATGCTGGCGGGCGGGCCGGCCAGCGCCGCGCCGGCCCACTCGGCCCCAGCGCCAGGGGTATTCCTCCCAGCGAGGGCGCCAGTTGGCGCGCCGACCGGCAAGGTCGGCAACGTAACCAAGACGTACTCCGAAAACTGGTCAGGCTACGCCCAGGTAGTCACCACCTCCACCGGCCCCTACACCGCCGTCAAGGATTACTGGACAGTGCCCACGGTCAATACCACCCAGTCTGGCGATCAGTACTCCTCGGACTGGGTCGGGATCGACGGGTTCAGCAACAGCGACCTAGTGCAGTGCGGCACCGAGGCCGACAACATCGACGGCACGGCGCAGTACGACGCTTGGACCGAGATCCTCCCGGCTAGTGAGGTTGTCCTCACCAACCTGGCCATTCATCCCGGCGATCACATGGAGGCAGTGGTCAAGGAGACCAAGGCCGATGTCTGGAAGATGACCGTCTACGACCTGACCACGGGCGACAGCGGCAGCAAGACCGTTACCTACAACAGCAGCGACGGCGGCCCGGCGGCGCAGACCAGCGTCGAGGCAGTACACGAGCGGCCCGAGGTCAATGGCAGCCTAGCGGCCCTCACGACTACCACTAACGTGACCTTCGACCCCGGTTCCTGGAGCAATTCGGCACCGGGCAGCACCACGACGTACTACCACCTGATGCACCCGGCCTCGGGCGCCACCGTCTACCGGATGTACATGGTGAACAACGCCGACACGGCAGTCATCGCTACGCCGTCCTACGTGGATTCCGATAACGACGGTTTCACCGTCGCCGACGGCGCCACGGCGCCTCCCCCACCGTCGAGCTGACTCAGGAGAGGTAAGGTTCCGGGGACCACATGGACGCCTTAGCTCGTGCGGCCGGGTCCCCGGGGCCACCTCCTGGCGACTGCCTCATCAGGCGACCGATGCGGCCTCCGCCGATCCCGCGTTGACCGGCCGCGGGGTGGGTATCGAGGCGCCGGCGGGGGGAGGCCCGCATCCTGCAGGAGTGGCATCACGCCGAGGACCACAGCTGGTGGCGGTGGGCAGTTGAGGTCTCCAACTACACGGGCCGTTCGGATGGCTGGGCGTCATTGCCCGGCTTTTCGGGAACCGCACAGCGCCATGCCCGGCATCACGGCCTGCCCGGCGTCGGCTGGGACGCCGCGGTGACCGACGTCCGCTAACCGCTAGTCAAAGCCTTGGGGCCTGCCAGTACCATTGGCCCCAAGGAGAGCCTGACATGATGACGCCCGGTCTACGGGAATTTATCCTGGAGGCGCCCGCCGACGACCCAGCGAGCGGCCCCAAGCGCGGCACCACCCATCCAGCTAAGCACCGTCCCCCCAGCGACGGCGGGAACGACACTCCGAGCCCGGCCCCGGATCGGCTGCCCGCCGCGCTGGCCGCCTTGGCCCAGGTGTTCACCGTGACGACCGAGCCCGGCGCGCCCGGCAGCGGCCTCCGGCGGCGCCTCTGGCTGGACACCTTCGACCGGCGGCTGTACCGGACCGGCCTCGTGCTCGAGTTCGAGCAGGCCGGGCGCGGCGGTCGCCTGCTGCTGACCAGGGCCGACCCTGACCCGTCCACCACGTCCACCCCGTTTGCCCGGTCCACCCCGTTTGCCCCGTCCGCCCCGCTCGCCGAACAGACCCTCACCGGCTGGCCGCCGCGACGGCCCGCCAAGGACCTTCCCCCCGGGCAGGTCCGCGACCAGATCGCGGCGTTGATCAGCCCGCGCGCGCTGCTGCCGGTTGTCCGGGGCGTCAGCACGGTCAGCGTCATGCGCCTGCAGAACGCCGACGGCAAGACCGTCGCCCGGCTGTTCGTTGACCGCACCGCCGCGACCACCGCCGCCACCGCCACCGCCGCCGCGACCACCGCAACCACCGCGACCGCGGCGACCACCACCGTCGAGCTGCCCCCCCGCCTGGCCGTCACCGAAGTCCGCGGCTATTCCGCCCAGGCCCGCAAGGCGGCCGGCCTGCTGGCCGCCGTCCCCGGCATAACCTTCACCCGGCAGGGCGCGTTCACCGCGGCGCTGACTGCGCTCGGCCGCCATCCCGCGGACTACACCAACGACGTGGACGCGCAGATCACCGCGCAGCTGCCCGCCTCCGTCGCGGTGGCCAGGCTGCTGCTGCGGCTCCTGGACACCCTGGAGCTCAACGTCGACGGCGTGCTCCGCGACATCGACACCGAGTTCCTGCACGACCTGCGCGTGGCGGTCCGCCGCACCCGGGCGGCCCTCAAGCTGCTCGGCGAGGTGCTGCCGGCCGGCCTGGCCAAGCAGTATGCCGGCGAGTTCAAGTGGCTCGGCGACCTGACCACGCCGACCCGGGATCTCGACGTGCACCTGCTCGGGTTCGGCGCGATGACGGAGCAGCTGCTGGCCGCCACGCCGGCCGACCTGGAGCCGTTCCGTGCCTTCCTGGTCCGGCGCCGGGCCCGCGCGTTCCGGCGGCTGGCCGCGGGGCTGCGTTCCGCGCGGTTCCAGGCCTTGACCGGGGACTGGCGCAAGACGCTGCTCGAGGTCCGCGAGGCGAGAACCGCCCGCAAGCGCCGCCCGCGGCGCGATCCGACCGCGGCCGCGCTGGCCCTGAGCACGACCGGCCGCGTGTACCGCCGGATCGCCGCGCAAGGCGGCGCGATCGCCCCGGACTCCCCCCCGGAGTCCCTGCACGACCTGCGTAAACGCTGCAAGGAGCTGCGCTACCTACTGGAGTTCTTCGCGCCGCTGCACGATCCGGCCGCCTATAAGAAGGTGGTCGGCGACCTCAAGCAGCTGCAAGACTGCCTGGGCGAGTTCCAGGACAGCCAGGTCCAGCGCGAGGAGATCGGCGCCCTGGCCGACGCCATGCTGACCGAGCGTGCCGCGCCCGCGGCGACGCTGCTGGCCATGGGCGAGCTCGCGGCCCGGCTCGCGGTCAGCCAGGCGCAGGCGCGCGCCGACTTCGCCCGGCGGTTCGCCAGGTTCGCGGGCCCCGCGGCCCAGCCCCGGATCCGCACCCTGCTCGGCGAGCCCGCCGAACCGGTGCCCGCCAAACCAGCCCCAGCCGGATCAGGGCCCGCCCCCCGCGCGAAGGCCGCCCGGTGAAGATCTACGCCACCTACAACATCAAGGGCGGCGTCGGCAAGACGACCGCCGCGGTCAACCTGGCTTACCTGTCCGCCGCCGAGGGCCAGCGCACCCTGCTGTGGGATCTTGACCCGCAGGGCGCGGCCAGCTTCCTGTTCCGGATCAAGCCCAGGGTCAAGGGCGGCGGCAAGGCGCTCATCCGCGGCACGAAGACGCTGGACGGCGCCATCAAGGGCACCGACTACGATCACCTGGACCTGCTTCCGGCCGATTTCACCTACCGCCACATGGACCTGCTGCTAGGCGGCGCGGGCCGCAGGAACACCCGCGCCCTGGCCCAGCTGCTCCGCCCGCTGGCCGCCGACTACGACCACGTTTTCCTGGATTGCCCGCCGAGCATCTCCCTTGCGTCGGAGAACGTCATGCACGCCGCCGACTGCCTGCTGGTCCCGCTGATCCCGACCACGCTGTCGGTCCGCACCCTGGACCAGCTCACCGAGTTCGTGGCCGGGTTCAACGGCCACCGGCCGCAAGTGCGGGCGTTCTTCTCCATGGTGGACGGGCGCAAACGGCTCCACCAGGACATCATTAACACCCTTTCATCCGAACGGACAGTGGTAACACACACCACGATCCCGTCCTTGTCCCTCATCGAGCGCATGGCGGTGGAGCGTGCCCCGGTCATCGCCTTCGCCCCCCGCAGCCAGGCCGCCCGCGCCTACCGCTCCCTCTGGTCCGAGCTCCGCACCGAAGCCGTCTAGCCCACGCTGCCGGGATCCCGGCCCTGCCAGGTGCAGATGCACGCCTCGTTGCCCTCGGGGTCGGCCAGTACCCAGAACGCGGGGGCCTCAGCGTCGCTGACCAGCGTGCCTCCGGCCGCGATGGTGTCCTGGATGCGCTGGT
>JBEKKH010000289.1:0-9116 GCA_050010815.1 Streptosporangiaceae bacterium | reverse complement strand
CGATGCCGCCTGGGCCGACCCCAACGACCAGGAGCCCAACGGGTACCCCGTTGACCGCGCAGCCGACCCTAAACGCTGGTGGGAGGCTGTCTACACCGACACGGTCCTGGTCACCCAAGTCGATGACGGGCGCGGCGACGTGAGATCCGGCAAGGGCAACTCGTCAAGCTCGAACTCCGCGCCGGCCGTGGTGTTCCCAATGCTCGACCAGCTCGCCGCCCGCGACCACCACCGGGTGCTGGAGATCGGCACCGGCACCGGCTGGACGGCCGCCCTGCTGTCCTGGCGGCTGGGCTCCGGGAACGTCGTGACGGTCGAGATCGACCAGGAGCTGGCCAGGCAGGCGCGGGCAAGCCTCCAGGCTGCCGGGTACCACCCGGAGGTGATCACCGGGGACGGCTCTGACGGGCATCCTGCCGGGGCACCCTACGACCGGGTCCACGTCACGTGCGCGGTCGAGCGGGTCCCCTGGCAGTGGGTTGCCCAGGCCCGCCCCGGGGGCGTGATCCTGGCCCCGTACACGAACGGGTACGGCTTCGGCCACCTCGCCCGCCTGGTCGTGACGACGCACGGCACGGCGGCCGGCCGGTTCCCCCTGCCGGCTGGCTTCATGATGCTCCGCTCCCAGCGCCACCTTCGCGGCGAGGCCGCCGCCTTCATCCACCACGAGAATGAGGCCGGGATCTTCAGCACCCAGCTCGATCCCCGCACGCTGGCCCGGGAGGTTCCCCCCGGGGCCAGCCTCGCTATCGGCGAACTGGTGCCCGGCTGCCAGTCCCGCATGGCCGAGGGCGACGACGGCACCGGCACGTGCACGTTCTGCCTGTTCGAGACAAAGACGCGGGAAGGCTCGTGGGCGCGCGTCGAATTCCGCCCCGGCCGGCAGCGGTTCGCCGTCAGCCAGTACGGGCCTCGACGGCTGTGGGACGAGGTAGAGGAAGCCTACTCATGGTGGATCGAAGCAGGCAGCCCCGGCCGCGAGCGCTTCGGAATGACCGTCACGGCCGACGGTCAATGGGTCTGGCTTGACCACCCGGATAACCGGGTCGGCAGCCCACCTCACTGAATCCAGCATGTCTTAGCCGGTAACGATCACGACGCCCTCCCGCGGGCGCGCCAATGGACGCTAAGGAGCGATCGATATGAGCCAGGCCAGCACCGGGACCGTACCGACGGTATCGGCCGGTGTCAGGCGCAAGGGGTTCAAGGCCGAGATGGACGGCCTGCGGGAGCGGATGCGCGGCCTGGGGTTCGGTTATGACGAGGCCGCCGCCGAGGTGTCGCGCCGCTACCAGGTGCGCCCGCGCCAGGCGTACCGGCTGGCCTGGGGGCTGACGCAGGACCAGGCGGCGGCGCGGTTCAACGAGCTGGCGGCGGGCGAGGGGACCGACCCTGACGGCCGGGCGAGCATGACCGGCCCGCACCTGTGCGAGGTCGAGCAGTGGCCCAACAGCGAGCGCAGGCCGTCGGTGTACGTGCTGTGCCTGCTGGCCCTGGTGTACGAGACCGACGTGCTGTGCCTGCTGGACCTGGCCGACCACGAGAGCCTGCCGCAGCACGACCGGCTGGTGCTGATGCGCCGCCTGCCCGCGCAGACCCTGTTCGGGGAGCGGGTCCTGGCGCTGGCGGAGGCGCGCGGCCTGTCGCTGCGGGAGCTGGCCCGCCGGGTGCCGTGCGACGCCTCGCACCTGTCGAAGGTGGTCCACGGCCGGAAACGGCCGTCGCTGCGGGTCGCGGCCCGGCTGGATGACGTGCTGGAGGCGGGCGGGGAGCTGGTCGCGCTCGCGGACGCGGCGGCACCGGACAGCGGCCCCGGCCCGGGGCAGGACCCGGCCCGGCAGCCCGGCGGCGTGCCGGCCTCGGCGGTCGCCGGCGGCATGTCGCTGACGCTTCCGTACGTCCCGGCCCGCCTGGTGATCGAGGTGTCCGGCCCGGCCGGCGCGGCCGGCCGGGCAGAAGGCGGCGGTGCCGCTGTCGCGGCACCTGGGCGGCTCGCGCTGGTCCGGGGCGGCACACGGCAGGCGGACGGAAGCGAGGCCGGATGAGCCGCGCCGGGACGGTGACGCGGATCTGCGGCTCATGCCGCAAGACGCGCCTTTCCGCCTACAACACCGACGATTTCTGCACCCCGTGCCGGCGGGCGCTGTTCGACCGGGAGCACCCCGCCGACCCGGGCGCGGCCGGTGACCTGGCCACGTGGGTGTGGGACACCGCGCCGATGCGCGAGGCGCTGGCCCGGCTGGACTTCCAGGCCGTCCTGGTGATCTACCGGGCGGCGGCCGGGGTGACGCGCCGGGAGCTGGGCGAGCGGGCCGGGCTGTCGGAGAGCGTGATCTGGTACTGGGAAGTCGGCCGTCGGCAGGGCATCTACGACATCCGCCAGCTCCTGAAGCTCGCCGACTCGGTGCAGGCGCCGCGCGTGGCGCTGCTCCCGGTGATCCTCGGCCAGCCCCGCGCCCTCAGCGACCTAGTGCGCGGCCCGGCGGCCCTCCCGGCCGGAGGCGCCGGCCATGGCTGACCAGCGGGCAATGGCGCTTCCCATGGCGACGGGCGCGGCGGCGCGGGCGCTGGCCGCCCGGCTGGAAGCGCGCGGCTACCAGGTGAGCTTCCCGCCGGGCCGTGACCCGGCCGTCTTCAAGGTGACCGGGCTGCCCGGCCGCCCCGACGTGGAGGTCAGCGCCGAGAACGACGGCTCGGCCGCCTGCCACTACACCGGCTGCACCCAGGTGCAGGCCGCCAAGGTCATCGCCCGTCTGCCGGCCCCCGGCCGCTCCCAGATCGCTGTTGTCGGCGAGACGGCGATCGCGACCTGGGGCGGCATCGAAGTCGAATGGCACTACCAGCCCCCGCAAGAGCAGCCCGACGACCCAGCCCAGATGACGGCCGCACTGCTCGCCCACCTGGCCGTCCTCGGCGGCAATCACGACCGGAAGGACGACCCGACGTGAACACCGCCTGCCTTGCCGGGCGCACCGTGCCGGGCGAACTGCTGCGCCTGGTCGCTGACGGCCTGGCCGCAGCCGGGCTCGACGTCCGCCCGCCCGCTGACGCGGACGGCTGCCGCCTGGACATCGCATTGCCGGGGGCGCGCTGCACGCTGGCGGTCGGCGAGGGCGGCAGCGCCGAATGGGAGTACTGGCCCTGGGCCGCGGACGAGGCCGACCCCGGCCTGACCGCGGACCTGGCCACCGTGCTGCTGACCGGCCGCGCGGGGCCGCAGCCGCGCCTAGGCTCGGGGTATCAGCGCGAGAACGTCACGTCCAAGGGCATTGTCGGCCTGGAGCTGAAGGCGCGGGGCCTGGACGTGGAGCTGGCGGTCTACTGCGACGAGACCGCCTTCGACGTCCTCGCCGAGATCGTCGCGACCGTTCCCGGGCAAGGCGACGGCGGCGGGCAGGGCTGCGTGGCCGACGACGGCGGCCTGACCTGGACGCGCGACTACCTGGCCGAGGCCGCGCTTTCCGGGCCGGGCCGGTGCGGCGAGGCCGCCGACCCGGCCGGCATCGCCGGCCTGGTGGTGGAGGCGGTCACGCGGGCGATGGCGCTCCTGCGCCCCGCCGCGACCGGAGCGGCAGCTCATGGGTGAGGTGCTGACCGCGCCCGGTTCCAGGGTGCCGCACCACGGGCCGGTCACCCGGGACTGCCCGGTGGAGTGCCTGCTTACGGTCCTGTCGATGAACAGCTTCAACGCCCTCACCCGTGCTGATGGCGCGCCGTTCGCCGAGCCCCGCACCGTCGGCGACGTGGTGGACCTGTACACCCGCCGCCAGCTCCGCAAGATCCGCGGCATCGGCCCCCGCCGGATCTCGGAGATCGAGGCCGCCCTGGTCCTGGCCGGGCTTAACCTCGCCGACCACCACAAGCGGCCCCGGGCCGGGCGGACCGCCACGCGGCCCGGGGCACCATCGGCAGCGCACCCCCGGGAGGACCCGTGCCCGCAAGAACCGCAACCGTGACAGGCCCGCCGCGCCCCTGCCACGGGCCGCCCGGCCAGGCGCTGGCCCGGCGATCATGCCAGGGTCCGCCAGCCCAGGTGCCGGCCCGGCCGCCTCACGCCGTGCTCGACCTTGGCGCGGTCCGCACCGCGCCGCGCTGCGCCCGCGCCTGGACCCGCGAGATCTTGTGGGAATGGGGCGCGGCCGAGCTGGCCGACACCGCCGAGCTGCTGGCCAGCGAGCTGGTGACCAATTCCCTGAACGCCTGCGCCGGCCTGGACCTTGCCGCCATCAGGCTGGTCCTCACCATCGACCGGGGCGAGCTGGCGATCCTCGTCCGCGACAGCCACCCCGGCGTCCCCCTAGCGGTGCAGCCCGGCGCGGACGACGAGAGCGGGCGCGGCCTGCTGATCGTCGAGCAGCTCAGCGACCGGTGCGGCTGGTACCCGCTGCATGACCAGGAGCACGCCAAGGTCACCTGGGCGGTGATCTCGGGAGCTGGCCAGGCCCCCGGCCGGCTGCCCGCGCCGGCGCTGCCGGTCAGGCGCCGCCCGGCGCCCGCCCCGGACAGGGCGGCGAGAGCGCCCCGGCCCGTCGACCCGGACATCCTGGCCAGGGTCAAGTCGGCGCTGGAGCGCCTCTAGCTGCGGCGCTCGCGGGCAATACGCCACCGGTCATCAGAACGCACGCCTCGCGCAAGGGAGACCCGCGATGTTCGACAGCCTCAGCGATGAGAAACTGCGCGCGGCGCACGACGCCGCGCAACTGCTGTACGACAACCACCGCGAGCTAGGGCTGGACCCGGCCGCGATCAAGCTGGACACGCTGCGCGTGGACATCGCCGTCGAACTCGAAAACCGGGGCAAGCTGGCCAGGCCGGCCACGCCGGCCGTCGATGGCACGCGAGCCGGGGCATGATCCCAGTGGAAGACGACGAGCAGTCCGCGTACTACGCCGCACGCGTCGCCCTCACGGCCCGCTACGGGCACCTGGTCCTGAAGTTCACCCCCGCCTCCCTGTCGGCCAGCGGGCAGCACGAAGCGTCATGGGCCGGCGGGGCAGTCAGCGCCGGCACTGAGAACGAGTTGCTGGCCCTCGTCCGCGCCGCCATGGGGGACTGCGGCGGAGAGGGGCACCTGTGGGTGACCGAGGGCATCAGCCGTGACCCCGCCGATAGTGACAGCGTGCTGATCTCGCAGCGCCTGGAGTGTGCCGACTGGCCCGCGCAAGAACGGGTGATCACCCTTTACTACCCCCCAGCCCACGCCAGCCGAGGTAAGGGAATGAGCTCCCGCCCCGGCCGCCAGTCGCGAAACGCCGCGCTCGCCGCGCAAGGAGTATCGAACGACTCGAATAAGCACTCTTCCCCGGTGATTGCGTCGTTAGGCGCGGGACCTTCTGTACGAGGCTTGTGATGGGGAGACGTCCAAGGGCTTTGACGCCGGAGGCGTCTGCGCGGGACCGCTTCGGTGCGGAGCTGCGCCGCTGGCGGACGGCACGCGGCCTGACGCAGCGAGACCTGGCGGCGCTGATCTCGCATAGCCAGGAGTTCGTGTCCAAGGTGGAGAAGGGCCAGCGGTGGGCAACCTGGTACCTGGCGACGCGATGTGATGCGGCTCTGCGAACAGACGGCGTGCTTGCCGGGTTGTGGCCTGCGGTGGAACAGCAGCGCCTGGCGTCCGACCGCCGCCGCAAGCCTGGCGGCCGGGCATGTCCTGACCCTGGCGGCCCGCTTGCCGGCCAGGCCGGTTAGCTGGCCGCCGGTGCGCCGCTCGCCGTGGGGGCGAGGGCGGTGCCGGGGTCTTCCTCATCGAGCCACTGCCGCAGACGGCTGGTGACTTCGCTGATGTCACTGGTGCCCATCTTCCACTGGATAGCGGTGCCGCCCTGGCCGGTGAACGCAGTGCAGTTGTCCGCGCGGTCGTCGATGAGGACGGCGTCGGCGAAACCGACCCCGTGCGCGGCGAGCCACGGCCCGAAGAACGTCTGGGGGTCTTCGCTTTTCAGCGCTCCGGCCTGGCTGGAGCAGATGATGTCGTCGCAGATGACGGCCCAGTCTGCCAGCGTCTCCCGTTCGCGGCCGGGGCGGCGCCTGCGGCTGCGGGCTCGGGTGAAGGCGCGCTCGAAGCAGTCCATGTTGTCGGTGGCGATCACGACCATGGCCTCGGCGCGGATCACGCGCAGCAGCTCGAACAGGCCGACGTTGACTTTCATGCGGCCGCAGTCCAGGTCCAGGCGGCGGGCCAGGAAGTCGTCCATGAACCGGCCGCGGAGCTGGATGCCCATCTCGGCGATGACCTGGCCGGAGGACAGCAGGCCCTTCATCCACTCGTTGGCGGTGCTGCGGGCGGGATCGAATACCCCGGCCATGCCCGCCTCGAGCTGCTCGTGCAGGGGGTGGGTGGCGCAGTTGCGGATCGAGGTCCAGAAAGGGTCGCGGGAAAGGACGCCGTGCCAGTCGGAGAAGACTACCCGGCCCGACAGGGGCACCTGCTTCATAGGGCTCCCTCGATGGTCTCCTGTCCTGCTTCGCGCCGGATGCGCGCGGCTGCGAGCCGTGCCAGTGCCGGTAGTTCCAGGGTCGCATCAAGCCAGGCGACTTGCGGGGTTTTCCGGCCGGCGAGCCGCCGGAAATATGCGCGGACGGCGGCGTTGAAGTCCGGGTCGGTGTAGATGCTGCCGGGCGGGAACTTGCCCGGGTTCCGCTGCTGTACGGCGCCTTGCGGCAGGTCGAGGTAGAGCACCAGGCCGGGCCATGCCGGGACGGGGGAACTTTGCAGCAGCCGCTCCGAAGGGCTGAGGAAGTCGGTGCCGGTCTTGCGCTGGAGCGCGTAGGAGTGGGCGAGCAGGGTGTGCGCGCTGCGGTCTTCCAGGATGACGTCGCATTCCTGCGGTACCTGCGCCAGCCGTCCTGCTTCAACGGGCAAGAGCTCGCGCAGGGCCTGCTCGCGCTCAGCCACCGTGTCTGCTTCCTGGCGCGGCAGGTACCGGCCGCCGCCGGCGTGGTCGGCGTAGCAGGGCACGAAGGTGACGGCCATCTCGCGGAGTTCCTGGACCAGCAGGCGTCCCAGGGTGGTCTTGCCGGCGCAGCACGGGCCTTCCAGGGCGACGATGTACGGCTTCGCCGTCATGCGCGGGGTCCGCGTTCGGTTTTCCCCGCGCCGGACGCGCCGCCGAGCAGCCTCGCCCATCCCAGAAAGCCGCCTGTCCCGTGCACCCCGAGCGCCAGCGGGAAGGCCGCGACCCGGGCCAGGCGGGCACCGGGCGGCCCCGGTGCGCCGAGCCATGCCTCGGTCAGGATGACCTGCACGGCGCAGACGGCCGCGTAGCAGTCCGCCGTGACCCGCACGGGCGGCGTCCCGGCCGCGATCAGGACGCAGACCACGGCGGGGACGACGGCGCAGCCGGCTCATTCGGCTGCCGACCCGGCCGCTGAGGCCGCCATGACCGTGGCCGGCCACCCGGCGCGTGCCGCCGGGTCCTTCAGGTAGCGGGCGAACCGGGCCGGGCCGAAGAACCAGCGGGCCGCCTGCTGGACCTGGGCGGTCACGCTGCCGGGCACCTCGGCGGAATCCAGGCTGGGCACCGGGACCATGGGCAGGCCCCGTGAGCCGAGGATGAAGCTGTAGTGCATGTCCTCCAGCGGCGAGCGGGCCGGGAACGGCAGCCTGTCCAGCAGCGAGAGGCGCACGCACAGCCCGTGGCTGGTCACGTGCGCGTAGACGCCCGACCACAGCGCCCGTTTCAGGGCGCTGACCTGGCCGGAGCGGTTGAGGAGCCGGGGAAGCTCGAAGCCCAGGACGAAACGGTTGGCGCGCAGCGCCCCGGCGTCGCAGACCGCCGCGCGGAGGCGGCGCAGCGGCCCGGCGGCCGGCTGCTGGCGGGACTCGAAGCGGGAGGACTGGTGGAAGACATCCGCCCCGGGATGGCCCTCGATGGCGCGGGTGAAGCGGGCGAGTGAGTCCAGCGGCGGCCGGGAGTCCGCGTCATAGCAGGCCAGGAACGCCTGCGAGGACGGCACGCCGTCGGGGAGCATCGCCGCGCAGCTCGCCGCCGCGTAGTTGAGCTGGTCGGCCTTGAGTCCTAGCGGGTCGGGGTAGTGCAGGTGGACGCACTTGCCGTCGCGGGCCAGCTCCCGGGCTGCCGCGACTGTGTCGGCTGCGGCCGGGTGCCGGGGTGCCTCGGCGGCCTCGCGGGCGGTGGTGACGATGACGACCGTGGCCGCGTGCCCGCAGGCCAGCGCCTGGAAGTGCGCGACGGCGGCCGGCAAGATCGCGGCCTCGCGCAGGACCGGCACCACGATGAAGAACCTCACCGCTGCCCCGCTGTGCCCGGACGCCGGCTGCGGGTCCGTCTCCTGGCGCAGGAACCGGCCGGAGCGCACGATGCCGGACAAGACGAACGCCTGCCGTGCCACTCCGGCTGCCATCACCGCCGTGGTGATCCGCGAGAGCGCGCTCACTGCCCCGCCGGGAGCGTGCGGCGTGCGCCTGCGCCGCCGCTGGCGGCCAGGCTGAGCGGCCCGGCGAGGTCCGCTCGCGGTGATCCGGCCTGGTCAGGCCCGGAGTCCGGCTCTGCCGGGTACTGGTACTTGTCCTGGTGCCGGATGAAGTGGCGCGGATCGGTGACCGGCGGCCCGGGATACGGGACGGCCTCGCCGCCGCCCCAGCGGGCGGCGTACTGGGCGTGGAACCCGTCGCAGACCTCGCGCAGCGCGCACCCGGCGCAGGCCGGGGCCTGCTGGTAGTCGTGCCGCTCGCGCTGCTGCCGGGATGCCTGGTAGTACCAGTCCCGCCCGGGGCTTGCCGGCTGGCCGGCGTCGTACCAGGAGTTGTAGTCCCACTCGTGGGTGTCGTAGGGAAGCTGGAAGCCGGTGTAGACGTGCTGCTCGTAGCCGGGGAGCTGGCAGGGCGGCATGTACCGGACGTTGGCCTCGACCCCGGCGGCGGTGCAGGTGTCGATCGCCCGCATCAGGTACGGGGCGATCTCGGAGTGTCGGGCCTGGAAGCTGATCTCGATGTCGCGCTCCCACTCGAAGTAGGGGTTGAAGGTCAGGAAGTTGACCACCCGCGCGCCCTTGTCGGCGGCCAGGGCGGCGATGGCCTCCAGCTCGGTGAGGTTGTCGCGGATCATCGTGACGTTGAACCGGAACGGGACGCCGAGCGCGCGGAGGTTGTCCAG
>JBEKKH010000288.1:0-13228 GCA_050010815.1 Streptosporangiaceae bacterium | reverse complement strand
GCCCTGTACGGGCTGCGGCTCGCGGTGCGCTCGCTTGGCCACGTCCCCGAGGTGGAGCTTTTCCCTGCCCCCGAAGCCTGCCGCCCGCCTGCCGGGCTGCGGTTGCTGGCCCGGGTCCGGCTCGGCTCGGCGTCCCCCACTAATCCGGCCGAACGGAAGATGCTCGATGCGGTACCGCACCGGCATACCCACCGTGGGCCGTTCGAGCTTGTTCCGCTGCCCGCGGGCTTGCTGGCGGACCTGCAGGCCGATGCCATCGCGGAGGGCGCGACGCTCGCCGTGGTCGATCTGGAGCGCGCCAGGCCGGGGCTGGCCGCGCTCATCGCGGCGGAGGCCAGCACCCAAGATCTCGACCCGGTGGTCCGGGCCGAGACCATCCGGTGGACCCGCGCCGCCAGTAGCGTGTGCCGGGACGGCGTGCCCGCCCACGCGTTCCCGGCCCGGCCCGGCCGTAAGCCCGGCCGGCTGCCCGAGCGCGACTTCGATCTGGGCCGGGGCCTGGGGTGGCTGCCCGAGGGCGGCTCGGCGGCCCCGGTGGCCGCGGTGCTTGTCACCGCGGGTGACGGCGAGGAGGACTGGCTGCGGGCCGGCCAGGCGCTGGACCGGCTGCTGCTGCACGCCGCCAGCCAGTGGACCTTCGCCCGGCTGCAAACCCAGGCGCTGCAAACGGCGATGGCCAGGAACCTGATCCGCAGCCGCCTGTCGCTGCCCGGGGCGCCGCAGTTGATGCTGCAACTCGGCGTGGCCAGGACCGCGCACGCGGTCGGCCGCCGGCTCACGGCCGAGCTGATAGAGACTTCCGATTAGAAGGCTGTGATCAGGAAACCTCTGATCGAGGGAGATCGGAGACTGCGGTGACTGCCGGCGAGAACGGGGACCAAGGTCCCGGGCCCTGAGGCCTGCCGACCCTGTGAGGCTCCGCGTCACTCCTGGTCCGATTGATGCACCGCGGACGGCGCGGACTTTGACGCCGAGCTCAGGGAAGACCGATGACCGTGCTTGACCTGTCCCGATGGCAATTCGGGATCACCACCGTGTACCACTTCATCTTCATCCCGCTGACGATCGGCTTGTCGCTGACGGTCGCCTGCCTGCAGACCTGGTGGCTGATCAAGAAGGACCCGGCCTACCTGCGGCTGACCAAGTTCTTCGGCAAGATCTTCCTGATCAACTTCGCGGTGGGCGTGGTCACGGGGATCGTACAGGAATTCCAGTTCGGCATGAACTGGTCGGCGTACTCCGAGTTCGTCGGCAACGTGTTCGGGGCGCCGCTGGCCATGGAGGCGCTGCTGGCCTTCTTCATGGAATCGACCTTTATCGGCCTGTGGATCTTCGGCTGGAACCGGCTCTCGCCGCGGCTGCACCTGGCCATGATCTGGCTGGCCGCCATCGGCACGTCGATGTCGGCGTTCTTCATCCTGGCCGCCAACAGCTGGATGCAGCATCCGGTCGGTTACCGGGTCGTGCCCGGCACCCACCGGGTCGAGCTGACCAGCATTTTCGCGCTGCTGACCAACTCCACCGCGCTGGCCGCGTGGCCGCACGTGTTCTTCGCCTCGTTCCTGGTGACCGGCGCCGTGCTGATCGCGGTCAGCGGCTGGCACCTGGCCCGCAAGTCGCAGGTGGACGTGTTCCGCCGGGCGATGCGGATCGGCCTGGCGGTTACGCTGGCCGCCGGGATCGCCACCGCGGTCACCGGTGACATCCAGGCCCGGCTGATGGATTCGCAGCAGCCGATGAAGATGGCGGCCGCCGAGGCGCTGTACAACACCTCGGACGCGGCGTCGTTCTCGCTGTTCACCATCGGCTCCCTGAACGGCAGCAAGGAAGTGTGGAGCATCCGGGTGCCCTACCTGCTGTCGCTGATCGCCACGCTGAACCCGCACGGCACCGTCCAGGGCATCAACAACGTCGAGCGGGCCTATGACAAAAAGTACGGGCCGGGCAGCTACAAGCCGATTATCCCGGTCACCTACTGGTCGTTCCGCCTGATGGTCGGCCTCGGCTCGCTGGCCGCGCTGCTGGCCGCGCTGGGGCTGTGGCTGACCCGGCGCCGGCGTATCCCGCGCAGCCGGTGGTTCTACCGGGTCGCGATCTGGGCCCTGCCCCTGCCGTACCTGGCCAGCACGATGGGCTGGATCTTCACCGAGATGGGCCGCCAGCCGTGGACGGTGTTCGGCCTGCTGACCACCGCGCAGAGCGTCTCGGCCGGCGTCACAGTCTCCTCGGTGATCATCTCGCTGACCACCTTCACCCTGCTGTACGCGGGCCTGGCGGCCATCGCGGGGTGGCTGACGGTCAGGCACGTCAAGGACGGTGCACCGGAGGAGCCCGACGGCACGGGCCCCGGGGCCGGCGCCGAAGCACCCCTTCCCGTCTTCTCATACTGAGGGAGCTGTTATGAACCTCGCGACGTTCTGGTTCATCCTCATCGCGATCTTGTGGTCCGGGTACTTCATGCTGGAGGGATTCGACTTCGGGGTCGGCATCCTGCTGCCGTTCCTGGGCCGGTCCGACACCGACCGCCGGGTCATGATCAACACGATCGGCCCGCTCTGGGACGGCAACGAGGTGTGGCTGCTGACCGCGGGCGGTGCGACGTTCGCCGCCTTCCCGCAGTGGTACGCCACCATGTTCAGCGGCTTCTACCTGCCCCTGCTGATCATCTTGGTGGGGCTGATCGTCCGCGGCGTGTGCTTCGAGTTCCGCAGCAAGGTGGAGAGCCCGCGCTGGCGCGCTAACTGGGACCGGGCCATCTTCGCCGGGTCCGCGCTGCCCGCGCTGCTGTGGGGGGTGGCCTTCGCCAACATCGTGCGCGGCGTGCCGCTGAACGCCGCCCACGTCGACACCGGCAACCTGCTCGGCCTGCTCAACTGGTACGGCCTGCTCGGCGGGCTGGTCACGCTCAGCCTGTTCACGCTGCACGGCGCGATCTTCCTCGGTCTCAAGACCACCGGCGAGCTCAGGCGGCGGGCCCGCCGCGCCGCGGTCGGGATCGCCGCGGCCGCCGTGCCGCTGGCCGCGGTCTTCCTGGCCGTCACCCAGTTCAGCCACGGCAAGCCGGCCACCGACGTCACCGCCGCGCTGGCCGCGGTCGTCCTGATCGGCGGCGCGGTCGCGGCGCTGCGCGGGCGGGAAGGCTGGGCCTTCGCCGGGACCGCGCTCACCCTGGTGCTGGCCGTGGCCACCCTGTTCGGCGACCTGTGGCCCAACGTGATGCCCTCGAGCACGGCGGCGGCGTACAGCCTGACCGTGACCAACGCCTCGTCGGCGCACTACACCCTGGTCGTGATGAGCTGGGTCGCGGTGATCTTCACCCCGGTCGTGCTCGGCTACCAGAGCTGGTCCTACTGGGTGTTCCGCAAGCGGCTGACCGGGTCGGACCTCGGCCCGGCCGGGCACGCGCCGACCCCGACCCCGCCGGTGACCGGGCCCGCGCCCACGCCCGCCGGCGGACGGCCGTGAAGCCGCTGGATCCCCGGCTGCTGCGTTACTCGGCCGCGGCCCGCGGTTACCTCGTGGTCACGGTCGTCCTGGGTCTGGCCGTCACCGGCCTGATCCTGATCCAGGCCAGCCTGCTGGCCCGGCTGCTGGCCGGGGCGGCGACCGGAACCGGTACCGCCGTGCTGGCCGGCGCGGCCGGCCTGCTGCTGGCCGTGCTGCTTGGCCGGGCCGCGGCCAGCTACGGCGGCGAGGTCACCGCGCTGCGGGCCGCCGCCGCGGTCAAGTCCCAGCTGCGGCGCCGGCTGACCGATCATGCGCTCCGGCTGGGGCCGTCCTGGCTGGCCAGGAACCGGTCCGGTGAGGTCACCACGCTGGCCACCCGGGGCCTGGACGGCCTGGATGCCTACTTCGCCCGCTACCTGCCCCAGCTCGTGCTGGCCTGCCTGGTCCCGCTGGCCGTGCTGATCAGGGTCGCGTTCGCGGACTGGATCTCCGCCGTCGTCATCGGGGTCACCCTGCCGCTGATCCCGGTCTTCGCCATCCTGGTCGGGCTGCACACCAAGGCGACCACGCAACGTCAGTGGCGGCTGCTGTCCCGGCTCGGCGGCCACTTCCTCGACGTGGTGGAAGGACTGCCGACGCTCAAGCTGTTCGGCCGCGCTCGGCCGCAGGCCGAGGTGATCGGCGAGGTCACCGATCAGTACCGGCAGGCCACCATGTCCACGCTGCGGGTCGCGTTCCTGTCCGGCTTCGTGCTTGAGCTCGCGGCCGCCCTGGCCACCGCGCTGGTCGCCGTCGAGGTCGGTCTGCGCCTGCTGGCCGGGCACCTGAGCTACCAGACCGCGCTGCTGGTGCTGCTGCTCACGCCGGAGGCCTACCTGCCGCTGCGCGCGGTCGGCGCCCAGTTCCACGCCAGCACCGAGGGTGCCGCCGCGGCCCAGGACGTCTTCGAGATCCTCGACACCCCGGTACCCGCCGAGACCCGGACCCCAAAAGCCCCCGGCGCGGCAAAAGCCCCCGCTGCGTCGGACCGCACCGTGTCGCTGCGCACCGACGCGATCAAGCTGACCGGGGTCGGCCTGGCCTACCCCGGCCGCGGCGACGCCCTGTCCGGTGTGAACCTCACCATCCGGCCGGGCGACAAGATCACGCTGACCGGCCCGAGCGGCGCGGGCAAGAGCTCGCTGCTCGCGGTGCTGCTCCGCTTCACCGCGCCGACCGCGGGCCGGATCGAGGTCGGCGGCCTGGATGTGGCGTCCGTCCCGCTGGAGGACTGGCGCCGCCAGATCAGCTGGGTGCCGCAGCAGCCGTACCTGTTCAACGCGTCGGTGGCCGAGAACATCGCGCTGGGCGACCCGGTGGCCAGCCGCCAGGCCATCGCCCGGGCGGCCGAAGCGGCCGGGGCGGCCGCGTTCATCGAGGCCCTGCCGCAGGGCTACGACACCGCGGTCGGGGAGCACGGGCTCCGGCTGTCGTCCGGGCAGCGCCAGCAGCTCGCGCTCGCCCGCGCGTTCCTGCGGGACGCGCCGTTGCTCCTGCTCGACGAGCCGACCGCGCACCTGGATGCGATCAGCGCCCGCCTGCTTGAGCAGGCCGTCGACGCGCTGACCGTCGGCCGCACCGTGATCCAGGTAACGCACAGTCAAACCCATGTACGTGACACCGGCCGGGTGTTCACCCTCGACCACGGCCACCTCAGGCAGCCGACCAACCCGATCACCCCGGCGCTCACCACGCCCGACCGACTGGTCGTAGTCCCATGACCGCCGTCCCCGTCCCGGCCGCATCCGGGCACCCGCTGCTCCGCCTGCTGCGCCTGGCCTTCGGGTCCCGGCCGATGCGCCGCCAGCTGCTGCTGGCCGTGCTGGCCGGCGCGGTCGGCTGCGGCTGCGGGGTGGCGCTGCTGGCGACCTCGGGCTTCCTGCTCGCCCGGGCCTCTCAGCATCCCAACATCGTGGCGATCTCGATCGCGGTGGTCCTGGTGCGCGCGTTCAGCGTCGGCCGCGGGCTGCTGCGTTACGTCGAGCGCCTGTACTCGCACGACGTGGCCTTCCGCGTCCTGGCCGATGTCCGGGTGGCGATCTACCGGCGGCTGGAGCGGCTGGCCCCGGCCGGGCTTGGCCCTGGCACCGCCTTCGGCTCCGGGGACATGCTCACCCGGCTGGTCAGCGACGTCGACACGACCCAGGACCTGTTCATCCGCGGCATCGCCCCGCCGCTGACGGCGGCGCTGGTCGGGGCGGGTGCGACCACGGCGATGCTGCTGGTCTTCGCGCCCGCGGCCGGCCTGCTCGCGGCCGGCCTGCTGGTCGCCGGCGCGGTCGTGCCGCCGCTGACCGCGGCGTGCGCGCGCCGGGCCGCGCGCCGGACCGCCCCCGCCCGCGGCGAGCTCGGCGCGGCGGTCACCGACCTGCTCGGCGGCGCGGCCGAGCTGCACGCGTTCGGCGCGGTCGAGGCCGGGCTGGCCCGGACCCGGGGCGCCGACGCCGAGCTCACCCGGCTGGCCCGGCGGTCCGCGTCCGCCTCCGGCCTGGGCACCGGCCTGGGCTCCGCGGCGGCCGGGCTCACCCTGTGGGGCGTGCTGCTGCTCGGTGTCACCACAAGCGGCGTGCTGGCCACCGGGTCCGGGTCGCTGGGCCGGGTGCCGCTGGCCGTGATCACGCTCACCGCGCTGGCCGCCTTCGAGGTGGTCACCGCCCTGCCGGCGGCCGCGCTGGCCCTCGGCCAGTCCCGGGCCGCGGCGGTGCGGATCGCGGAGGTCATGGACGCCCCGGATCCGGTCCGCACCCCGGACCAGCCGTTTGCGCCGCCAGAGCGCCCGGTCGCGATCTCCATCCGCGGCGGCACCGTCCGTTATGCGCCGGACGAGCCGCCGGCCGTTCGGAATCTCGATCTTGATCTTGGCCCCGGACGGCGGGTCGCGCTGGTGGGGGCGGCCGGCGCCGGAAAGTCCACGGTGGCCGCGGTCCTGTTCCGGTTCATCGACCTCAGCTCGGGCACCGTCCGGCTGAACGGCCGTGACCTGGCCGGGTATGACCCGGACGACGTGCGCACGGTCATCAGCGGCTGCGCCCAGGACCCGCACGTCTTCGACACCACCATCCGCGACAACCTGCGGCTGGCCCGACCGGGGGCCAGCGACGCCGAGCTGGCGCAGGCCGCGGGGCGCGCCCGGCTGCTCGACTGGATCACCTCGCTGCCGCAACGGTGGGACACGCCGGTCGGCACGCACGGCGCCGCCCTGTCCGGCGGCCAGCGCCAGCGGCTCGCGCTGGCCCGCGCGCTGCTGGCCGATCCGGCGCTGCTCGTCCTGGACGAGCCCACCGCCCACCTGGACCCGGACAACCGCCGGGCGCTGACCGCGGACCTGCTCGCGGCCACGGCCGGCCGGGCCACCCTGCTGATCACCCACGAGCTTGACGGCCTGGACCAGGTGGACGAGATCGTGCTGCTTGACCGCGGTCAGGTGACCGAGCGGGGCACCCACGCCGAGCTCATCGCCTCCGGCGGCGCTTACTATCGGCTATGGCAGGCGGGACACGCTGCCAGTTGACGATAGGGCGGACCCGGGAAGGCATTATGACCTGCACCCTGCATGTGGCCTGGGACGACCGTCTGACCGGCTACGACTTCGGCCCCGACCATCCGATGGCGCCGGTCCGGCTCAAGCTGACCATGGAGCTGGCGCAGGCCTTCGGCCTCGGCGGCCAGGACGGGGTCTCGATCGTGGTCCCGGCCATGGCGACCGACGCCGAGCTGGAATTCGTCCACGACCCGACCTATATTTCGCTGGTGCGGCTGGCCAGCGATCCGGCCCGGATGTCGCGGGGCGGCCCGGCCGCCCAGGACATGACCGAACGCGCGCTGCTCATGCACGGGCTCGGCACCGCCGACGATCCGGTGTTCGCCGGGATGCATGAGGCGGCCGCGATGGTGGCCGGGGCCACGCTGGCCGCGGCGCAGGCGGTCTGGACGCAGGCCGCGGAGCACGGGGTCAGCATCGCGGGCGGCCTGCACCACGCGATGGCCAGGAACGCCAGTGGTTTCTGCATCTACAACGACCCGGCCATCGCGATCGCCTGGCTGCTCCGCCAGGGCGCGGAGCGGATCGCCTACGTTGACGTGGACGTGCATCATGGTGACGGCGTGCAGGCGGCGTTCTGGAACGACCCGCGGGTGCTGACCATCAGCCTGCACGAGCACCCGGACACGCTGTTTCCCGGCACCGGCCGGGCCGCCGAGATCGGCGGCCCGGACGCCCAGGGATCGGCGGTCAACGTCGCGCTGCCCGCGGGCACGCGCGACGCCGGGTGGCTGCGGGCCTTCGACGCCGTGGTGCCGCCGCTGCTGCGGGAGTTCCGCCCGCAGCTGCTGGTCAGCCAGCACGGCTGCGACACCCACTGGAGCGACCCGCTGGCCAGCCTGGGCCTGACCATCGACGGGCAGCGGGCCGCGCACGCCGCGCTGCACGCGCTGGCGCACGAGGTGGCGGACGGCCGCTGGCTGTTCACCGGCGGCGGCGGATACGAGCACGTCGAGGTCGTTCCCAGGACCTGGACCCATCTGCTGTTCGAGGCCGCGGGACGGCCGCTCGACCCGGCGTCGGCGACGCCGGAATCGTGGCGCGCGTACGTGACCGAGGTGACCGGCCGGCCCGCTCCCGAGCGGATGACCGAGGGCGGCCGCGGGGAGTTCGTCTCCTTCGAGGACGGCTACAACCCGGCCGACCCCGTCGACCAGGCGATCCTGGCCACCAGGAAGGCGATTTTCCCGCGGCACGGCCTGATGCCGTAACCGCTTTATTCTTGCTGCTCGGGCGGGAGGATGAGGACCGGGCACGGCGCGTGCTGCGCCACCTGGCCGGCCACCGACCCCATCAAGAGCCGGGTGAATCCGCCGGCCCCGCGCGAGCCGAGCACGATGATGTCGGCGTCGCGGCCGGCCTTGATGATCTCCTCGACCGGGAAACCGTGAATCGCCGTGACCGTGACGGACTCCGGGCGGGGTCCTTCGAGCCCGGCCAGCGCCTTGTCGGTTTCGGCCTGGGCCGCCTGGCGGGCGTGCTTGGTGTGCGCCGGGTCATCGATGTACACCGCCGCGCCGCCGGAATAGCCCGCGACGGCCTGGTGCACGGTGAGCACGGTCAGCGGCACGTGCCGGAGCCCGGCTTCGTGCATGGCCCATTCCAGCGCACGCTGCGAATGGCCGGATCCGTCCACTCCGACCAGGATTCCAGTCATGTCAGCCTCCTGCTGCTCGTGGTTCCGCTGTGAACCTCTACTACCGACGGTAGGCCGGACGGCCGCGGCTCCATAGGGGCATCGGGGCTCGTTTGCCAGGGACTTCGGTCCTTTACCTGCGGATGGCGGCCTAGAGTTAACCTGACACCACCTCGGCCCGCCGGGGCCCACCCCAACGTCAGGAGTTACGGTGACAGATCCGGCCAGCGGTTCTCCGTCCGGCGAGGAGACGCAGAAACCGATCGCGGTGTTTCTGCTCGACGATCATGAGGTGGTCCGGATCCGGGTGGTGGGGGAGGCGGGGACGGTGGCGTCGGCGCTGGCGCGGATCCCGGCGTTGCGTCCGGATGTGGCGGTGCTTGATGTGCGGTTGCCGGATGGGGACGGGGTGTCGGTGTGCCGGGAGATCCGGTCGAAGATGCCGGAGGTGGCGTGCTTGATGCTGACGTCTTTCGGTGATGATGAGGCGTTGTTCGATGCGATCATGGCGGGGGCGGCGGGGTATGTGCTGAAGCAGATCCGGGGTACTGACCTGGTGGGTGCGGTGCGGACGGTGGCGTCGGGCCAGTCGATGCTGGATCCGCGGGCGGCGAGTCAGCTGATGGCGCGGTTGCGGGATCAGGGGTCGCACAAGGATCCGCTGGCGGGGTTGTCCGGGCAGGAGCGGCGGATCCTGGAGCTGATCGGGGAGGGTCTGACGAACCGGCAGATCGGGGAGCGGATGTTCCTGGCGGAGAAGACGGTGAAGAATTACGTGTCGGCGTTGTTCGCCAAGCTGGGCATGGAGCGCCGCACCCAGGCCGCCGCCTTCGCCGCCCGCACCTTCGGTGACTCCCAGGATCACGGCCGCGAAGAGCGGCACTCAGGGCCCGGCGACTAAGGACCTTGTTCCCTGGTCCGGGCCTGCGGAGGGGCGGCAAGCTCGGCACATGTACTCCGACGGCTCGGCTCTCGAGCAACTCTCCAGGGATGCCTGCCTGCACCTGATGGCATCGGTATCAGTGGGCCGGATCGTCTATACCCGGCGGGCGCTGCCGGCCGTCGAACTGGTCAACTTCGCGCTTGAGGGCGGCGACATCATCATCAGGACGGACCGCAATGGCAAGCTGGCCGCCGCCACCCAGCATTCCGTCGTCGCGTTCGAGATGGATTGCCTGGACGAGGCGCAGCAGGCCGGCTGGAGCGTCACCGCCGTCGGGCAGGCGCGGGAAGTCACCGAGCCCGGGGACATCAGCCGGCTCCAGCAGCTAGGCCTGAGCTCCTGGGCCGCCGGGGCGCGGGAGCACTTCATCCGGATCTCGCCGGAGATCCTGAACGGCCGCCGTCTGCTCGCTTCCGGCCCGCCCCCGCTGCTGACCTCACACCAGGACTGACTCCGCGTCTAACCGCCCGGGACGCGCCATTCCAGCCGGGTCCCCGGCTTGGCGGCACCCGGATCGGCCGGGCCGAGCCGCAGCTCGCCGCCGAGGTCCTGCGCCCGGGTGGTCAGGTTGCGCAGCCCGCTGCGCTTGACCTCGGCCGGGATCCCGATCCCGTCGTCGGTGATCAGGACGGTCAGCATTCCGTCCGGATCCACGTCCACGGTCACGTCGACCTCGCTGGCCTGGGCGTGCCTGGCCGCGTTGGACAACGCCTCGCGCAGCGCGGCGAGCACCTGATCGGCTAGTTCCGGCCGGACCGGCGCGGCCAGCCCCGCGCCCAGCCGCAGCGACGGGGCGAAGCCGAGCATCGGCGTCATCTCCTCGACCAGCGTGACGATATCGCCGCGCAGGTCGGCAGGGCTGGCGGTATCGCGGGCCTGCAGCGCGAAGATGGTGGCGCGGATGTCCTTGATGGTGTCGTCCATCGCGTCCACCGCGTTGGTGATCCGGCTCGCCACCTCCGGCCGGGTGATCATCGGCATCGTGCCCTCCAGCGACATGCCGGTGGCGTACAGCCGCTGGATGACCAGGTCGTGCAGGTCGCGGGCGATCCGGTCCCTGTCCTCGTAGAGCGAGAGCCGTTCGGCTTCGGCCCGGCTGGCCGCGAGCTCGAGCGCGACGCCGGCCTGCGCGGCGAAGGAGGCCGCCACGTCCACCTCGGCCGGGGGGAACGCCGCCGCGCCGTGGCGGCGTCCGACGGTGAGCACGCCGCGGACGTTGCCCGGCACGCCGAGCGGGAACACCATCGCGGGCCCGATGTGGGTCATCGCGCCGCGGGCCGCCTGCGAGGCTCGCTCGTCGGCGGCGAAGTCGGCGGAGTCCAGCTGCTCGCCGGTGGCCAGCACCCGGCCGGACAGCGACTCGCCGATCGGCAGCACCAGGCCGCGGGTGGCGTCGGCGCCCTCGCCGTCGGCGTAGGTGATCGTCAGCCGGCGTCCGCCGTCGTCGGGCAGCGCCAGCACGACCAGGTCGGCCCCGGACAGCTCCCGCGCCCGCCGGGTCACGTCGGCCAGCACCTCGGCGGGCGCCGACCCGGACAGCAGCCGGGTGGTGACCTCGGCGCTGGCCTCGATCCAGCGCTGCTGGCGGCGGGCCGCCTCGTACAGCCGGGCGTTCTCGACCGCGACCGCGGCCGCGGCACCCAGCGCGACCAGCACCGCCTCGTCGTCCTCGGTGAACTCGCCGCCCCCCCGCTTGCCGGTCAGGTAAAGGTTGCCGAACACCTCATCCCTGATCCGCACCGGCACCCCGAGGAAGCCGTGCATCGGCGGGTGCCCGTCGGGGAACCCCGACGATGCGGGGTGGGCGCTGATGTCGGCCAGCCGCAGCGGCCGGGGATCGTCGATCAGCAGGCCGAGCAGGCCGCGTCCCTCCGGCCAGTGGTGGATCCGCTCGATCTCCTCTGAGCTCAGGCCGACCGGGATGAACTCGGCCAGCCGCTTGTCCTCGCCGATGACGCCGAGCGCGCCGTAGGTCGCGTCGACCAGCCCGACCGCGGTCTGCACGATCCGCTGCAGGGTGGACTCCAGGTCCAGGCCGGAGCCGACGGCCACGACCGCCTCGAGCAGGGCACGCATCCGGTCCCTGGTCGACACCACGGCCTGCAGCCGGGCCTGCAGCTCGGCCAGTAGCTCGTCAAGCTGCAGTTGCGGGAAGAACCCTGGGCGGTTCCCAACATCCGGTTCCACCAGCAGATCCTTCCCGGCGCTAACTCGGCTCAAGACTACAGGCCGGGCCGGCCGGCGAGGAAGGTGCCCGGTCAGGAAAACCCCTTGTGAGAAGGCCCGAACGGCCCGTGGTCCCAGCCCCGCGCCAGCCGTATCAGCCGCCGGGGCCGGCCCCGTCCCAGTCAGCCCCGGCCCGCCGTATCAGCCGGCGGTGCCAACGTCACCGTAGCAGCTCGTAGCCGGGGTTGATCATCGTCGGCCGGCGGTCGTCGCCGGTGCCGACCATGCCGTGCAGCCGGATCCGGCAGCCCGGCTCCAGGCCGGCGATCTGCGTGCGGCCGTAGAACAGCGCGGTCATGTCACCGGTGGAGTCGGCGATCTCGCACGCCAGCACGCTGGTGCCGGGGACCGGCCGGACCTGCGCCGCGTGCAGGCGGCCCTGCACGGTGGCCTGGCCCTGCGGCCGCAGCGATCCGATCGGGTCGGTGCCCGGTGGCGGGGCCGGCCACTCGTAGTCATGCAGCCCGCCCTCGTGCCCGGCCCGGACCCGCTTGGCGTGGATGGCCTCGACCTTGTGCTGCACGTCGAACGGGATGATGGTGGCGGCCGCACCAGGGACGTGGCTGACCACCCGGGCGATCCGGTCGGCGGTATGGTCGTGCAGCAGCCGGGCGGCCAGCGGCGGGTAGCTGCGGCGGGGCAGCACGATGGTCACCTGCGTGCCGGGCGCGGCCGCCTCGGCGGCGGCCAGCCGGGCCGCGGCGTGGGCCAGCCGCCGGTCCGGGCAGTCGGCCAGCTCGAGCGCGGTGCCCGTTCCTGCCTCCAGCCATTGCCGCCTGAGCTTGTCCGACCGGGCGCTGTCCAGGCTGAAGTGCACCGCGCGCAGGACCTGGGGCCGCAGGCTCTTGGCGTACCTGAGCCCGGCGATGGTGGCCAGGTCGTAGCTGTCCACCAGCAGCAGCACGACGCGGCGGGAGTAGTTCTGCGGCTGCGGCCGCAGCTCGGGGCCGCCGGGTGAGTCCAAGATGGCGGCTTCGTGCCGGTACTGCCGGTTGAGCCGGATGAGCGCGTACACCAGGACCGGGAACAAGACCACAACCAGCCACGCGCCCTCGGTGAACTTCACCACCGCGAACAGCAGCACGACCAGCGCGGTGTAGATCCCGCCGGCGGTGTTGATGACCAGCCGCCGCCGCCACCCCCGCTCCCGGGTCCGGCGGTGGTACCTGGCCATGCCGAACCCGGCCATGGCGAACCCGGTGAACACGCCGATCGCGTAGAACGGGATCAGCGCGTCCACGGTCGCGCCCGCCACCAGCATCAGCGACAGCGACAGCACGGCCAGCAGGATGATCCCGTTGGAGAACACCAGCCGGTGGCCGCGCCGGGTCAGCCAGCGGGGCAGGAACGAGTCCTCGGCGACGAAGCTGGCCAGGAACGGGAACCCGGTGAAGCT
>JBEKKH010000287.1:0-9128 GCA_050010815.1 Streptosporangiaceae bacterium | reverse complement strand
CCGGGCTGGTTCGGGCCGGAGAAGAAGGAGATGCTGCGGCACTGGCAGTCGTGGCTGACGATCTTCATCCTGTCGGAGGACAACAATGAAGGCGTGTTCGGGCCGCCGCCGCCCACCGGCAACGCCGTACGTATCTCGCAGCAGATGCTGGGCCGCGGCGCCCTCTCGTACGAGCCAAGCAAGGAAACGCTGCGCGGCTGGGCCGAGGCCGACGCGGAGATCAAGGACATCCTGGAACGTGACGGTCTGGCCCGGGTGCGGCCGTGGACGAACGACCTGGTAGGCGCCTACACGGTGCACCCGCTTTCCTCGTGCCGCATCGGCGACGACCCGGCCACCTCGGCCCTGGACGACCGGCATGAGCTGCGCGGTCACCCGGGCATCTTCGTCACCGACGGCTCCGCGGTACCGGGCGCGCTCACCGTCAACCCGGCGCTGACCATCGCGGCGCTGGCGGAGCGGGCCATCCCCGGCATTGTCCACGCCGCGCAGCAACGGGGCGTTCCTGTCAAGTACGGAGCCCCCGCGCCGGACGGCGCGACGAGCGCCGCCCGCGCGGTATCGGGCCTGATCCCCGGGCTGGTGGCACGATGAAAAACGCGATCATGGCCAACGGGCTCCGCAGGTCACTGGCCCAGATCCGGTACGTCACCCCGGTCCTGCCCGGTGCCGCTGACGGCCTCGTCGCCAGCGTCTACGCTCAGGCCGAGAGCGACTTCGGCATGGTCGCGCCGCCGCTGGCCCTGCACTCGCCCGCCCCGCCCCTGCTGGCCGCGGCGTGGGCCATGCTCCGCGAGACCCTGCTGGTCACCGGCCAGGCGGACCGGGTGCAGAAGGAGGTGGTGGCCGCCTCGGTGTCGGCGGCGAACACCTGCCCGTACTGCGTCGCGGTGCATACCGCCGCCGCCCAGGATCTGATCCCGGGCCTCGACGCGGCCGCGATCGCCACCGGGAACCTGGCCAACCCGCTGCTCAAGGAGACAGCCGGATGGGCGTCGGCGAGCGGCCGCCCCGGGGCCAGCCAGTCCGCGCCCCCGGGTAATTTCGCCGAGCTCGCCGGAGTCGCCGTCACCTTCCAGTACCTGAACCGGATGGTCACCATATTCCTCCCCCAGTCGCCGCTGCCTCCCATGACGCCGAAGGCCGTGGGCGGCTGGGTCATGGGCATGCTGGCCTCGGGCATGACCTCGCCCCGGCCGGTCCCCGGTGCCTCGCTTGAGCTGCTGCCCGATGCGGCGCTGCCTGCCGAGTTCTCCTGGGCGGCTCGCGATTCCCGCGTCGCGGCGGCCCTCGGCGGCGCGAACGCGGCCATCGAGAAAGCGGCGGCGCAGGTCGTCACGCCACCCGTCCGCGAGCTGGTCGCCGGCCGGCTGCGCACCTGGGACGGGCGGCCGCCAGGTCCGAGCCGGGCCTGGGCCGATGAGGCGGTGGCGCAGCTGGACCAGGCTGACCGTCCGGCGGGTCGGCTGGCGGTCCTCACGACGTTCGCCCCGTACCAGGTCAGCAAGGCCGACATCGAAGGCTTCCGGTCAGCCGCGAAGACCGGGGACAAGGCGGTGGTCACCCTCACGTCCTGGGCGAGCATGGCGGCGGCCCGCACGGTCGGCTCGTGGCTGCGCGAGCAGGCCCCGGATCCAGCCTGACAGCCGTAAGACCAGGTCGTACCTCGACTGCATGGCCGCAAGGGCCCGAGACCGTCAACGGGCGGCTCGAGCCTTGGGCCCAGTGGCGCCAGGCCCCCTGAATGACGCACACCAGGTAATCCGGCGCGGGACAGGTGGCGCCGAGGGACCAGCCTGAGGGACCAGCCTGAGGGGGTCGGTCCCTCAGCCCGGCCGCGCACCCCGCCGGTCCCGCGCACCCCGCCGGTCCCGCGCACCCCGCCGGTCCCGCGCACCCTGCCGGTCCCGCGCACCCCGCCGGTCCCGCGCACCCCGCCGGTCCCGGCTGCCTCGGCGCAACCCGTTCCCACCCTGGCCAGCGGTATCTTGTGTGGTGGATCCGGGCTTGGCGGTGGATCCGGTGCGTCATAGTGCACCAAATACTCCATGTAGCCCGGATCCACCACAATCTTGCCCCAGCCAGCGGCACCACGAGTAACGCGTGTGATGTTTCGTCACACGTGCACCAGGGGTGCAGGGGTGCAGGGGTGCAGGGGGACGCCTGCGGTATGCCTGTCGCCACGCGGCTGCGATGCATCGCCCGGGCGCGTCGCTCCAACTCCGAGTTACGTAAGATCCTCTATCGTGCACAAACTCTCAAGTAAGCAAAAATGCTCCGCGCAAATCCCAGCTGACTGACACGAAAGTGATCCGCCGATGCGGACGAGGCGGGGATGACACGAAGTTGTCCCGGGGAGTCGGCCGTAGGTAGCGGACCACGCGAGGCTGGGGTCGGCTCGCCGGAGGGACGGCTGTGCCGTCTCTACTGCTTGCTGAACTGTCCGGGCTCCCGGCCAGGGCCCGGAGAGCCGCGGTACGCCTGGGCAATATCCAGCCAGTAGCCTGCTTCGGGGCCGGTGGCCGATACGGCTAGATCGGCGTGGTGCCGCCGCCGCGTGACGAGCAGGCAGAAGTCCACCGCCGGACCCGTTATCCGGTTCTCGGCCTCGGCTGGACCGAACTCCCACCGGATCCCCGAAGGCGCCGTGAGCTCGTACCGGAACTCCACATCGGGAGGCGTGAGCCCGCGCACCTCGTAGCCGAAATCACGGTTGCGCGTGGCAAACCAGGCCAGATGCCCGATCGTGTCGGTGTACTCGGGGTGCACGCCGACGGCATCGGCGATGTCCTGGCCGTGCGCGAACAGTTCCATGAGCCCGGCGGCCGCGAGGACGCCGGCCGGAATCTGCCGGACCACCCACGGCAGCATCTGAGCGGGCGGCAGGACGGAGAGCGCCTTGGCGGCTTCATCGCGTTCCGTGCGCCAGCGGGCCAGCAGGTCCGCGGGCGAGGCCTCGAGGTACGGCGTCAGCATCGCCCCTACCGCCCCGTCGAAATTCTTGTCAGCCCCTGCTGTCACCTTGGTGAACAGTTCCGGGTCCGACGCTGCGATTCCCGCGATCCGGGCGACCGAGGAGAGGTGAGCAACCTGGTGCTTGATCGTCCACCCGGGCGCGGGAGTCGGGAGGTCCCACTGCTCGTCATCGAGGCCCGCCACCAGCTGGTCGAGGACTTCGTTCTCTGTTTTCAGGTCGGCATACACATCGGTCGGTTCACTCACGGCGCTACCTCTCGCTGGGGGATGACGCGGCTTCTCCTCGGCATCATCACCTGCGCACAGGCGCGGAACCACCTCCTAGGTTGCCTGCCCGAGCCCGCCGCCGAGGCCGCCGAAGGCGCCGTCAAGGCCGCCAGCGAATCCGGTGTCGAAGCGCATTCCCGAGGCCGTGACGGACGTGGTGGCGCTCACCGGATCATCCCCGGCTCCGATCATCAGGCCGACGAGCTGCGACTCGAAGCACAGGCTCACGTCGTAGGGCGGAACCAGGTAACCCCCGAGGTCAAGGAGCACCGTTCCGTGCACGCCGAGCCACATGTGATGGGCCATGAGCGCGGGATCCCCTCGCCGGAAGCGCCCGGCGGCCACGCACCTGTGCGCGCAGTCGACCACGGTGGTCAGGGTGTACCGGCCATGCTGCCGGTCTTCCTCGGTGAGCGCGAAGCCCGCAAGAGATGAGCCGCCGAACATGACCTCGAAGACGTGCCGGTTGGTGATGGCGTTGTGCCGGTAGATCCGGCCCAGCAGAGCCATGTCGGCGACCGGATCGTCGGTGGGTTCGACGAGATCGAACAGGCGCTGAAGACGCGCGAACCCGTCGTGCACGATCTCTCGCACGATCGCGCTCATGCTGCCGAAGTACGTATACACGGCCATGGTCGATGTGCCTGCCTCCGTAGCCAGCCGGCGAGCGGACAGGCTGCGAGGACCGCCCTCTGCGACCAGCCTCGCGGCAGCATCGATCAGGGTGGTGCGGTTGTCCGGGTTTTGGCGACGCGGGCTCACCCTTGACAGGGTCGCATGAAACGGGCTACTGTTCATAACAGAACAGTGTTATGCAACGGGTGTCTTCGCTGCGAGATCAACCGCGGGGGAACCGCATGAACAGTGCCGTAGACCGAGCGGTCCACTGCATATGGGAGCGGTACAGCGATCCGCTGTCGCTTGCTGACATGGCGCACAGCGCCCTGCTGAGCCGCTTTCATTTTGCCCGCATCTTCAAGGAGCAGACCGGTGTATCGCCCGGACAGTTCCTCGCCGCAGTCCGTATCTACCAGGCCAAGCGCATGCTCCTGCATAGCTCGATGAGCGTCGCCGGGGTTTCGTCCGCGGTGGGCTACGGCAGCCTCGGCTCATTCACGAGCCATTTCACCGACAGCGTGGGCATCTCCCCGAGCCGGTTCCGCCGCGCCTCACAGCACGATGCCTCACACCTCGATGCCTCACACCACGATGCCCCGGACCGGGGCGGCGTGAGCGCGTGCGGCCCGCCGCCGGATTCTCCGGTGCCACAAGGCGCGATGACCGGTACGGTCCGGCTCCCGAAGGGGTACGCCGGGGCTCGTGTATACCTCGGGGTTTTCGATACACGGATCTTGCAACACCGGCCGCAGTCGGCCGCCATGCTCGATGTGACGTCCCAGCGGTCGCACCCGTACTGGCTGCCGAAGGTCCCGGATGGCCGATGGTTCCTGCACGTGGTGGCGGTAGCCGACACCGATGAGCCCGAACCATGGACCCGGCGGCACCTGCTCGTAGGCGGCGGGGGCCAGGTGCGGGCGACCCTCGGTGACATCACCTTGCGCCCGAGGAGCCTCACGGATCTGCCCGCCCTGCTGGCCTTGCCTGACCTTGAGGCAGAACTAAACGGCCTTAACCGCTCGCTGGAGCACGCCAGAGGCTGGTAACCGTTCCAGCGCGGCCCGGACCATTCCAGCGCGGCCCGGGCCAGACCAGCTCGGGCCAGACCAGCCCGGGCCGCGCTAAGTCATAGTCCCAGCTGGCTGGCCGCCAGAGCCGTCCCCTCGACCCGCGCCCTGATCTTGGCGAACGCGATATCGCGAGAGGTGGAGGTGTCGTCGGCGAAGGGCGCGAAGCCGCAGTCGTCGCAGGTACCGAGCACCTCTGGCGGCAGCTGCCGGGCGGCAGCCAGGATCCGGTCGCGGATCAACTCCGGGCTCTCTACCCGCGGGTCGATCGGGTCGGTGACGCCGATGAAGATCCGTGTGTCGGCCGGCAGGTACTCGGCCACGATCGCCAGGACCTTTTCCTGGTCGGCCTCGCTCGCCAGCTGGATATAGAAGTTCCCCACCTTGAGCTGGAACAGCCTGGGCAGCAGCCCGGCGTAGTCGATATCCGCGCTGTGCGTCGAATCCTGATCACCGCCCGGGCAGGTATGCACTCCGATGCGGCGCCGCTCGCTGTCGCTGAAACGTTCGAGAACCTGGTTGTTGACGGCGATGAGGTTGTCCAGGACACCGCCGCTCGGGTCGAGTTTGAGGGAGAGCCGCCCCTCGGTGAAGTCAAGCTGGGCGACGTGGGCGCCCGCTTCCAGCGTGCTCCGGATGTCGGTTTCTGCCTCGTTGATAAGGTCACGCAGGAACGCCTCGCGCGGGTAACCGGGCAGGTCCCCGGGCGGATAGAGCAGGCTAAGCGCCGACGGCGCGATGACCGCCTGCTTAACCGCTGCCTCCGTGTGCCCGAGCGCGGCCTTCAGATAGGCGTCGGCGTGGACCTGATAGCGGAAAGGCCCCCCGGTCAGCACCGGCAGCTGGCGCTGGTGACCATCGGCGAACGGGATGACGATGCCGTCCGGCGCCAGGTCACCGAGCCCGGCGATCGGATAGGTGACAAAGCTGGGCTTGGTCTGCTCGCCATCGGTGATCACCGGTGATCCGGTTTCCTCGAAGCGCCGGATGGTATCGCGGATGGCCTCGTCCTGCGCGGCGGCCAGCTCAGTGTCGCTGACCTCACCTCGTTCGTGACCGGCCATGGCGGCCAGCAGCGCGGGCGGGCGGGGAATGCTGCCGATCGGCTCAGTGGGAATCGTCATGAGATAAGCGTATATAGAGTGCTGGGGGCGCAGTCCTGATGCTGGCGGGATTTCCTGCGGAGGTGACGGTAAGCCGACTACTCAGCGCACCGGGTTGCGGGTAGCGTTCACCTATGACGACGATCCAAGCGCCGTTCGGCCCGATGATCACGGCGATGATCACCCCTATGCATCCCGACGGGACCGTGGACTACGACGGGGCCGCCCGCCTCGCCGATTATCTGGTCACCGATATGCGTAACGACGGCCTGGTGATCAACGGCACCACGGGTGAGGCGCCGACCACGACCGACCCGGAGCAGGAGCGGCTGCTCCGGGTGGTGCTCGAGGCGGTGGGCACGCGCGCGAAGGTGGTCGCCGGGGTCGGCACCAACGCCACCGCGCACACCATCGAACTGGCCCGGTCCGCCGAGCGAGCCGGGGCACACGGCCTGCTGGTCGTCACTCCTTATTACAACAAGCCGCCCCAGGCCGCGCTCGAGGCCCACTTCACCGCGGTGGCCGACGCGACCGGACTGCCCGTCCTCATCTACGACATCCCCGGCCGGACCGGCACCGCCGTCGCCACCGAGACCCTCGTCCGGCTGGCCGAGCACCCGCGGATCATCGGTGTCAAGGACGCCAAGGACGCCCCGGGTGCCACCTCGCACGTGCTGGCCCGGACCGACCTTGTCTACTACTGCGGCACGGACATGCTGAACCTCCCGTGGCTCGCCCTCGGCGCCGTCGGCTTCATCAGCGTGGTCGGGCATGTGGTGGGGGATCGGCTGCGTGAGATGATTGACGCGCATGGTGCGGGCGACGTCGCCCGGGCCAGACAGATCCACTACGAGCTCGTCCCGGTGTACGACGGGATGTTCCGCAATCAGGGAGCGGTCATGACCAAGGCAGCGCTTGACCTGCTCGGCCAGCCCGGAGGCGCCGTCCGCGCCCCGCTGCTGGCGGCCACCGACGCGGAACGGCACCAGCTGACGCTGGACCTGACCGCGGGCGGCGTGAAGCTGCCGGGGACCGGCGCGTGAGCCACCCGCACCCGGATCTCGCCTCGCCCGCGAAGCTTCCCCGGGACGGCCTGCGCATCGTCCCGCTCGGCGGCCTCGGTGAGATCGGCCGGAACATGACGGTCTTCGAGTACCGAGGCCGGCTGCTCATCGTCGACTGCGGCGTGCTGTTCCCCGATCCCGACCAGCCCGGCGTGGACCTGATCCTGCCCGATTTCGAGTACCTGAAGGGCAGGCTCGACCGGGTCGAGGCGGTCGTCATCACGCACGCCCACGAGGACCACATCGGGGCCATCCCGTACCTGCTCAGGGAGCGCGCGGACATTCCGCTCGCGGGCTCGAAGCTGACCCTGGCCCTGGTCAAGAGCAAGCTGACCGAGCACCGCCTGGACCCGGCCACGGTTGAGGTGGTCGAGGGCAGCCACGGTTCGTTCGGGCCGTTCGACTGCGAGTTCTTCGCGGTCAACCACTCGATTCCCGACGCGCTCGCGGTGGCCATCAGGACGCCGGCCGGCGTCGTCCTGCACACCGGTGACTTCAAGATGGATCAACTGCCGCTGGACGGCAGGCTTACCGACCTGGCCGGCTTCGCGCGGCTCGGCGGCGAGGGCGTCGACCTGCTGATGGCCGACTCGACCAACGCCGAGGTGCCCGGCGTGGTGACCTCCGAGCGCGAGATCGCCCCGGTGCTTGATGAGATCTTCGCCAACACCAAGCAGCGCATCATCGTCGCGTGCTTCGCCTCCCACGTGCACCGGGTGCAGCAGGTGCTCAACGCCGCCGTGAACCACCGGCGCAAGGTCGCCTTCGTCGGGCGGTCCATGGTGCGGAACATGGGTGTCGCGCGCGAGCTCGGCTACCTGCGAGTTCCCGGCGGCCTGCTGGTCGACTTGCGCGAGGCCGAGGAACTGCCGCCCGGCGACGTGGTCCTGATCTCCACCGGCTCGCAGGGCGAGCCGATGTCGGCACTGTCCCGGATGGCCAGCCGTGATCATCCGATCAGGATCGCCGCCGACGACACCGTGATCCTCGCCTCGTCGCTGATCCCGGGCAACGAGACCGCGGTCTACCGGGTGATCAACGGCCTCACCCGGCTCGGCGCCCGTGTCGTGCACCGCAGCTCGGCCTTGGTGCACGTGTCCGGGCACGCCTCGGCGGGCGAGCTGCTCTACGTGCTCAACCTGGTCAAGCCGCGCAACTTCATGCCGATCCACGGGGAGTGGCGGCACCTGCGGGCGCACGCCCGCCTCGCCTCGCTGGCCGGGGTGCCCGACCGCAACATCGTGATCGCCGAGGACGGCGTGGTCGTCGACCTGATCAAGGGGCAGGCCTCGGTGGTCGGAGCGGTGCCTTGCGGCTACGTTTACGTCGACGGGCTTACCGTCGGCGAGGTCACCGAGTCCCAGCTGAAGGACCGGCGCATCCTGGGCGAGGAGGGCTTCGTCTCGATCGTGATCGTGGTCGACGCCAACTCGGGCAAGCTGGTGGCCGGCCCGGAGATCCACGCCCGCGGCGCCGGCATCGACGACTCGTCCTTCGCCGAGATCCGGCCCAAGATCGAGGAAGCCCTGACCGCGGCCGCGGCCGACGGCATCGTCGACACCCACCAGATGAGCCAGCTCGCCCGGCGCATCGTGGGCAAGTGGGTCAGCGACAACTACCGCCGCCGCCCTATGATCATTCCGGTAGTAGTCGAGGCCTGATTGGTGAAACAAGTGGCTGCTGGCAGGGTGCTGCAATTCGACCAGGCGCGCGGTTACGGATTTGTCGCAGCGGAGGATGGCGGCGAGGACATCTTTCTGCACGCGTCGGTTTTCGACGGAGACTCCGCCGTGCTGATACCGGGGGTAAGAGTCGAATTTGAGGTCATGGCGGGCGACCGGGGGCGCAAGGCATTCGCGGCGCATCTCGCGTCAGGGGAATCTGACCCGGCCGCCCAGCAGATTCCTCAGGTACCGCAGCCGGCCACGGCGCCTTCTGCCCCCGATGACGAGCAGCTGTGTGACGTGCTGTCCGAGACCGAGTTCCGGCAGGAACTCACCGAGCTGCTCCTGCGTGTCGTTCCGCCGCTGGGG
>JBEKKH010000286.1:0-9138 GCA_050010815.1 Streptosporangiaceae bacterium | reverse complement strand
TGCGTCGCGGACAGTCCCCAGGTAACCCGTCCGCGACAGGAGGTGGAACGGGCAAAGCGGACCGTCACCTGCCGTGGCAGACGGCCCTCTCATGACCCCGGATTACAGCTGCGCATAATGAACCCTGGGGGGTTCCCTCCCCGGTCGGCGCGAATCCCTTGCCCGGCTCGAACATCCCGGCCTTCAGCCAGCCCCGGATCAGATCCCTGGCGGGGAAAGATCCAAGCGCCTGGAGTAGCCGGGAGTGGTCGATCTTGTCGAACGCCGCCGCCAGGTCGGCGTCAAGGATCCACACCCGCTTGGAGCCAGGCCCCTTGCAGACGGAATAGATCGCCTCGATCGCGTCATGACAGCCGCGACCCGGCCTGAACCCGTATGACCTGGGCTCGAACCGGGCCTCCCACTCGGGCTCCAGCGCGTTACGGACCCGAGCCTGGTGGCAGCGGTCCATCAGCACGGGAATTCCGAGCGGCCTCAGCTTTGCCGGATTTGATGCCTTCGGGATATATACCCGCTTGACCGCGACGGGCGTCCAGGACGAGGCAGACTGGTGCACCCGCACCGCCACCTGCGCCCTGGCCTCGGAAGTCAAAGCGACCTCCCCGTCGATCCCGGCGGTCTTGCGCCCAGCGTTGCGCTGCGTCACCTGCCGCACGCTACCAGCGTGTTGGCGCGGCTCCGCAGCATCAGCTTTTGCAGGTTCCTGACCTTTGGCCAGTCCTGCTCCTGCGACGCCTTGAAGATCCGCTGCCGCAGCCGCCGTACCTGCCCCTCCTGCTCCCGCCAGCCGATCTTGTCCCACTCGGCGGGCGCGTCTCGTTCCCGGGGCTGGTCCTCAGGTCCGTTCGCCCTCGGGGCCACCGCGACCTCGGCCGCGGCGGGACGGACCCAGGTGCGGCCGTCCCATACCGGGGTGGAGAAGCTGTAGCCCGTCACGCGCCTAACTTGCCCTTCGGTTCCAGCGGGTCTGACCGCATCACTTCAAAGACTCACCTGCCCACGTCAGCACCCTTTCGGGTCCGGGCAGCGGCCCGGTATCCGGCCGGTTATACGGGACGGCCGGCGGAGGGCCGGCCATCTGTCCCGGTTTCCCGTCGCCTTACGGCGCACCGGCGTTCGCTTCTTAGGCATCCTGTTCCCGCCACGGGATTCCGCCTCCCTCACGGTTGGCCTACCGGCGCCGAACGCCGGACCTGACGGGTTTTCCACGTTCCGCATGCGCGAGCAGCGACCGGGGTGGGCGCCCCCTCGACCCCGAGGCCAGCGGTGTTCACACGACCGGCGAAGACTCTCCGGCCGCCGCTTGCCGTTCCTCCACGGCCAGGCTCTGCACCCCGGTGTTCATCCCATCTCCCGGGGCTCTGGGTAACGAGGCATCAGCGGGGGTTCACTCACGTTCGCCCGTCCGGTCTTCCCCTCGCCTGCGTTCCCGGATGGAACGGGCCCGCTTCGGCTTCTTCCCTGAGCTCCGCACCCCGCAGTTACCCGCAGCGCACGTCAGGGCGGGGACTGGCCTTGAACACTGGCCAGGAGCTACGTCACCGACATCACGCCGGTCCTCCAATCACGTGCTCACTCACAACATGCCACCTCGTGTCGCACATCCTCGGCCCAGTCATCACCGACGAACAACCGCATATGCTCTCCCGTCCAAAGTTCCGGATCTGGCCAGCAGCCTGCGGGAGAACAATCAGCGCCCTAACGAAACAGTGCTCACGTCCCGCACCAGGCGGACGCGCACGACATCCCAGCAGCGATCAACTCTCCCGGCCAGCCAGCAGGGGCACGGTCTGTCAGCAGGGCTCAGATCAACCCGGGCTCAAAAAGTGCTCACCTGCCAGCGGCTACCGGCACCGAGTCTGCCGTATGGCGACTCGGTAGCTCTCATTAGGCCCATTGCTGGTAAAGCGGGCTGCGGAGCTGTATCAGGCAGAGGTTCCCGGGCCGGTGACAGACCTTCTGAAAAACGGACGCTCAGGCGTTTGTGTCCTCGGCGACCTCTGATGTAGGAACCGGTTTAGATGAGCATTCGACGCTGTAATTGAGCACTACATGAACACCGAGCCGGATACCTGAGCATTACCGTCTTACTTGTCACGCGGTGTTACGGCGCGGGTATGGGCGGCCTGCGGGCGTATTACTATCCTGGCCAGTCTGAGCGGGCCATGACGAGTCGATTGGATGCGGCGGGATCCGGGCCGCAAGGGCCGGCCGGGCCGTCGCCAGCATGCAGATCCTTCGCCGCCCGAGACGGCTTGAGCCGGACGGGCCAGTTCATCTAAACCGGGTCGCCGAGGCCTCGCGACATCCAGCCGGGTGTGTCGAAGCGCACGGCCGGATCGCCGGCCAGCGCGGCCAGGTGCGTCTCAAGGTTCTCGAGCTGGGCGGGTCCGATCTGCCGCTCCCACTGATCGCGCAGCTCGTCGAAGATCGCTTCACCTTCGCGCAGCACCTCGAAGCCGAGCGGGGTGACCTGAAGGAGCATACGGCGGGCGTGGCGGGGGTCTGTGCCGCGTGTAACGTACCCGCGCTCCTGCAGCACCGCAATGGTTTTCGCCGCTGCCTGCTTGGAGACTGACAGGCGGCGGCCGAGTTCTGAGGCGTTGCCGGCGCCCGCGGCGATGGCCCGCATCGCGAAGTCATGAACGGGACGCACATCCTCGTAGCCGCGACGGGCCAGCTCGGCTGTCGCGGCGTCTACCAGCGAGCGGAAGCCTCCGAGCAGCAGCAGCGCGAGGTCGGCGCCGGAGCGGGACATGACAGAAGACTACGGCAGCGATTGGACAGTGACAACCAGGTTGGCTAGAGTAAATGACAACCCGGTTGTCTAAGCAAGGAGAAGAAATGGACGTCACTCCCGCTGGTCCCGCGCTGCCGGGGATCACGCACCACCACGCGGAGGTCAACGGGACCAGGCTGCACTACGTCGCGGCGGGGACCAGCGGATCTCCGGTCCTGCTGGTCCACGGGTTCCCCGAGACCTGGTGGGCCTTCCGCAAGCTCATCCCGCTGCTCGCGGCCCGCCACCGGGTCTTCGCCGTCGACCTGCGCGGCTTCGGTGACTCCGGCCACGAGCCGGGCGAGTACGACAGTACGACGTCAGCCGAAGACCTGCACCTTCTCATCAGGCACCTCGGCGTCGGCCCGGTCCACCTGACAGGGCAGGACATCAGCGGGGCGACGGTCTTCCGCCTCGCGACCGCGCACCCGCAGGACGTGCTCAGCCTCACCGCCATCGAGATGGGGCTGCCCGGGTTCGGCCTGGAGATGCTGGCCGACGTCACCCACGGGGGAACCTGGTACATCGGCGTCCTCGCCGCGCCCGGCATCCCCGAGATGCTGCTCGCCGGCCGCGAGCGCGAGTTCCTAGGGCAATTCGCGTTCCCGGCGATGAGCGCGACCCCGGGAGCGATCACCGGCGCCGACATCGACGAGTTCGCCCGCACCTACGCACGCCCCGGCGGCTGGCGCGGAGCGGCCGGCCTCTACCAGTCGATGCTGCAGGAGGGCCCCGACATCAGGGCTCTGGCCAAGACGCCCGGGCTGACAGTGCCCGTCCTCGCGGTCGGCGCAGGCGCAGGCCCCTTCACGGCCGACACCATGTCCCAGGCCGCGTCAGCCGAAATCAGCTCCGTGTCACTCGACGGCGTCGGCCACTACGCCGCGATGGAGGCCCCCGGCGAACTGGCGAAGGCTCTGCTCGACTTCACCGCAAGCGTCGACGCCGCTTAGGCCCGGGCATTTGCTTTCATGAAAGTGCCTGGACTGGCCGGGCCGACCGCATCGGACCCGGTGGTCTCCCGGCTGGTCACGGCCCTGGCGCTACCGCATCCTGACCAACGACGGCGAGCAATTCGCCCGCGACGCCCGCCCTGTCCTTGAATCACTCACCCGATCCCAGAGCACGAACGCCAGCCACGCACAGTGACCACGACAGCAGGGCCCCGAATGCTCAACTACCCGCGCACGCTCCACAGCGGGCACTGCTCAACTACCCCCGACACCCAAGCTCGCGCTGCTCATCTAAACCGGTTCCCTACATCTGAATGCCTCGATTCCACATCCCACCGCTCGCCACGGGACGCTTCTAGCCGTAGCTCCGGGTGATACGTCGCTGTCGGCGAGATCTTCCTCTTGGACGGTACCCAGCAGAACGATCCTGGTCATCCTCTGTCGGCGGAGGAACGCAACGCACCGGATCCCTGCCGGGCGGTAGTAAGTAAGCGCTCCGCCGGCGATCGCGAAACCAGCGGTAGCGCGGATACCCTCTGGCAGTTTGCGCTACCGCGATCTCAGCTTGGCCGCCTGGAACCCGCCGGCCCTTAACCGGCGGGCGCTTCGCGTTCCCTGGCAGGCCAGTAAGTGATGGAACAACCGCGAGGTTAGATGATGCTCGATGACCTCGCCGGGAAGCGGACCGGCGAGCGCATCCAGATCCTGCGTGAGCGCAAGGGTCTGTCCCGGCCGGTGCTCGCCGGGCTGGTCGGCATGTCCGCCTCGTGGCTCAAGGGCATCGAGCGGGGCACCAGGCTGCCGCCCCGGCTCCCGCTGCTGGTCAGGCTCGCCGAGGCGCTCGCGGTCGGTGACCTGGCCGTCCTGGCCGGCACCGACATGGACCTAGGCGGGGCGGTGTCGGTGCCGGTGTCATCGTTCGCGCATATCCCGCATGACGCCGTGCCCGCCATCCGCGAGGCCATCCGGGACCCTCTGCTGACCGTCCCCGCCGGGCCGGCGGACGTGGCCGCGCTGGCAGCCAGGACAGCGGACGCCTGGCTGCTGTGGCACCAGTCCGCCCAGCACCGCACCGACGTCGGCCGCATCCTGCCCCGGCTGGTCACCGACGCCCGGATCGCGGCCCGCGCGACCGAGGGACAAGAACGCCGCGCCGCCAACGCGGTGCTGGCCGACGTGTACGCCCTGGTGCAGCACGAGGTGGTATGGGCCAGCGAGGCCAAACTGACCTGGACGGCAGCGGACCGCGCCATGACCGCCGCGCAGGAAGCCGACACGCCCGCCGCGCTGGCCGGGGCCGCGTGGACCCTCGGCATGGTGCAGCGCTCAGCCGGGGACACCGACGGCGCGCTGACGCTCGCGCGGGACGCGGCCGGACTGCTGGAACCCCGCCTTGAGGAGGCAGGCGAGGAGCTGCGCGCGCTGTACGGCGCGCTGCAGCTGCACGCCGCGACCACGGCGGCCAGGGCGGGACGCGAGGGTGACGCCTGGCGGCACTGGGACCAGGCCAGGACGACCGCTGACCGGCTCGGCGGCTACCACCACCCGTGGACCATGTTCGGCGGGTCCAACGTCAAGCTGCACGCCGTCTCGATCGCCGCCGAGCTGTCCCGGTCCGCCGAGGCGCGCGGCCACGCCGAGGACATCGACCCCGAAGAGATCCCGAGCCGGGAACGCCGGGGCCGCCTGGGCGTGGAGATCGCCCGCACCTACCACCAGCGCCGCGACTACCCGGCCATGCTGCACTGGCTGGAGACGGCCTACCAGTGGCTGCGTTGTTCGTCGGAGGACGTCGCCGCGCGTCGCCCGGCGTCCGCCTCCATTGGTTCCCCCTTTGGCTCCCTGGAATATGGTTAGCTTAGCTAATGACTGGCGTGTCCAGATTTGGGAGGTGCGCGCAATCCCGCCGAGGCGGACGGTCATCGAGCAGTAAGTGTGACGTGATCGGGCCGCGGGTCAGCCACGCCCTACTTGATGCACCTGCTGAGCGTGATGCACCCATTACGCCTATGATAGAGAACGCGGCAAGACTCCCCGACCGACGAACCTGCCGCGGGATCCGCCGGGCGGCAGAAGCAACGGGCGAGCCGGTAGCGCCAGGAAGGAGCGCCAAGCGATGTCCAGCAGCGCCGAGCACACGCCAGCACCGCATGCGGCTCCCCATGTGCCGGCCGAAGAGCAGATCCGCCAGCAGGGCATACAACCGATCGCTTCAGTCGATGAGCTGGCCTTCCCCGGGGTATGGGAGTCCGATGAGGAACTCGACGAGTTCCTCGCCGACCTTTACGCCTCCCGCCGCGCGAACGTCGCGTGAGCCTGGTCGTTCTCGACACTGACGTCGCGTCGTTCAGCTTGCGCAATCGTTTGCCCACCAGCTGCGAGCAGCTCTGGCAGGTCACACGATGTGCATTACCTTCGTCACGGTCGGGGAGCTAATGAAATGGCGCGTGCTACGCAGCTGGGGGCCTAGCCGCACTGACGAACTGGCCAGATGGCGTCAGCGTGTCGGAGTCCTGGCATACGACGAAGCAGTAGCGGACAAATGGGGCCAGCTTCAGGGTCGCGCGCAGCGACGCGGACGGCCTCGCCCGCAAACGACACCTGGATAGCCGCCTGCTGCCTTGTCGATGATCTTCCGCTTGCAACTCTCAACGTCAAGGACTTTGCTGACTTCGCCGAGCACGAAGGGCTGATCCTCATTGGTGGCCAAGAGCCCTGACCGCTACACAGGCTATCCCGTCCCATCGCTGTCCAACCTGGTTGGTTGGTTAGTTGGTTGGTTGGTGAGGTCTTCACGTTTCGGTGAGGACCAGTTTCACGTTTGGGTCTGACTTTCGGGGCGGGACGGTGGTCTCGCCCGGGGGTTGGCCTGGTTCCAGGGCGCTGCGGGAGCTCTTTCCGCTGTTTCGGGCTGCTGTCTGGCGTGAGAGGGCAGGCTCGCGCCGTGCGGTGCTGGTGATCGTGGCGGCGGCGCGGGTGAGGGTGGCTGTCAGGGCGGCGCGGCGGCGGCCATGGCGGGCCTCTTGCGGCGCCGGCGCCGTGTTTTCGGGGGGAGGCCCCTGGCGGTGCGGCGGGCGCTGTCGTCCTGGCGGGCGTTCCAGGCGGCGAGGATGCGGTGGTTGCGGACGGCGAGCAGCGCCGTGGTGAACAGCATGAGCGGGGCCAGGCCCGTCAGGCGGCACCAGCCGCGGCTGATGGTGTTGCTGGCGGGGTCCTTGGCGGTGGCGAAGCCGCGCTCGGCTCCGCTGCGGCGGGCGTAGGAGCGGCGCCAGGCGGCGGAGGGGTAGTCGTGTTTCTGCGCGGTCTTGGCGAGCACGCCGGCCGGGATGGTGATGGTCTGCTGGGTGCAGCACGCCTGGGGATGTTCCGGCGGGGTGAGGATCTCGGGGCGGTCCCGGTCCAGGGTCATCGATGACGGGCGCAGCGGGCAGCGGATCTTTCCCGCTGCGGCCGGGCACTGCACCCGGTGGCAGCCGTCTTCGTCGTCGCGGGTGAGGCGGCCGAGCTTGTAGCGGGCGGCCTCGGCGGTCTTCGCGTCGTGCGCCGCGGCCTGCTCCGGGGTGGCGGCGCGGGCGAGCGGCCCGAGTTCCAGCAGGGTGCGGGGCGTGGCGGGGCAGTAGAGGTTCCCGTTGGCGACGATGGCACCCTGGCTGGTGCCCCTGGGGCCGCGGTCGTGGGGATGGAGGTCCTGGATCAGGGCGGCTCCGGCCCGGCGGAGCGGGGACGCCCAGTTCCCCGGGACGCGGTGGGCGTAGCCGGAATCGGCCAGGACGTCGCCGGGCGGGATGCCGACGGCGGGCATGGCCGTCAGCACGGGGGCGAACGCGGGAACGGGGTCGTGACGGCAGGAGGACAGGGTCATGCGGCGGGCCAGTTCCGGGACGGGCGGTCCCTGCTCGTCCGGCACCATGATCGCGGCCGGCAGGTAGTAGCCGAAGAACAGCTCGTCCTCATCGTGGCGCAGGTTGTTCCTGCGGTGCCCCCAGGAGGCCTCGGGATCGGCGCAGTCACCGGTCCCGCGCGGCGGGGGCCGGGAGAAGGACTCCAGGTCGCTCCAGTCCACGGCCAGCGAGCGGCCGGCGTCCGCGAGCTCTTCCGGGACGGATGCTTCCAGCAGGCAATCGCAGGCGCGCTGCAGTTCCCGCGACGGCAGCCCGTCCGGCTCGTCCTTGCCGAGCGCCCTGGCGAGCAGGCCGAAGGTGTACTCGGCCTGCCGGTAGGTCAGCCGGTGCGGGCCGTCCTTCCAGTCCGCGAGGACGCCGAGCCGCCGCTGCTCGCCCTCGGGCAGGCTGACCAGGGCGTGGTGCGCCCTGGTCAGGTGCGCGGGCCGGCCGTCGGCGAGGGCGAGCAGCATGCCCGGCAGCAGGGTGCGGACGGTCAGCTGGCGGCGCCGGGCACCGGACGGCAGCAGCGCCTCGGCCCGCGGCGCGATGCCGGAGGCGTCCAGGATGCCCTCGGCCGCCGGCAGCGCGATCATGGCCGGGCGGCCCCCAGCAGGGCCACGGCCTGCTCCTCGCCGCCCGGCTCCAGCCCGGCCACCAGGTCGCCGAGCCGCTGGGAGCAGCTGATCCCGGCCGCGCGCATGAACGCCGCCAGCCCCGGCAGCTCCCCGCAGTCGGCCAGCCACGTCGCCCGCAGCCGGGAGGTATCCAGCCGGGGCAGCCCGCCCCCGCCGTCCAGCGACCTGACCAGCGGGGTCGTGATATTCCGGCGGCCCGTTTCAGTGCCGCCGCAGACCGGGGCGCTCCCGGCGGACGCCGCGGCGGCCAGCAGCCGGTCCTGGTAGCGGGAAAGGACCGGCACCATGCGGGCGCGCGGGCCCCGGACCGCCACGAGCACGCCGCCGGACCGGCAGCTGACATCGGTGCCGCGGACATCGCGCAGGTCACCGCGGATCAGCCCGGCGCCCGCCCCCAGGCAGATGAGCCCCGTCGCGCGCATCCGCCGCTCCGCGGTGGGCTGGGCATCGGCCAGCGCGAGGAACCCGCTGATCTCCGCCGGGCTGTAGGGTTTCTTGGCCCGTTCCCGGGGCAGCGGCAGGTCCGCCGGATACAGCTGCGGCACCACGCGGCGGCCGATGAAGCGCAGGTTCGTCCGCAGCGTCCGCCGCGCCGGGCCCGACAGGCCCGGGGCGCACCGGGTGAACCGCTCGGCGGTCGACGGGTGCAGCAGCACCTCCGGCACCGCGTCCAGCCCGAGCCCGATGCCGTAATCGGCGAGCTTCCCGGCCGACTGCAGCAGGCTCTTCGCCCGGTCCCGGCCCTCCGGCCCCGCCCGCGTGACTACGTCCCGGGCGAACGCCGCCCCCTCCGCGGAGACCGACGACGGCTCCCACCGCCCGATATAGGCGGCCACCCCCGCATTCGTCATACAGTAATTTTACTTCATGAAATACACGGGAACGCA
>JBEKKH010000285.1:0-17107 GCA_050010815.1 Streptosporangiaceae bacterium | reverse complement strand
TCGACACGAACGCCGTCAGCGGCAGGCCGACATCATCGGGGTCGAACACTGCGACGTAGCCCTTGATCACGCCATCCTGCTCGAGGCGGCGCACCCGCTGGTGTATCGCTGACACCGACAGGCCAGCCTGCCTAGCCAGTTCGGTGAAGCTCATCCGGCCGTTGCGGGCCAGCAACGATACGATCTTGCGATCTATCTCTTCCACGTGGTCACGTTAGCGCCATCGATTCCACCCGGCGGCAGCATTACAATATAACGAAACGATAACGACGTTTACGCTAATGTAACATTAGCCGTTGCGTGCTTACTGCCAGGTCACGGCGAGGTTACGCTGCCGCCATGGCACAGATCATTCTCGACCACGTGGAAAAAACCTACACAGGTGGCGTCAAGGCGATCGACGACTTGAGCCTTGACGTCAAAGACGGCGAGTTCATGGTGTTCGTAGGCCCGTCTGGCTGCGGCAAATCGACCGCGCTCAGGTCGATTGCCGGGCTTGAGGAGATCACCGGGGGAAACATCCAGATCGGTGATCGGGTGGTCAACGACCTGCCGCCCAAGGACAGGGACATCGCGATGGTGTTCCAGAACTACGCGTTGTACCCGCACATGACGGTCGAGCAGAACCTGGCGTTCGGCCTGCAGCTGAGGAAGACGCCCAAGGACGAGATCAAGCGCCGGGTCGACGATGCGGCCCAGATGCTCGGCCTGGAGCAGTACCTCAAGCGCAAGCCGTCCGCGCTGTCCGGTGGTCAGCGGCAGCGGGTGGCGATGGGCCGTGCCATCGTCCGCGAGCCGCAGGCCTTCCTGATGGACGAGCCGCTGTCCAACCTGGACGCCAAGCTGCGGGTATCCATGCGCGCCTCACTGAACCAGCTGCACGAGCGGCTCGGCGTCACCACCGTCTACGTGACGCACGACCAGGTTGAGGCCATGACGCTCGGCCACCGCGTCTGCGTGCTGCGGGACGGGCGGCTGCAGCAGGTGGACACGCCGCAGTACCTCTTCGAGGCGCCGGTCAACCTGTTCGTGGCCGGCTTCATCGGCTCGCCCGCGATGAACTTTGTTAACGCCGACCTGACCAGGGACGACGGCCCCATGGTCACGTTCGCCGGATACAAGCTGCCGGTGCCCGCCGAGGTCATCGAGGCCAAGCACGGGCTCTCGGACTTCATCGGCAAGAAGGTCATTCTCGGTATCAGGCCCTCCGACTTCGAAGACGCCCGCCTGGCCAACCCGCAGTGGGCGAAGATGCAGGCCACCACCGGCGTGACCGAGGAACTCGGCAGTGAGATCCACGTGATCTTCACCATCGACGCCCCCCCGGTGGAGCACGCCAGCCTGACCAAGGCGGCCGACAACGATGACGAAGAGGGTGCGTCCGTGGCCACCCTGATCAGCGGCAAGTCGCTGTGGACGGCCCGCGTGTCGGCCCGCAGCCAGGTCCGGCCGGGGCAGCCCATCGAGCTCAGCGTGGACACCCACCGTCTTCAGTTCTTCGACCCGCACACCGGCCTGTCCATCGGGCACCCGAAGGCCACCGCCGCGCTGGCCGAGCAGGTGGGCTAGGCCAGGGCTAGGACGGGGCTAGGCCACAGCAGCCGGCGGTCCGTGCGAAACTAATGAGATGCGTCGGAACCCGGAAGAACTCTTCGAGCTGAGTCCGGCCGCGCCCGATATCTCAGCCGCACCGATGTTGCTCTACCTGGAGGGCTTCATCGATGCGGGCAACGCGGGCCGCCTGCTCGCCGAGCACATGCTGCGCGCCTTCTCGCATGAGACGATCGCGCGGTTCGATGTCGACCGGCTGATCGACTACAGGTCACGTCGTCCGCTGATGACCTACGACAACAATCGCTGGGAGAGTTACGACCCTCCCGAGCTGGCTCTGCACCTGCTGCGCGACGCCTCCGAGCGGCCGTTCCTGCTGCTGACCGGGCCCGAGCCCGATCACGAGTGGGACCTGTTCACCGAGGCGGTCCTGACGATTGCCAACCGGCTCGAGGCCGGCCCGGCGATCAGCTTCCTCGGTATCCCGGCAGGCATGCCGCACACGCGGCCGCTCGGCGTGATCGCGCACGCGACCCGGGAGGAGCTGATGACCGGCTTCCAGCAGCTGCCCAGCCGGATCCAGGTCCCTGGCAGCGCGCCCGCCCTCATCGAGCTGAGGTTCGGCGAGGCGGCCCGGGACGCGCTCGGCTTCGCCGTGCAGGTTCCGCATTACCTGGCCCAGGCCGTCTATCCCCCGGCCGCGCTGGCCCTGCTCGGCGCGATGACCACCGCCACGAGCCTCGACCTGCCCGACACCGACCTCCGCGAGGCCGCCGAGCGCACCAATGAGGCGATAGAACGCCAGGTGGCCGAGTCCGCGGAGGTCGGCGAGCTGGTCCACGCGCTCGAGCAGCAGTACGACAGCGCCACCGCCGAAGCAGCGAACCCGGTGGGCGGCCTGCTCGCCGAGGGCGAGGCGATGCCCACCGCCGACGAGCTGGCCGCCCAGTTCGAGCGCTTCCTGGCCGAGAACCAGGACCGCACGGACCCGCCGGAGCTCTAGCCGGCCGGGGCGCCCTAGCCCGCGACGGCCAGTTCCCTTGGGGTATGGTTCAGCCGCTCGACGCCGTTCTCGGTGCAGACGACGATGTCTTCAATGCGCGCGCCGTGCGGCCCCGGGTAGATGCCGGGCTCGATGGAGAACGCCATGCCGGGCTCGAGCGGCTCGTCGTTTCCGGCCACGATATAGGGGTCCTCGTGCGCCTCGAGCCCGATCCCATGGCCGGTCCGGTGGAAGAAGGCCTCCCCGTAGCCAGCCCTGGTGATCGGCTCGCGCGCTGCTGCGTCGACCGACTCCGCTGTCACACCGGGCCGCACCGCAGCGCACGCAGCCTCCTGGGCGCCGTACAGCACCTGGTAGTACGCCGCGAACTCGGCCGGCGGCTCACCGATGACATAGGTGCGGGTACTGTCCGAGCAGTACCCAGAGGGCATCGTGCCGCCGATGTCCACCACCACGACATCCCCCGCGGTCAGCACGCGGTCGGACACCTCATGATGCGGGCTGGCGGCGTTCGGACCCGATCCGACGATCACGAAGTCCACGGTGGCGTGCCCCTCGGCCAGGATGGCCTCCGTGATCACCGAGCCGACGGCGCGTTCGGTCAGTCCAGGGCGCAGCCAGCCGGCCACCTGCGCGTGCACGCGGTCGATCGCGGCACCCGCCTCCCGCAGCGCCGCGACCTCGGCCGGAGTCTTCCTGATCCGCAACGGACGCAACGCGGCTCCGGCCAGCTCCAGCCGCGCGGCGGGCAGCGTGTCGCGGAACTTCAGCACCGACAGCGCCCACATGCGGTCCGACACCCCGACCGTCGCGACGCGGCCGAGTTTGCCGACGACCAGCGCGAACGGGTCGTCGGTCTCCTCCCACGGAATCATCTCCAGGCCAAAAGAACCGGCCGGGGAAGCCTGCGCGGCCGCCAGTTCCAGGCGCGGTACGAACAGCGCCGGGTCACCCTGCACCGGCACGGTCAGGCAGGTCAGCCGCTCGAGCTGCTGGGCGTCGTAACCAACGACATACCTCAGGTCCGGGCCAGGCGTCAGCAGCACGGCGTCCAGCCCGGCCGCGCCGACCGCGTCGCGTACCAGGGATAGCCGGGTCGCGGGATAAAGTTCGTCCGTCGTCACGAGTTAGATGCTAGGCCCGCGACCCTAGCCTTGTGAAACCGCGGTGACAAACCGGGTCAGCGACGATCCTAGGCCCCACCGGTCCCCCAGTTCCTTCAGCCGGGCCGCGTCGACGGGCACCACAGGCAGCTCCCCGCCGATCTCGGGCAGCGGGATGTCCTGGACGACCCGGACCACCGACAGGGCCACGTTCAGGTAGTCCCTGGCCTTGGAGAGCTTGTCCCGGCTGCCGCGCGGAAAGCCGCCGTGGCCCGCATCCAGAGCGGTGGTGATTCCCTCGATACTGCCGAACGCATTGATCAGCGCGGCCGCGGTCTTCTCTCCCACGCCGGGCACGCCGGGCAGGCCGTCGCTCGGGTCGCCGCGCAGCGCGGCGAAGTCGGCGTAGGCCCGGCCCGGGATGCCATACTTCGCGGCCACCGCCGCCTCGTCGATCACGTCCGTGTTGAGCAGGCCGCGCACGGTGTAGATGATGCGGACGCCCCGAGCGTCATCGACCAGCTGGAACAAGTCCCGGTCGCCCGTCACCACGTCCACCGGGCCGGCGGACAGGGCCGAGAGCGTAGCCATGACGTCGTCCGCCTCGAACCCCGGGTACCCGGCGACCGCCAGCCCCGACACCCGCAGCACCTCTTCGATCACCGGGATCTGGGCGGCGAGGGCGGGCGGGGTCTCTTCGGCGCCGTCGGCGGCCAGCCGGTGTGCCTTGTAGGAGGGAATCGCCGCGACCCGGAAGGCCGGCCGCCAGTCCGCGTCCAGGCAGGCGATCAGCCGGGCCGGATGCCGGGCCCGGACCAGCCGGCCAATGGTGTCGAGCAGGCCGCGCACGGCATTCACCGGCGTCCCGTCCGGCGCCCGGACGGTGTCCGGCACCCCGAAGAACGCCCGGTAGTACAGCGAGGCAGTATCAAGCAGCATCAGCGAGCCCACCCCGCCATCCTGCCAGTGCCGGTCCGACGAGGCGACCTTGACCGCTACAACAACACAACCTTGCCGTCGACGATCTTGATCTGCTTCTTCGGCAGCGGCCTGGGCGCCGGGCCGGTCACCACGGCGCCGGTGGTGATCGTGAACTCGCTGCCGTGGCAAGGGCAGTCGATGGTCCCGTTGGCGACCTCGCTGAGGATGCAGCCCACGTGCGTGCATACCGCGCTGAACCCCTGGTAGCGCCCGCGGGCCGGCTGGGTCACGACCACTTTCGCCGCGGCGAAGATCTTGCCGCCGCCGACCGGGATCTCGCTGGCCGCGCCGAGTACGGTACCGGTGACCTTGGGCCCCATGGCGCCCTTCTCCGGCTTGTCCGCAGAACCGGTGGCGGGGCTGGCAGGGCTGGCAGGGCTGGCGGGGCTGGCGCCAGAGCCCGACGACATGGAGCCCGAGCTTGTCATGGCGGACGGGCCCGGGCTGCTCTGCTCGACGACGCCGGCCTCGTTGGCGTCATAGGGCACCGCCGCGGTACTGCACCCGGCCAGCGCCCCGCCAAGTCCGGCCAGGCTCGCCCCGAGCAGCACGCCGCGCCTGGTCGGGCGCGGCCTCTCGCCTCTCTCGCCCCCGTCGCCGATCGCGTGACCCGGGTCGCCGACCGCGTTAGATCTGGCCGTCATGGACCGCCCTTCGTTCGTCCAGCGTCCGCTCCGCGACTCCGTTCTACGACAGCCGGCGCTGGGCCGCAGGGCGATGACGCGATCCGTAAGAGTCCGGTAACCGGGGAGCGCCTTTCCGTAGGGCACGAACGCCGGACCGTTCGGCATAGTTCTTAGGTGGTCAGGCGTGCGCGGGGGAGCTAGGGTCCTGCCAGCTGGCCGCGAGCGCGGTGACCCGCCCGGCCGCCTCCGGCAGGCTCAGGCCCCGGCCCACCGCCACCCCGACCAGGTAGGCCGTCAGCGGGGCGGCCGGCCGGGCCACCCCGTGGGCGACGTCGCGAGCTAGGTCGAGCACGGCCGTGGAGTCCGCGGACGCGGGGTCGAGCCCGAGGTCGGCGCAGACCGCGGCCGTCCACTCCTGCAGGGTGTTCATTCCTCCAGCCTAGGGGCCCTAGGGCAGCAGACCGCCGGTGGCCGGGAGGTTCTGGCCGCTGATCCAGCCGCCGTCGGGACCGGCCAGGAAGGCGACCACGCGGGCGATGTCCTCGGGCTGCCCGAGCCGTTTCAGCGCCGTCTGCGCCACCTCGTCCTCGAACGTCTCCCCAGGGTTCGCGGCGCGCAGCAACTCGGTGTCGGTGACACCCGGCGAGACGATGTTCGCCGTAATCCCGCGCCCGCCGAACTCGAGCGCCGCCACCACGGTGACATGCTCGAGCGCTCCCTTCGCACCCGTATAGAGCGCACCGCCGGGTGCGTGCAGGCGGGTGTTGAGGGTGGAGATGCTGATGATCCGGCCGCCGTCGCGCATGACCCGGCCGGCGTGCTGGATGAGGAAGAACGGTCCCTTGGCGTGCGCGGCCATGTACTTGTCGTAGCTTTCCTCGGTCACCTCGTCGATCGGCTGGCCGCCAACGCCCGCCGCGTTGATGACCACGATATCCAGCCCGCCGAACCGCTGCTGCGCCTCCGCGGTCAGCCGCTGCAGGTCCGCCAGGGAGCCCTGATCCGCCCGCACCGCGAACGCCTGGCCGCCGGTGTCGGCCACCTCGGCGACCACGCTACCGCTCCTTGGGTAAGGAAGATATCGTCAGATGGTGACGGGAACTGACCGGCATGGCCACGGCCCGGCGCCCGGCGTTTCCGGGTCGGACGCCCGGTGGCTCTCCGGTGCGCTCGCCCTGATCCTGGCGTTCATGGCCGCCGAGATCGTGGCCGGCCTGGCCGCGCACTCGCTGGCGCTGATCTCCGACGCCGCGCACATGCTGACCGACGCCGCGTCCATCGCGCTCGTCCTGGTCACCGCGCGGCTGGCCGCGCGGCCGCCGGCGGGCGGCTACACCTACGGGCTGCGGCGTACCGAGATCATGTCGGCGCAGGCCAATGGCATCACGCTGGTCCTGCTCGCGGCCTGGCTTGGCTACTCCGCGATCCGGCGGCTGGTGACGCCGCTCGCGACCAGCGGCGGGACGGTTCTCGGGGTCGCGCTGGCCGGGGTGGCCGTCAACCTCGCCGCGACCCTGCTGATCGCCAGAGCGGGCGGCCGCCCCCATCCTGGCCACCAGAGCCTGAACGTCAGGGGCGCGTTCAAGCACATCCTCACCGACCTCTACGCGTTCGCCGCCACCGCGGTGGCGGGCCTGGTCATCGTGCTGACCGGGTTCACCCGGGCCGACGGGATCGCCACGCTCGTCGTGGTGGTGCTAATGGTGTACGCAGGGGCCGGGCTGATCAAGGAGTCCGGCCGGATCTTCCTCGAGGCCGCGCCCGCGGGACTGGATCCGGCGGCGGTCGGCGCCGCGATGGCGGCGCGCCGGCACGTCACCGAGGTCCACGACCTGCACATCTGGGAGATCACCTCGGGTATGCCCGCCGCCTCCGCCCACATCCTGGTCGCGCCAGGCGAAGACTGCCACGCGGTCCGCGCGGACCTGGAGGCCTTTCTGGCCAGCCACTACGACATCACCCACGCCACCTTGCAGGTCGACCACGCGGCGCTGCGGGCCGGCCGCGAGCCCGGGCCGGACTGGTCCGCCGCCGAGCCGCACTGCGACGATGCGCACGGACCGGCTTACCGGCCCGCCGACCGCTAAGCTCCGGCGCAGCTGCTGACGCAGGAACGCGAGCAGCGCCGCGCCCTGGGGCTGGCCGAACCAGCGGGCATGACCGATCAGGTACTCGTACGCCAGGTCGGCGTCGGCGGCCGAGCGGGTCACGCTGGTGAAGTAGTCGGCTTCTGACAGCGCGTACTCCAGGTGAACCACGGGCAGCACCTCGGGCAGCGCGGCGGCCTCGGCCCCGGTCAGCGGGCGCACCTGCTGGTACCCGTCCAGCAGGGCGGCTGCGGCGCCGGAGTCGGCGTCAACCGGCCCCGTGGCCAGGTCGAGCCAGGGCACCACGCTGCGCTCGAGCGCGATGGCCAGATCATGCACGGCGAACGTGCGGTTGGCCAGTCCGAAGTCGAAGATCCCGGCGACCTGGGCGCTGGGCTCAGCCGAGGTCCACGACAGGTTGGACGGGTGCCAGTCGCCGTGTCCCCACTGTGCAGGCAGCGACCTGGCGCGCGGAGCGACGCGGCGGATCAGCGGAAGCACGATCGTGGTGAAGTCGTCGGACCAGGGACGTCCGGCCAGGTAGGCGGCTAGGTCGGGGCGCTCGGCGATCAGGCGGTCCGCCTCCGCGCGCGGATCGGCCGCCCCGATTCAGCGCCTGGCGTCAGTTGCTGCGCCTCGTAGCAGAAGTCTCCCCGGCGCAGCACCGACTGGCCACCTGCGCGGTGCAGGACGAGGGGTACCGGCTGCCCGCGGCGGCGGAGGTGGGCGGCGAAGGCATGCTCGGCGGCCAGCTGGGCCGGGTTCCTGACCCGCACGTGATGGCGCTTGAGGAAGATCGTCGCGCTGCCCCGGCGGACCAGCGCAGCCGCGGACATCGGCCGCGGGCTCCGCCAGGTCACCACCGGCTGGTCCCCAAAGTCCCCAAAGTCCCCAAAGTCCCCAGAGTCCCCGGAATCCCCAGGACCCCAGCCGCGGAGGACCTCGCCTACCTCCTCGTCGGTCAGCGCAGGCCAGTAGGGTTCGGCCAGTTCCCGGCCCAGGCCATGGATGAGGTGCGGCGGCCCGGTCACCGGGCGAACCGGCGCACTCCGGCGCCGACCAGCAGCGTGACCACCGCGGCGACGACGAAGGACAGGATCGAGGCCGACATCCAGCTGGCCGGGGTAAAGCCGATGAAGCGTCCCACGGACGTCCACGCCGACACCCACCAGGAGACGTAGCCGGGGTTGATGAGCTGGTAGGTGACGAAGCCGGCGGCCCAGGGCAGCAGCATCAGCCAGCGGGACCTGGCGGTGGCCGACAGGTCCCAGCGCCGGCCCGACACGACGAAGTAGTCCGCGATCAGGACCGCCGACATCGGCACGAACACCGAGCCGATCAGGTCCAGGAAGTTCTCGTAGTCGGCGATGTTCAGCCACAGCGCTCCCGCGGTGGTCAACGCGGCGATCGTGACCGCCAGTATGCGGCGGTCCCACAACGGGCGCAGGTTCTGCGTCGACACCGCGGTGGAGTAGACGTTGGCGAACGCCTGGTCGAGCTCCCGCGCGGCCAGGATGGCGAAGGCGAGCGAGCCGACCGGCAACGCGATGAACGCGCCGTAGATGTCATCCGGGTTGCGGTTCGCGACGGTCACGAGCGCGAGCAGCCCGATGACGTAACACAGGATCTGGGTGACGCCGTAGCCGGCCAGCGTGCCGCCGAAGGCGGCACGGGGGCTGCGCGAGTGGCGGGTGTAGTCGGCAGCCAGCGGAGCGAACGAGATGGCGGCGGCAACCACCGTATCGGTAGCAGCCCAGTAGCCGGACCACGTGCCGTGCGTGAATCCGGGCAGGGGATGCCGGATGAGCTGCACGAACAGGTAGCACAGCACGATCAGCACGGCACCCGTCGCGTACTTGCGCAGAACCCGGATGGCGCCCAGCGGCCGGATGGTCAGCAAGGCGGTAGCCAGCCCGGCGATCAGGACGTACCCCCATTTGGGCAGCGCGGGCGCCACCGTGTGCGCAGCGGTGGCGATCGTCACCAGCTCGAACACGCCCCAGCCGAGACACTGGGCGATGTTCAGCGCGGTCGGCAGGTACGAGAGCCGGGCGCCGAACAGCCCCCGCAGCAGCACCATGGCGGGTGCGCCGGTCTGCGCGCCGGGCAGCCCGGCCAAAGCGAGCGGCAGCGTGCCCAGCACGGTGCCGACCACGATGGCGGTCAGCGCCGCCGCCAGCGAGAGCTGCGGGGTACCGGTGCCGTCCGGCTGCAGCACGAAGATCGCCCCGGTAAAGCCGAGCAGGCTGACCCCGAGGTTGCCCCAGAGCCCGAACTGGTCGAGCAGGCTCAGTGACTGGGGAACCGGATCCGCCAGCGTGCGCGCGACCTCCGAACGGCGGTCGCCGGGTACGGTGACAAACTCCTCGTTCGCCGTGGCCTGTTCGTCGCTGGCGGTCGCCGCCACAGCAGCCTCCCTACGCCGGCATGACCCGGACAGGTTCAGACGGTCGGTGACGCATCGGGCCGCGCGAGGCAGCCAGTCACCCTCTCAGCCCGGTTAGCCCGGACTCCCGTGCGTGTTCAGTTCACCAAATGTTATCAGTCGATCCCGGGATTTCACCGGCCACGACCGCTCAGGTCACGTGCCCGGCGCAGATCCTCAGGGGTATCGCAATCCAGCCACGGCGCAGGCTCACCGGGCGCCGGCGTCAGCCTGATCAGGACGGGGCCAAGCGGGCCGAGCAGCCCGCGCAGTGAGGATCTGCGGTAGCCGGCCGCGGCCCGGCGGAGGATGTCGGTCCGCCAGCAGCCGACCAGCCACTGCGGTCGCCCGGTATCGTCGGCGAGAAGGGCGCCGGAGCTGCCTTCCGCCGCGGCCCGCAGCGTCTGGAGATGGCCGGATCGCAGAAACGGCAGGTCCGCAGCGAGAACCCCCACCCACGGCCCGGACGCCTCGGCCAGCCCGCGCCCGAGGGCGGCCACCGGCCCGGCGCCTGGCGGTTCCTCGCGGACGAAGGACACCCCGGCCAGGCCCGGCCGCTCCGGTCCCACCACCACGATCTGGCGCGCTCCGGCCGCGCTACCGGCCCGGACGACCGAGGCGAGCAAGGTCTCCTGCCCGACGACCAACCCGGGCTTATCCAGGCCGCCCAGCCTGCTCCCCCGTCCGCCGGCCAGAATAATGATGCCGAACGACCCAGCCTTCGTCGTCCCGTCACCACGGTCAGCGCCGGATGGCATGTCCCGGTCCCCTTGCTCACCCGGGGCCTGATCAGCCGCCGATGGCGGACATCGGCCGGTCGGGCTGCAGGAACGACGGGTCGTTGATGCCGTGCCCGGGCAGCTTGACGGCGACGGCCCGCTGCCACCGGCTGGCCAGTTCGGCGTCGGTCGCCCCCGCACGCAGCGGCCCGCGCAGGTCGCTCTCGGTCCGGGCGAACAGGCAGTTCCGCACCTGGCCGTCCGCGGTCAGCCGGACCCGGTCGCAGGTGCCGCAGAACGGCCGGGTGACCGACGCGATCACCCCGACCCTGGCCGGCCCCCCGTCGACCAGGAATGCCTCGGCGGGCGCGGACCCGCGCTGGCTGGGGTCGTCGGGGGTGAGGGTGAACTCGCGGTCCAGGGCGGCCAGGATCTCCTCCGCGGTCACCATCTCGGCCCGCTTCCAGCCGTGCTGCGCGTCGAGCGGCATCTGCTCGATAAAGCGGAGTTCATAGCCGTGGTCCAGGCAGAACCTGAGCAGCGGTGCGGCCTCGCCGTCGTTCAGCTCCCGCATCAGCACGGCGTTGATCTTGACCGGGGTCAGGCCGGCCTGAGCCGCGGCGGCCAGCCCGTCGAGCACGTCAGGCAGCCGGTCTCGCCGGGCGAGCTTGCGGAACGTCTCCGGCCGTAGCGTGTCCAGCGACACGTTGACCCGGTCAAGTCCCGCCGCGCGCAGCGCCGCGGCGGTGCGCGCGAGCCCGATCCCGTTGGTGGTCAGGGAGATCTCCGGGCGCGGGTCCAGTTCCGCCGCCCGGGCCACGATCCGGGCCAGCCCGCGCCGCAGCAGGGGCTCCCCGCCGGTGAACCTGACCTCACGGACGCCGAGGCGTTCGACCGCGACCCGGACCAGCCGCACGACTTCGTCGTCGGTGAGCAGGGCGGGTGAGGGCAGCCAGTCCAGGCCTTCTGGCGGCATGCAGTACGTGCACCGCAGGTTGCACTTGTCGGTCAGCGACACCCGCAAGTCGGTTGCGATCCGCCCGTAGGAATCAGGCAGCATCGCGCCCGCCTTCGGGGACGGCAACAGCCGGCTGACGCTCATACGCAGAACCTCTCTGTCACGGGCCGGACCCGCCTCAGCGGTGCATCATCCCGTAGGCCCGGTCAGCCCGGAGACGGACAACGAGCCGTCGGTCCCGGACCATGGCCGCGCGGTAGTCGTCCCAGTCCGGGTGTTCTCCCTGCACCGTGCGGTATAGGTCCACCAGTTCCTCGACGGCGGCGTCGTGCGGGTCCTGGGCTACCGCCGATAGCTCAGCCCTCCCGTCCACCACCACGTAGGACCAGAAATCCCCGGTGGTGACGTGGAAGCTGACCCGCGGGTCACGGCGCATATTGCTCGTCTTGGCCCGGCCATCGGTGGTGGAGACCCGTATGGTCTGCTCACCCGCATCCCAGGCATAGTTAACGTTGGACAGCTGCGGCCACCCGTCTTTCCTGAGGGTGACCAGTACTCCCTGCCGCTGCCCGGCAATCAGCTCAGCAAACCGGTCTTCGATCATTCCCCAAGAACAACCTCCAGCCACATGATGTTCCGTCGGCCCAGCCAGCGGCCCAGCCAGCGGACCAGCCCACGGCGGGCCCGCTGGCTCCTGTTCCCGCAGAATCAGACACCCGCCGCCGCGGCCAGTGCCCGTCCGGTCAGTACCCTGGCCAGGTGCCGCCGGTAGTCAGGTGCTCCGTGCAGATCGGCCGGTGGCTCGGTGTCCTCGGCCGCCAGGGCAGCCGCGGCCCGCAGCGCATCCCGGCTGGCCTCGGCACCGGCCGCGGCGCTCTCCGCGGCCGCGGCCCGCACCGGGACGGGGCCCATGTTGGTAAGCCCGATCCTGGCCTCGGCGACCGATCCGTTGGACCGCCGGACCAGCGCGGCGACGCCGACAGTGGCCCAGGACTGCGCGGTCCGGTGGAACTTCTCGTACCGGTAACCCCAGCCCGGGCCGAGCTTGGGCACCCGGATCCCGGTCAGGATCTCATCCGGCTCCAGGCTCGTCGTCAGGTAGTCGACGAAGAAGTCCGCGGCGGCGATCTCACGTTCGCCCCCGGGCCCCTGGGCGATCAGCGTGACATCGAGCGCCAGGGCCACGGCCGGCAGGTCTCCGGCCGGGTCGGCGTGCACGAGCGCGCCGCCGAAGGTGCCCCGGTGCCGGATGGCGGGATCGGCCACGGTTCTGGTGGCCTGCGCCAGCAGACCGCAGTGCTCGGCGATCAGCGGGTCCCCGATGAGCTGGTAGTGCGTGGTCCTCGCGCCGATCAGGAGCGAGTCCCCGGCGTCGGATACGCCCCGGAGCTCCGCCAGCCCGGCCAGGTCGACCAGGAGCTCCGGGTAGGCCAGCCGCAGGCGCAGCAGCGGAAGCAGGCTCTGGCCGCCCGCGATGACCTTCGCGTCATCGCCGCCGTCCGCCAGCGCCCGGACCGCCTCGTCCAGGGAGCCAGGACGGACGTAATCGAACTTGGCCGGGATCATGCGACGCCTCCGGTCTGGTCAGGTGTGCCGATGCCCTGCGGGCTGTTGCCCTGCGTCTGGTCGCTCTGCCGGGCCGCGTGCTGCTCGGCCGCGCTGCCCGTCTCGTCGCTCCCCCGGGACTCGGCGATCGCGCGCCAGACCCGTTCGGGAGTGCAGGGCATGGTGACATCGTCGATGCCGAACGGGCGCAGCGCGTCGACGATCGCGTTGACGACCGCGGGAGTCGAGGCGATGGTGCCCGCCTCGCCGACGCCCTTGACCCCGAGCCGGTTATCGGCCCGGCTCTCGGTCAGGCCGGTCACATACGACGGCAGGTCGGACGCCGACGGCACCAGGTAGTCCGCGAGCGTGGTGGTGACCAGGTTGCCGTCATCGTCGTAGACCGCTTCCTCGTAGAGCGCCTGCGCGATGCCCTGGGCCAGGCCGCCGTGGACCTGGCCCTCGACGATGATGGGGTTGACCACCGTCCCGATGTCGTCGACACAGACGTAGGAGCGGATCTTGACGAAGCCGGTCTCGGTGTCCACCTCCGTCGCGCACAGGTGGGTGCCATGCGGGAAGGAGAAGTTGTCCGGGTCGTAGGTGGCATCGGCGTCGATGGTGGGCTCAACGCCATCGGGCAGGTTGTGCGCGGCGAAGGTGGCCAGCGCGATCTCGGCGATCGTGACGCCCTTGTCCGGGTCGCCGCGGACCGCGAAGCGGCCGGGTGACCACTCCAGGTCGTCGGCGGACGCCTCGAGCATGCCCGCGGCGATCACCTTGGCCTTCTCGATGACCTTGTCGCAGGCCGTGACCAAGGCCATGCCGCCGACGGCCAGCGACCGGGACCCGTAGGTGTCCATGCCCTTGGGCGAGACCTGGGTGTCGCCGTGCAGGACCCGGATGTCCTCGAAGGCCACGCCGAGCTGGTCGGCGACGATCTGGCTCCACGCCGTCTCATGTCCCTGCCCGTGCGCGCTCGACCCGGTGACGACCTCGACCTTGCCGGTGGGCAGCATCCGGATGGACGCCTGCTCCCAGCCGCCGGCGCCGTAGGCCAGCGAGCCGAGCACGCGGGACGGGGCCAGCCCGCACATCTCCGTGAAGGTCGAGACGCCGATGCCAAGCTGTACCGGGTCATCGCTGGCCCGCCGCAGCTCCTGCTCCTTGCGCAGCCCGTCGTAGTCGAACAGCTCCTTGGCCTTGGCCGTGGCCGCCTCGTAGTTACCTGAGTCGTAGGTCAGCCCGGCGATGGTCGTGTAGGGGAATTCCTCGTGCTTGATCCAGTTCCGTTCCCGCAGCTCAAGCGGATCCAGGGCGAGTTCGACGGCCAGCTCGTCCATGATCCGCTCGATGCCGAAGGTGGCTTCAGGCCGGCCTGCGCCCCGGTAGGCGTCGGTGGGCATCTTGGTGGTGAAGACCCCGGTGCACTTGAACGAGTAAGCGTCCATCTTGTAGATGGCGGGAAACATGAAGGCCCCGAGCAGCGGAACGCCCGGCGTGACCAGCATGAGATAGGCACCCATGTCGGCGAGCAGGTCGACCTCCAGCCCGCGGATCCGGCCGTCGCGGTCCGCCGCGATCCGCAGGTGCTGCCACTGGTCCCGGCCGTGGTGCACGGTCATGTTGCCTTCGCTGCGAGACTCGGTCCACTTGACCGGCCTGCCCAGCTTGCGAGAGATCAGCACGGCCAGCACCTCTTCGGCCGTGACCTGCAGCTTGGATCCGAAACCGCCGCCTACGTCGGGCGCGATCACCCGGAGGTTCTGCTCGGGAATGCCGGTCACCAGGGCCAGCATGACGCGCAGGACGTGCGGGATCTGGGTCGCCGACCAGAGCGTGAATTCACCGCCGACGCAGGAGCAGACCACCGAACGCGGCTCCATCGCGGCCGGGATCAGCCGCTGCTGACGGTAGTAGCGCTCGAGCACGATAGGCGCGTCGCCGAACGCCGCTTCCATGTCGCCGTTGGCGAAGACCCACTCGAAGCTCTTGTTGCCCGCCTCGTGCACCTTGGGTGAGTCCTCGTGCAGAGCGGTCCTGATGTCGAGCACCGGCGGAAGCGGCTCGTAGTCGACCTCGATGGCGGCCAGGGCGTCGGCCGCGGCGTAGCGGTCACGGGCTACGACGCAGGCCACGGCCTCGCCGACGTAACGCACTTCGTCGGTCGCCATCGGCGGGTGAGCCGGGATCACGATGTCCGGCGTCACCGGCCAGGCACAGGGCAGGCTGCCCTGCTCGGCGGCGAAGTCCGCGCCGCTGTAGGCGGCGATGACCCCCGGCTCGGAGCGGGCGGCGCTGACATCCACCGAGGTGATGCGGGCGTGCGCGAACGGGCTCCGCAGGAAGGCCACGTGCAGCATCCCTGGTAGCCGGATGTTGTCGGTCCAGTTGGTCTGGCCGGTGATGAGCCGCTCGTCTTCCTTGCGCAGCCGCGCCCGGCCGATCTCGAGCTCCGCGACCTTGGGTGCCTCGGTCTGCGCCGTCATGCGTTCACTCCCGCCTGGGCGGCGCGCCGGACGGCGCGGACGATGTTCTCATAGCCGGTGCAGCGGCAGAGGTTGCCCTCGAGCCCCTCGCGGATCTCCTCGTTGCTCGGGTGAGGGTTCTCCCTGAGCAGGTCCGACGCCGCCATGATCATCCCGGGCGTGCAGTATCCGCACTGGAGGGCGTGCTCCTCGTGAAAAGCACGCTGCAGGGGATGCAGGCTGCCATCGGCCATGCCTTCGATGGTCGTGATCTGCGAACCATCGGCCTGCACGGCCAGGACCGCGCAGCTCTTTACCGACTCTCCGTCCAACAGCACGGTGCACGCCCCGCAATTAGACGTGTCGCATCCGATAGGCGTCCCCGTCTTTCCTACTATTTCTCGCAGATAATGGACCAGCAACATCCGGGGCTCGACGTGATCCTCATACTTCACGCCGTCGACGGTGACGGTGACCTCTGCCATGCGATCTCCTCCCCTGCGAACAGGATCTATTCCTCAGGCAAACCTAGGACTACCAGGTTCGTTCGTACTAGTGCCACGCGGGGTCCCGATTTTAGACAGCGGCACACAATACTCTTCTGCCTCTTTAAGCTTTCCGCAAGCAGTGGTTGCGTGCAGAAATTGCTAATTGCTATTTTCCGGTCAACCGTATAGAGATGGGCCGACCGGGAAGGCGTCTGCCTGATTGCGCGCCACGCACCATCAAATTGCCCGTTCCCCGTCTTCATTCAAGCCGAGCGGAGCCCAAACCCAGACCGCTCCCCACCCGCCCGTCCCGGCAACCTCCCCGCCCCGGCTGTCTCGTCCGCCCGGCCCCCTGCCCCGGCTCTCCCGCGATCGTGGATCGTTACTACCCTCATAGGGCAGGCAAGTATCCACGATAATTCGAATTGCTGCGCGAGAGCCCGGGTTGTCTGGCGGCGAGGGCGGGGCGGCTGGCCCGGCTGGCCCGTTCCGTCTTGGGGGGTCGGCGGCGTGGTAGTTATCGGAGTTATGACGGTGGGTGATGTCGCGAATCGCAAGCTCGTCAGGTACTGGGACAAGCACGCGGACCGGTACGACCAGGATATGGACTTCTGGGACCGGCACCTGTTCGGCGCAAGCAGGTCGTGGGCCTGCGGCCGTGCCGCAGGCGAGGTACTCGAGGTCGCCATCGGGACCGGGCGCAACCTGCCGTTCTACCCGGACGGTATCCGCCTCACCGGTGTCGACATGTCGGTACGGATGCTCGGCATCGCGGGGGACCGCGCGGCGGGTCTCGGGCGGCAGGCCGGTCTGCGCACGGGCGACGCGCAGGCGCTGGACTTCCCGGACGGGTCATTCGACACCGTGCTGTGCACACTCGGGCTGTGCGCTATCCCGGACGACCGGCGCGCGATCAGCGAAATGGCGCGTGTGCTGCGGCCCGGCGGCCGCCTGGTGCTGGTGGACCACGTCGCGGCGCGCCTGGCGGTGCTGCGCGTCCTGCAGTGGCTTTACGAGCGCGTCACCATCCCGCTGGCCGGCGAGCATTTCCGCCGCCGGCCGCTCACACACGTACGTGACCTGGGATTCCGCGTCGAACAGGTTGAGCGCTTCAGGTTCGGCATCGTCGAGCGACTGGTGGCCAGAAAACCGA
>JBEKKH010000284.1:0-9150 GCA_050010815.1 Streptosporangiaceae bacterium | reverse complement strand
CTGCCCGACGCTCCCTTCCTGGTCGGTGAGCTGTCACCCGCCGATGCCCTCGACGGGCTGGTCTCCGGGCCAGTCATGGTCGACAACGACGTGAACTGGGCCGCTCGCGCGGAGCGGTCAGCCGGCGGACCCGAATTGATGGACGACTTCGTCTACCTGTATCTGGGAGAGGGCCTGGGCTCCGCTGTCGTCAGCGACGGCGAGGTCCGTCGCGGCCACGACGGCATCGCCGGCGAGATCGCGCATCTGGTCACGGCCGGTCCCGGCCGCCGGGCGATGGCATTCATCGACGTGTTCGGCGAACTCGGCCTGCGCTATCCGGACTCAACCGCGATTGACGTGGCGAAGCTGGCCGCCTCCGTGACCGGATCAGCGCGCGCGGCGCGGACAACGCGCCTGGTTCTCGGCACCGCGGTGGGCGGCGTCATATCGGCGGCCGTCGCGCTGACCGATCCGGCCGTCGTCATCATCGGCGGCACGTGGGGCATGAACCCGCTCGTCCTCGACGAAGTCCGCGCTGCGTGCGAGCGTCTCCCCCGCCCGGTCGCGATCCGCCCGGCCCGGGTGACAGGGGACGCTCCGCTCACCGGGGCACGCGCGCAAGCCGTACACCAACTGCAGTCGGCCATCACCCAGTACCGGACGACGCTGCAGCGCTGACAGAAACGGCTGCCGTCCGGGGCGCCAAGGACACCGCGCTGCGGAACCCGCCGATGCGCCTTTTTAGCTGAGGTAGCGAACCTGCTCAGATGCGAGCAGGTCGCGGACGTGCTCCGGGACGTGTACCTGGCCGCCGGGGTCCCTGGGGTACGACGATTCGGCAGCACGCACGGCCAGCAGTTGCTCATGCACATCGTCAAGGCGGTCCTGTGCTACCACGACTACGCCGTCGCGGTCACCAACCACCACGTCGCCGGGGGCGATGCGGACACCGCTGATCACCACCGGCAGGCCGACGGTGCCGGGCCCGGACTGAGCTGCGGAGTTCGGTGAGATCCCGCCGGCGAAGACGGGGAGGCCGGTGGCTGTGATGCCGTCACTGTCGCGGGCCAGGCCGTCGGTGACGATGGCGGTCACGGCTGCGCTCGCAGCCATGGCGGCGAACAGGTCGCCCACGACTGCCGATCCCTTGAATGCCTCGGTCGCCGCCACTATGACGTCTCCTGGCCGAGCGATCTCCAGTGCGGCCAGGATGGCGAGCGAATCGTCCGGGCCGGCATAGCAGGTGAGGGCCACTCCGGCGAATGCTGATGATTCCGGGTTGATCGCCTTGATCTGGTAGTCGAGGGCCCCGCGCCCGTCCATGGCATCGGTCAGGTGGACCGTGGCCGCCCCCGAGAATCTGCTGACGGATCGCGAATCCGGCCGGGGAAAGTCACGCCGGATAGTAAGCAGCGGCCGTTCGTTGATCAACCTGCCTCCTCCGTCCTGTGAATACCCGTGCCAGCCCGAATATAGCCCGTTATAGCTGCCCACGACCGCATCTGGTCACGTCACCGGAGCCGGCCATATCGGGTACGCGTGCTCGTCTTTCGGTGACCGATCACGTACCGTGATCCGCGTCGGCGTGGGCCTGCAAAGCTGGCACCTGCCGGGTTTAGCGGAGGTGCTGATCGGGGCGTCATACCGTCCCGAACGCCGCCCGGCTCGCTACTGTGTGCCCATGGAACCCGCCCGCGCACATGGCCGGCCCGCCCGCTGGACCCAGAGGGACCTTCGGTCGCGCAAACGCTGCTGAGCGCCGGCACCAGACTCCGCGGCATGGGGCGCAGCAGGTAACGGAGGGTTTCTTCGACGTCTTCCCGCATCGGGTGGCGGTGGTCATGGTCGACGTTCTGGAGCGCACCCGCGCCTGGTTCACCCGCTGGCTGCGCGGTCCGGGTGACCGCTGACCGGTTCCAGCAAGGGGTCACGTCCTGATCTACAAGGACAGTCTGGCGCGTTTCCCGGACGGCCAGCTCCGCGCCGACCTGGAGGGCTTTGGTCCGCTGCTTCGTTTGGCTCAACCGGAAGCGTCGCGCCGAAAGTTACGATGAGCTGGTGAGCGGGGACCGTGAGCTAGATGTGGTGGTGTTCGGCGCTACTGGTTTCGCTGGGCGGCTGGTGGCCGGTTACCTGGCCGGCCATGCGCCTGGCGGGGTGCGTATCGGCCTTGCGGGACGGTCCGGGCGGCGGATGGCCGATGTTCGGGCGGGGCTCGGGGCTGCCGCGTCCGCGTGGCCGCTGCTGGTCGCCGATTCGGCTGATCCGGTGTCAGTAGCGGCGCTGGCCCGGACGGCCAGGGTCGTGGTAAGCACGGTAGGCCCGTACCGCGCGTCCGGGCTCGCGCTGGTCCAGGCCTGCGCCGAGGCCGGCACCGATTACGCGGACTTGACCGGCGAGGTGCTGTTCATCCGGGACAGCATCGACCGCTGCCACGACGCCGCCGCAGCGGCGGGCGCGCGGATTGTGCACTGCTGCGGGTTCGACTCGATTCCGTCCGATCTGGGGGTGCTGGGGCTGCATCAGATTGCGCACGCCGACGACGCCGGCGACCTTCAGGACACGACACTGGTGGTGACGGCGCTGCGGGGCGGTGTCAGCGGGGGAACGCTGGCGTCGATGATGGACCAGCAGGAGGAGGTGCGGGCCAGTACGCAACGCCGGCGGGTGGTCAGTGATCCCTATGCGCTGAGCCCTGATCGCGCGGCCGAACCCGACCTGGGCGATGAGCGTGACCCTGGATGGGCCCGGTACGACGGCAGTCTGCGGATGTGGACCGGTCCGTTCGCCATGGCCGGAATTAACACCCGCGTGGTGCGCCGCAGCAACGCGCTGCAGGGCTGGGCCTATGGCCGCCGGTTCCGCTACCGCGAGGTCACCGGGTTCGGCGCCGGCCCCGCCGCGCCCCTGCTGGCCGCCACGGTCAGCGCCGGGATGAAGGCCGCCGGGGCCGGGCTGGCGTTCGGCCCATCCCGGGCGATGCTCAGCCAGCTGCTGCCCGCACCGGGCCAGGGCCCCGGCGAGAAGACCCGCCGCACGGGCTATTTCCGCATCCAGATACATACCCGGACCTCGGCAGGGGCGCGGTACCTGGCCACGATCGAGGCCCAGGGCGACCCGGGATATGCCGCCACCTCCGTGATGCTCGGCGAAACCGCATTGTGCCTGGCGCTGGACAGGAACCAGCTGCCCGATCGCGCCGGCGTCCTGACACCCGCCACCGCGATGGGCGCCGCGCTCGCCGCCCGGCTCAGGTCGGCGGGCCACACGCTGGCCACCCGGCAGATCACCCAGTTACCCTGGTAAACCCACGTCCTGGCTGGTCAACCTCGGACCCCGCATCCGGCGCTGGTCGCGCAGCCCGCCAGCGCCCAGGGCCTGCACCGCTCCGGCACAGGCACATGGGCGTGGGGCTGCCGTTGCTGCCGATCAGGTGAAGCCGACGTCCAGGACGAAATGTCCGAGCCGCAGATTCAGGACTGCGCCGCCGGCCCAGTGCACGATGTACGCCAGCAGGATGATGGCGAGGATGCACACCACCAACCAGATGAAGAACACAACGATTCCGGGAATGGCGTACCCGGCTACGGTTCTCGCTCTAGCCACGGCCGTCAGCTACCCGGTGCCGCCCGACTTATCCGCACTCGGGCGTTAACTCCTCGACGGCCGCATCCCCGCTGACCGCTAGCGGCGCCTCAGGGCCGCCTGTGTCCCTTCACGGCCAGGTCATGCTGATGGAGCGCTGGAAGTTAACCCAGCCGGCCCGGGTGAAGGCTTTGGCCATGGGGACGTTGCCCAGGTCGGTCGAGGCGCGGATGCGCGGCACGTGCTGCGCGGCGAGGATCCGGGTGCCTTCGGCGAGGATCTCGTTGACGTATCCATTTCCCCGCTGGGCGGGCAGGACGCCGAGGTAGGCGATGATGGCGTGGTAGTTGTTGCGGGCGGGGATGACGAAGCCAGCGGGCTCACCGCCGGGCAGTGTCGCGATCTGCCACCATTGCCGCGGACTGCGGTAGCAGGCGAGTTCTTCCTCGAAATGCCGTACGGCGCCTTGCCGTGCTGACATCAGGGCGAGGTCCTGCTGGCTATGCGCGTCCAGCGTGCCGTGCATCGTCTGCGTCATCAGGTCAAGCAGCTCGCCATCGTCGCCGACGGGATGGAATTCGATGCGGCCGGCCGGCGCGGCGATCGGTGTCCCCGGTCTCCACTCAAAGCGGAACCGTTCAGTAAGGAGCCGCGCCCCGATCTGGCCCGCTACCGCCATCCGGTCCTCCACGACAGACCGTGAGCCGGCGTGCTCTCGCCAGTCTGGCGGGATGAAGCGGCTGTACTCCGGCGGCCGGGCGCCCGCCGGGATTATCTCCCTCAGCGCGGCCGTCAGCAGGCGCACACCAGCATCGATGCGGTCGGGATCGTCAGCGAGGTCCAGGATGTCGAGCAAAGACGGGGTCGTGTCGTCGGCTGAGCCCCACCAGCCGGCCCGGGCGACGAGATGTTCCCCGCGCAGCGCGACCCACATCCACGCTGGTCGCCTTCGGCCAGCGGCCAGGTCGTCTGCCAGTTCGTCGTTAAAGCTGTAGTCAAGCGCACAGAAGAGGCCGAGTTCCTCGGCGCCGGTTATGGAACGGATCGTGATGTCGTTCTGAGGTTGGGTCATGGCACTCTCCTGTTGAGGCACGCCGGCCCGTGCCGTGCCCCCACGTCCAGGTGGTGATCTCGCCGCTGGTGCTGTGCTCGCAGGCGGCCAGCCTTCCAGGGCACTGGCAGAAACCAGCCCCACCGGCACATAAGCCTACATTTTGTCGCGCCCCCACATCGTGCAGAAGGGTTGCCTTCATGGCACGGATCGTTTCGCCGAGGGCTTGGTCTGTCGAAGCGGGGGCGAGGTTGAAGGCCCTCTGGGCGGCGGTGGAGTCGAGCACGAAGGGGCGGTCGAACTGGTAGCGGATCTCGGAGATCTCACGGGCACCTGGGCTAAAAAGACCGGCTAGGCGGAGCAGTGGCGCCGGCAGGCGGCCGATCCGCGCCGGGGCCGCGTCGGCTAGCTTCGCGGCGCGGGCGGTCAGGGTACGGACCGGGACCGGAGGCGGAGTAGGGGCGTGCCAGACTCGGCCCCAGGCGGACTCGTCGGCTCCTACGGCGATCATCGTTCGGGCCATGTCGCCGGTGTAGGTCCAGCTGTGCGGTGCGTCCAGGTCGGCCGGGGCCAGGGCGCGGCGCCCCTTGAGCACGGCCGGCAAGACCATGATCGTAAAGATGGTCTGCGCGCCGGATCCGAGATAGTCGGAACCACGGACCTCGGCCGTGCGGACCCGGCCTGCCGTATGCGCGGCGAGTTGGGCGGCCCACAGTGCTGCGCGGACCCGGCCCTTGGCTGAGCTCGGCCGGACCGGGCAATTCTCGGTGATAGGGCCGGCGACCGGGCCGTAGCCGTAGAGGTTGCCGGCGCTGACCAGGGCCGCACCGGTCATCTCCGCGGCTCGCGAGATGGCGGCGCTCAGCGGCGGGAACTCGCTCGCCCAGCGGTGGTACGCAGGCTGCGCGCAGTGGTAGAGGACCGAGGCCCCGCTGGCCTGCCGGGCGAGGGCCTCGGCATCGGTGGCATCGACGCGCAGGCGGTCGATGCCAGGGTGCTCAGGGCCGCTGCCGGTGCGAGTGACCAGCCGGACCTGGTCACCCCTGTCGGCCAGCAGACAGGCTATGGCGGACCCGACGGGTCCGGCTCCGACCACGACGTGCAGTGACATGATCATCTCCTGGAGAACAGTGTTTACTAATAGGAACACCGTACTTGGAGTAGTGTTCCTAGTCAAGAACGCTGTTCTCTCGGTGTGGTGGGCGTTCTCTTAGCGTGGAAAGGGTGGGTTTGGTATGTCAGCACCGTCACTGCGCGCCCGGATCCGTGCCGAGCTCACCGAGGAGATCAAGGCGGTAGCCCACCGGCGGCTGGCGGCCGACGGGGCGAACCTGTCGCTGCGTGGCGTGGCCAGGGACCTGGGCATGGCTCCTTCTGCCCTCTACCGGTATTTCCCCAGCCGGGACGACCTGCTGACCGCCCTGATCCGTGACGGGTACGAGACGATGGCCGCGGCGGCCCGGCTGGCCGAAAGCCAAGCCCCCCGGAACGACCTGCGGGAACGCTGGCTTGCGGTCGGACACGGGGTGCGAGGCTGGGCGCTCGCCCATCCCGCCGAATACGGCCTGCTATACGGCAACCCGATTCCCGGCTACTCAGCTCCGCAGGACACTGTGGCACCCGCAGCAGCTGTGATCTTCATGCTGGCGGAGATCGCGGCTGCGGCCACGCCGGCCGAGGCGCTGCCACCGACGCCGCTCCCCGAGCCGGTCCGCGCCGACCTGCGCCGGCTCATCGACGCGCAGGGTGGCGGGATCAGCGAGGAACTACTCGAACGGGTCTTCGCCGGCTGGACCCACCTCTTCGGCCTGGTCAGCTTCGAGGTCTTCGGCCGTCTCGAGGGCACCATCGAGGCACGCCGGGAATACTTCGACCACCAGATGGGCCTGATGGCCGATCTCGCCGGCCTCCCCACCGGCCCACGGCACACTTAGCGCACCAGCCACGACCGATCGCATGAGGCATCACCCAGGCAGGCCCTGATGCCCGGCGAGGATCCCGTTTTCTTCGAGACCCCCAGCATCCGGGCGATTGCGTGGCAGAGAGCTTTGACCCGGCTTCTACATCATGCGCGCGACGGTGATCCCGGTTCTCTTTCCTGCTGTAGCTGTGCAGGGAAATGTATACAAGAATGTCCTAGGAGCCGCGATGACAGCGGCATGGGCGAAGGTGGCTGTCCGCACCGCCCCGATGACCGTGGATGACGCAAATGTTATGCAGGTTATGGTCGTCAGCCCGCTCCGTTCATGCGTGATCCTGCCGCAGAACACTGCTAACGCTGTACCTGGTCGCGGCCATTATTGCGCGGCCAGGCGACACCAGCAAGATTCAGCCCTAAAGTTCTCTTATCATAATTTCAAGATGCAGATGTCATGTCGTCCCCGGCTGCTTTTCAGCCCCAGCGGACTGGGTGGCCGCGACATCCCCTTCAGTCGATGCCTGTTCCTGGTCTACCGGTGCGGGGTTATGCGTATCCTGCGCGGTAGTGCCGTTACCGTTGTTATCAGCTCTTGGCCGGGCGCTGAGGGGATTGAGAACGCCCAGGAGACCCCCTGCGATCAGAGATGCCAGGCTGGTGAGCCCATCGGGCAGGGTTCCGGTCTTAACTAGCGAGTACCCGATAATGGCACCAGCCAAGCCTAGTAGCGCAATCCCCAGAAACCAGACCACAGTGAGGTTTAGTACTTTCTGGTCACCTGTATCCGTACCGCTGCCGGGTAGCCGGGGACGGCGGCCACCGCCGCTGCCCGTCGAGGAAGAGGACTGTTTCGGAGTGCCGCTTGCCATCGTGCTCATGCCGTAGAGACCCCCGGTCGATCGTGGTTCTCGCGCCCTCGACCATGACTCTGAGAGGCGCCCTTTGACCAGTTCAGCGGATGCGTGAACGGACACAATCATGGCAGATGTCAACAGTATGCGCAATTGTCACGACGCGTGGTACCTCGCGTATTAGTCCTTGCGGCTGACCGTCACTACCATGGCGACGACGACGAACAGCCATGGAGATGCCGCACTAGCATTTAGGTCTCAGAAATACCCTCGGTGAGCCGCTTTACGTACACATGCAGGCGGGGACTCTTTGGCCGTTAAGTCTCAAATGTCGGCATCGTCCTGAAGTGACGGGAGAAATGATTTCCTGGGTCCCCTGGTACTACAGTTACGAAAGCGATAGTTCGTGACCGCAGGGTTGTTGGCGCAGGTCAGGTGGCTGATGGCGGAGAGGTGCGGCTGCCACGACCATGACGGGTTGTGTGACACGATCAAGACGCGCCAGTCGCTGCTGCCCCGGCAGCGGATGAGACACCGGCTGAAAACAAGCTCGCTGAGATCGCGCTCGGTCTGCGGTACACCGCGGCAGCTGGGCACTGGCCGACTCGTGCCGACGTCTACGTTGGACTCAGGTGCGTCGCTGCTGGCCCGGCCGGGGCGACCCGGGATGCACGGTTGCCCGGGTTGGTGCGGGCATGATCCTGCCGTTCCCGCGTCGGACGCAGGGGTGGTCGCCCAGAGGGGCAGGCAGAAGCGAATCGACAGTAAGCCTTTTAGCTAAATTTGATGGAAGCAATATTAATAACACAAGGAAGGTTTCCGATGTCCGGCGCATTACCGGCCTGATAGAGCTGGGGCGCAGAAACCAGCGGCGTTGATCCCCGGCCAGGGTGCGGCCTGGCCGGGGATTGCTGGCCGATACGGCGGGTCAGAACTTGCCGGAGGCGATGTCGGCCAGGTTGACCCTGGTCACCACGTAGGTGACGGTGCCGGTGACCTGGCCGGCCGGCCCGCTGGCGATCTGCAGCGGGATGCCGGTGTCGGCGTTGATGGTGATCGCCTCCTGGTAGGCAGGCCCAGTCTCAGCCTTGGGGTTGGCCGTGTCGATCCCCACACGCCCCAGCTCCGCCGCGCCGGCGGTGAGGGTGAGCGTGGGCTGGCCGTCAACGGTGCCATGGGTGACGGTGATGCCGGGCAGCGCGGACACCAGGCGCAACACGCCGGCCCGCACCTGGGGGTTGCCGGAACCCGCAACGAGCGCGTCCCCGCAGTCCTCCCAGACGTAGTTGTCGATCTGTAGCCCGCCGGCCGACATGTTCTTGACCTGCGCCGAGAGCCAGGCGGGGACCGGGGTCGCGTCGGGGGCCCAGGCCATCTTCAGCGCGGCGGTGTCCAGGTCACCGGTCACCGCGTAGATCGCGGCGGCGACCTCCCGCCTGAACTGGCCGTCGCCCTGGTTGTTGTTCTCCTTGACCTGTGCCGGCAGGCCGGCCTCGGTCTGCGAGAAGAAGTACCGGCCGTCGTCGGCGTACAGGTCCCAGACGTTGATGCTCGCGTGGCCCGGTGCGCCCGTCTCGCGTTCCACCAGCGTGGCGTCGCCGGTCGGCCGCGGCGCGGCGGCCAGATCGGCGGCCAGCGTCACCAGTGGCGGCCGGGCATCGGTCGATCCGGTCGACGAGGTCGACGCGCCGGTCTTCGCCGGGTGCGTACCGCTGGCCTGGGCTGTTCTGGCCGGTGCGGACGGAACGGCGCTGGCCACGCCG
>JBEKKH010000283.1:0-9152 GCA_050010815.1 Streptosporangiaceae bacterium | reverse complement strand
CAGCCACAGCGGCACCCCCCGGTGGCCCCCATCTTTGGTCGGCACGTCGTCGGCCAGCACGATGAGACGCTGGTGCAGCCGCCAGTCGGGCACGTCACTCCCGTCCGGGGCCCGTGCGGCCCGGAGGCTTTGCAGCGCAAAAACGATACGGACAGTCGTCACGGCGGTCCTCCAGCAGACGGCGAGGCAGCGATTCGGCTCACACTCATTAGTGTCCGACGGCCCGCCACCGGTTACCCGCCTGCCGCCGCGTCGGGTCAGGAATTACTGACGGAGAGGATCGCGTCCACCACCTGGTCGAGAGGCTGTCCGGCGTCGACAGGGACCGCACCGGATGCGCGCGAGCGGCCCTGCACGGCCGGCCGCTTGTGACGTAGGTATTCGCGAGTGCCTCGATACGGCCCCAGTCGTGGCAGACGTATGTCGGCAGTCGTTGCCTTCGGAGCACGTGAACGCCCAGGATGGCCAGCATGGGAGTGAGCCTGCGTCAGCGGCTGGCCGCGCGTCGTTTCGTGGTCACCGCGGAGATCAGCCCGCCGCGCGGGGCCGGTACCGGGTCGATCACCCGGTCGGCCGAGCTGCTGCGGGACTGGGTGGACGCGGTCAACGTCACCGACAATCAGGGTTCGAACGTACGGCTGGCCAGCTGGGCCGGCAGCGTGGCCGCGCTGGCCGCCGGGCTGGAGCCCGTGATGCAGATGACCTGCCGGGACCGCAACCGCATCGCGCTGCAGTCCGATCTGCTGGGGGCCTCCGCGCTCGGCATCCGCAACATCTTGGTCATGACCGGTGATCATCCTAAGTCCGGCGATCATCCGGAGGCCAAGCCGGTCTTCGACCTGGACAGCGTCCAGCTGCTGCGGGCGCTGCGCACCATGCGCGACGAGCACACCCTGCTGTCGGGGCGCCCGGTTGATCCCCCGCCCGACTGTTTTCTCGGCGCGGTCGAGAACCCCTTTGCGTCGCCGGGGGAGTCCATGGCCGGCCGCCTTGGCCGCAAGGTCGCGGCGGGCGCGCAGTTCGTCCAGACCCAGTTCGTCTTCGACGTCCCCGCGTTCGGCCGGTGGATGACCGAAGTCCGCGACCTGGGCCTGCACGAGCGGTGCGCCATCTTGGCTGGCGTCGGCGCGGTCCGGTCGCTGCGGGCGCTGGACTTCCTCCGGGACAAGCTGGGCGTGGAGGTACCCGATGACGTCTACCGCAGGCTGCGGGCCGTCCCGGCGGACCGGGTAGCGGCCGAGGGCGCCCGGCTCGCGGCCGAGACCATCGCGCAGCTCGGTCAGCTCCCCGGTGTGGCCGGGGTGCACCTGATGGTCCCGTGGAACGAGATCCCGGCCATTCTCGACGGCGCCGGCCTGCGCGCCGGCGATGACCGGGGGCGAGGCCACGATGGGCGTTGACCCGCGACCGGTGAATAAGCTGCGGGAATCGGCCGCGGCGCGATTCGGGCGGTTTCTTCCCGTGCGGCGTCAACGGCCAGCTGCACACCAGCGCCTGACCAGTGACCTATCCGCCTGGCGGTAATTCGACCACCGCCGCCACGGATCCGGCCCGATTAGGGAGTCGATGTGCCGTCGGGTCCTCAAGAGGGGGCGCAACGGCACATCGACTTCCTCCGGCCCGGAGTGCGGTAGCTCACAGTTGCGGTCTGAGGGAATCGAAGTGGCGAGAGAGCCCCGTGAGGCGTGCCCGCTCCTCGGCCTAGGTCGACAGCACCACAATCTCGGTGCGTCCCACCCGCACCTTGTCCCCCTTCTTCAGCAGCTGGGCCTCGTAGATGCGGCGCCCGTTGAGCCAGGTGCCGTTGGTCGAGCTGAGGTCCTTGACGTACCACAGGCCGTGGGCGAACTGGAACAAGGCGTGGTGACCGGAGGCCCGGTCGTCCTTGACGGGCAGGTTTCCCAGCCGCCCCGCGGTGAAGTCGGTGTTGTAGACGTGGGTCTGGTCTCCGGCCTGGACGACGAGCGAGGCCTTGGGCCGCCCGTCGGTCAGGGTGGCATCCCCTGGGCCGGTCACGGCGGTCACGGCGGCCTTCCAGGCCATCTGTTCCTGGTCGGTAGCGTCCTCCCAGCGCGGAAGCGACGCGGGATTGGCGACTCGGTGGGCTTCGTAGGCGGTTCGCGCGAGGCGATCGAGGTCTGTACTACTCACGAAACGATGATGCCAGAGGTCGGCCAGCCCAGCGCTCGATCAGCACCTACATTTTTTTCCGAACGAACCATGGTTCCCCCGGGCCAGCCTCCTGCGCGCTCGCCTGAGTCCGCGTCGCGGCGGCTGCGGGCGGCTCGGGCCGTTCCTCAGCGCACGCTCAGGAACGGGCCGAGGCCTTGCCTGGTGGCCAGGACGATCAGCCGGTCACCGGGACCGAGCCGGTAGTCGCGGCGTGGCGACCAGTCGAACCCGGGGGAACCGCCGACCTGTAGCGCCAGCACCCGGGCCTGCCCATCCTGCTCGTTGTCGGCGAGCAGGCTCCCGGCCAGCCCGGCCTGGTCCTCGACCCGGACGTCGGCGATCAGCAGGACGTGACGGCCCACGGCGATGGTCCGCAGCACCTGATGCTCGAGCATCGCGGCGGCGAAGGCCGGCGCGGCCAGGTACGGCACGCTGCGCGAGATCGTGTTCCCGATCGTCTTCTGCAGGCGTTCGGCGAGGTCGTCGTCGGCGAGCCGCAGCACGATGCGCAGGTCGTCCCTGAGCGCCCTCGCGTTCAGCGCGGTCTCCAGGTTCACGATGTCCTGACTGGCCACCGAGACCAGCGCCAGGCAGGTATCGAGGCCGGCCTGCTGCAGCGTTTCCTCGCGGAACGCGTCACCGATCACCACGGGCAGACCCAGCTGACGGGCCATCCCGATTCCCTGCGCGTTCGGGTTGTTGTCCACGCACACCACGTCGAATCCCAGGTCGTGCAGCTGGCCCGTGACGCTGGTGCCGACGTTGCCGAGCCCGACGACGATGATGTGATCGCCGGCCGGCCGCGGCGGGCGGCGCACGGAACCGGTCAGCCGCGCACCGACCACGATGGCGGTGACGACCGGGATGAAAGCCATGCCGTCCACGGTCAGCAGTACCTGCGAGATTTTCTCGGCTCCGGACAGGGCGGGGTTCGTGAGCGCCGATCCGGTCAGGTCCATGAGCGTGAGGTACACCGCGTCGCTGATCGGATAGCGGGCCGAGGCGAGGAGACCGAAGCCGATGACGATCACTGCGAGCAAGGCCGTGAAGACCAGGCCGAACTTGTGCCACACGAGCCGGCGCAGCAGTCCGCCCAGGATTCGCGCCGGATCACGGCGGCGGGTCAGCGGATTGCGCGGCGTCCCGTCCGCCACGGCGAGGACCAGGTCGGCGTCCCCTGCGCCGGGTGGCAGGAGCCGGGGCGCCGCCGGGTCGCCGGTCAGCGTGGCCAGGCCGCAGACGACATGATCGGACGGGACGTCGGCCTGCCTGGCCACGTAGAGGGTGCGCCGCTGGACGCGGACGTGGCTGGGGGCCGGCTCGCCCAGCGCGGCGGCGACGAACGACGGTGCCGACATCGCCGTACCTGACAGCACCGTGCAGTCGGGGAAGAGCAGGCGGATGTGGTCGCCGAGGCGCCGGTTGAAGATGGCTAGCACCAGGCGGAGTCCGGGATTGAGTTCCTGCGCCCGCAGCCCGGCGTGCAGGTTGCCCACGTCGTCCTGCCGCAAGACGGCCAGCGCGCGTGCCCCCTGGACGTCAGCGTGGGTGAAGGCCTGGATGCTGAGCTCGGGATGCTCGAGGACCCGGACTCCGGGCAGCGCGCTGATCTGCGGTCCGTGGTTCCGCTGCGCGGACGGCAGGATGACGGTGACCTGCTCGTCGTACCTGGACGTCAGCTCTTCGGTGATGCGATAGGCCAACGGCCCGTCACCGCAGACGATGAGATGGTCGCCGAGACGATCCGCACGCTGGGGGAACGCAGGCATGCGGCGATCATAGTGTCGACGGAACTGCCTGGCCGCCGGCGGGATGAAATGAGTTCGGTCGGGTGGGCGGCTCCCCTCACCGCCACGACACGCATCCGCCCGCAGCCGTCGGCGGCGCGTATGCCGCTGGGCTTCTGGTGCGGTGGTGGAAGGACAACGGGGACCGGGGATGCACCGGATCCGCCGCGTAGCCCGGATCCACCACGCAGCCATTCGGCGCCCTGACCGGGGCGTCAGTTGCTGATGGCCGGTGCGGCGGCGCGGATCACGGGTGCGATCTCGGTGGCGTAGCGGTTGATGGAGTCTTCCACCAGGGTCTTGGGCAGGCCGCCCCAGTCGATCTGGCCGAAAAACCTGTCCAGTCCGAGAGCCTGGTGAGCGTCGAGGATCTTCTCGATCAACTGGGCGCTAGAACCGATCATGATCGCGTTTCCGCGTTGGGCGCCGGCGTCGAACTGAGCCTGGCTGACGAGGAACCCGCGGCCGCCGGGGGTCTTGGGACGGAGGTATTCGTGGTAGTAGGGGAAAACCTCCCGCGCAGCCTCCGGGGTAGCGCCCGCGTAGAAGTGGGTGGAGATCCCGACGCGGAGCTGGGCAGGCCAAGGTGGCCAGCGCGTTCGGCACTTTGGGGTGAACCGCCGACTCCGAGCCAGACCGGCAGGGGCTTTTGGCGGGCCCGCGGGGTGACCGGGGCGTCGTGCAGTGGTGGCCGGAACTTACCGGACCAGGTGACGTGGTCGTGCTCGCGCAGTTGGAGCAGCAGGTCCAGCTTCTCGGTGAACAAAGCGTCGTAGTCGCGGAGGTCAGCACCGAAGATGCCGAAGGGTTCGGTAAACGCGCTACGGCCGACGGCGATCTCGGCGCGGCCACCACTGACCAGGTCGACGGTGGCGAAGTCCTGGTAGACCCGTACCGGATCCAGGACGGGCAGAAACGCCCGGCCGGTGGCGGGATCGGTCTGGATGTCGCTGAGGGAAATAACACCAAGTTCCATGGCTCCTGTCAGGGAGAAGACGGCCGGGACGGTGGTGTCCACCCCTGTGACGGCACTAAGTGGAGTGGCCATTCCGATTATCGCAATGATAACCGAGTAACTGGAGTACCTGTTCCGGTTCCGGGTAGACTCGGCCCCGTGCCGGAGATGTCGCGACCGAGCCAGCCGTGCGAGCGCGCGCTGCGTGCGGACGCTGAGCGGAACCGCGGCCGGATCATCGCGGCGGCGCGGGCCGTCTTCGCCGAGCAGGGCCTCGACGCATCAATGAACGAGGTCGCCCGCCAGGCCGGCGTTGGTGTCGCCACCTTGTTCCGGCGCTTTCCCACCCGCGATGACCTGATCACGGCGACCTTCGCGGACAAGATGAGCGCCTACGCCGACGCCATCACCGACGCACTGGCCGACCCCGACCCCTGGCACGGTTTCTGCGCGTACGTCGAGCGGGTGTGCGCCATGCAGGCACAGGACCGCGGTTTCACCGACGTGCTGACCGTTACCTTTCCGGCCGCGAAGGGCTTCGAGGCCGAGCGTGACCGTGCGGCCGCTGGATTCGCCGAGCTGATTGGGCGCGCCAAGGCCACCGGGCAGCTACGCCAGGACTTCGTTCACCAAGACCTCGTCCTCCTCCTGATGGCCAACGCCGGCGTCGTGGCCGGCACCCGGGAGGCGGCACCCGAGGCCTGGCGGCGGCTGGTGGCCTACCTGCTTCAAGCGTTCACGACTGCGGCCGCCGAGCCGCTGCCCGCGCCGCCCACCGCGCACGCTGTACCTGGCCCTGATGCGGCTTCAGCCCAGCCGCGACTAGCAGCCGCGACTAGCAGCCGCGACTAGCAGCCGCGACTAGCAGTCCCGGTTGCTGGCGGGATCCGGCTTGACGAGGCCACGCGCGTGTTGAACCGTTCATAACTATCTGTCGTTATATGGTTACATAAAGTGCCGAACTCGGTGATCCGGAGCGCTGGGGAAGCATCGAGACCGAGGGAGAAAACGCGATGCGTGACACCTGGACCTGACGTCCCGTGGGCTGGCCCGGTCGCCGCGATCCCTCATTTGATCGCAGCGACCGGGCGAGCCCGGTCAGGAACTCGGCGGCTCTGGCCAGGGCTGGTGGTGCCGTGCGTGCGATCGCATACTGGCGGCAAGAGGTAATCCCGGACCCAGGAGGTCAGGTGAGTGGCAACCTTTGCGTGGCTGAGGAGGTCATCGACCGGCGGACCAGGATCGAGCAATTCCGGGGCCGCGAGATCGAATTCGCCACGGGCCGGGTCGTCCTGCATGCCTGGCACTGTGCCGGCGGCGCGCTATGCGGCCGCCACCCCGAACACCTGGCACCTACCGGCCAGCCGTGGGATGCCAGCTACCTGCCGCACCTTCCCCGCTGCCAGGGCTGCCTGGCGCGCGGACTGCGCCCAGGGCTTCCGCCCCTCGGCCTTGGTGAGGACCCTCCCAGCTGGTTGACCCCGGCATCGCCCGCGTCCGGTGTGGATGTCCGGGCCGCCTCGGGCACAGCCGAGGAGCTGGCCGGCGTGACCTGTCTGCGCCGCATCCTGGCCGAGCACGACCTGCGGCGCTGGATGTTCACCGACTTGGTCATGGTCGACGGGAGCATCCGCGGTGGCTTCAGTCATCCGCTGACCCTGAGTCCTGGCGTGCTGGCGGGGCGTCCTGCCCGCGCGCTAGCCACGTTCCTGCATGAGCAGCTGCACTGGCTGGAAGGGCCCGGCCTCGACGAGGCCACAGCCGAGGCCAGCAGGCGCTGGCCGGATCCTCCGCCGCCCCCGGCGGGAGGCGAGGATGCCCCGTCCACCTGGCTGCACCTAAGCGTGTGCGCGCTGGAGTTCCAGAGCCTGAGCGAGATCATCGGCCCCGCCTCGGCGGTCGCCGAGGTGAGGGAGCTCACGCGCTACCCCTGGATCTATGGCCAGATCCTCGAGGACTCCGACTGGTTCGCGCGCTTCCTGCGCCGGCATGGCCTTCACTTTCCTTCCCAGCCACCAGTTCCCCGCCGTTACTGCGGCGCGGCCTGGTGGACCAGCCGATAGTCCGGCAGCTCTGCGGTCAGCCCGTAGGCGAGGGCATCGGGGATCCGCATCCGGGCGCCCTCCGCAGCGGCTGCAGTGAACGAGGCCGGACCGAGTGGCGGCCAGAGCCTTCTAGTGCATCGCCTCGGCGGCGGCGGAGCAGATCGGCGAGCGCCTTTTCTTGTCCCATCGAACGGTCGGGACGCATCTCTACCGCGCCTTTCCCAAGCTGGGCATCACGTCGCGAGCAGCGCTTCGCGACGCCTTGACGCAGGCCTCCCCAGACGACGATTCCTGACCGGAAATCGACCTCAGCTAGGCGCGCGGCAGCGGATCCTGACCGGTGATAACCGGACGGGTCTGGGGGTGGTGGGAGTCAGGGGTTGGGTGAGGGCGACGCCGCTACCCCGGTTCATTCTTCCGCGGCGGCCAGCAGCCCGCGGACGCCATCGGCGTCAGGGACGACATGATGGATGGCCGCGATGCCGGAGAACCCGGTGTCCGCCGACACGAGCGCCTCAGCCCCCGCTGCGTGGGCCGCTGCGGCCAGGACCGCATCGAAGGAGCCGAAGCCCATTCCTTCCTCGAACAGGCGCAGCCCTTCGCGCAGGTCCGTCTCTTCGACGATAAGAAGCGGCGACAGCAACTCGATGTAGTCACGGGCAAGTCCCGCAGCGTCTTTGCGGTCACGGCGGCGAGCGCGGACGTGAGTGAATTCCTGGACGACTTCGATAGTGGTGGTCGCCAGGATCGTTCCCCCTGCTATTGCGCGGATTAGCTGCTGGCATGGCTCGCGCAGCGAGTGATCGGCGCCGACCGCATAAACCAGGACCGTCGTGTCGAGGACGATCACGCGTGACGTCCGCGGAGTTCATCCAGTTCGGCGAGCAGATTGCCAACCTCCACCGGTGCCGCATCGAGGATGCGCCGGGCAGCGGCAGCTCGCCTCTGTTGCGTCGCGGGCAGGCCACGGTCGAGCGCCTCCCGGATGACGGCGGCGACAGATGTACCGCGCTGCCGCGCAAGAGAGCGAACCCGCTCGTAGCGCTCATCGTCGATGAGTATCTGCAGCCGGTGCGTCAACATACGCATACATTAGCATGTGCATGTGTCCGATCCTTCGGTGAAGTCTTGTCGATCGGGGCAGTACCTTTGCGTTTCGCCACCGTGCTCCGGAGCGACGATCCCATCGCCACCAGCGCCCACGGTCCCGGCCTCGCAAGTCCGCGGAACTATCACCTCCCGCCTACTGTCGATGACGAGCGTGCGGTGCAATCAGGCATCTGGCTGGTGGCGAGAGGTGGCGGGCCTGTGTGATGACGTCGGGGTTGGACGGCGGCGCTGAGGGGAGCCCGCGGATCCGCACACCGGATCAGCGGGTCCGGGTCTTTGTGTCATCGACGCTTAACGAACTCGCGGCGGAGCGGGACGCCGCCCGGACCGCGATCACGCGGCTGCATCTCACTCCGATCATGTTCGAGCTCGGGGCCCGGCCGCACGCCCCGCGTGAGCTGTACCGGGCCTATCTGGCGCAGAGCGAGGTTTTCGTCGGGATCTACTGGCAGCAGTACGGCTGGGTGGCCCCCGGCGAGGAGGTCTCCGGTCTGGAGGATGAGTACCTCCTGTCGGGGGACAAGCCCAAGCTCATCTACATGAAGGCCGCCGCGGAGCGCCAGCCCCGGCTGACGCAGATGCTGGCGCGGGTCGAGGCCGACGACCGGGCGTCCTACAAGCGCTTCGGCACCGCCGACGAGCTGGCGGAACTGCTCGCCGATGATATGGCTGTCCTGCTCACCGAGCGGTTCGCACGGTCGGTCCCGGCCGTAGTGCTGGGCCGGCCACCGGCGCCGCTGCCGGTGCCGCTGACCCCGATCATCGGCCGAGAGGATGAGATCGCCGCAGTCGCCGCCCTGCTGCGTGACCCGGACGTGCATCTGGTCACGCTGATCGGGCCGGGTGGCATCGGCAAGACCCGGCTGGCTATCGAGGTGGCCCGGAAGATGAGCACGGCCAGGCCGGCCGGCCTGGACGAGGTGTCGTTCATCGACCTGGCCGCCGTGCTCGACGCTGCGGGATGGCCCGAAGCCGTCACAGCCGTTCTCGGCATCCGGCCGGAGGGCACCCGCCCGGTGCTCGATCTGCTGATCGACCGGCTCCAGGGCCGGCGGCTGCTGCTCGTCCTGGACAACGTCGAGC
>JBEKKH010000282.1:0-9154 GCA_050010815.1 Streptosporangiaceae bacterium | reverse complement strand
AAAGTTAGGATAAAGACCAGAATACGGGTTTCAAATAAGGCGTCGTACCTGGTCAAGTCCCCATCCCGCCGCTATCATGCCCCGCCCCCCGCGTCACTATCATGCCCGCCTCCGCGCCGCTATCATGGCCGCCCCCCGCGCCGTCGCGCCGTTTCCCGCCCCCGGCGTAAATCTGCCCCTCGCCCCGGACCGCCCCTCGCGTTTACGACAAACCTTTTCTCTGCGCGCCCCGGGACACCCAGCCGCGCCCCACGCCGCGGTAAGGCAGACGTGCGCTGTGTTACCCGCGTTGCGGAATACAAGTAACGTTCAGCATCATCCGCGATCCGACCTACGGGGCGGCGGCCGCACCACCACCCCTCCAGCACCACCGCCCGCTTCAGCGTCAACCAGCGTACGGCCGCTCAGACGACGCAGAACTCGTTGCCTTCCGGGTCGCGCATGACGATGGCGCTGCCGCTGACGTCGTCGGTCTGCCACGCGATGCTGGCGCCGGCCCGGACCAGCCGCTCCACGTGCTCGCTGACCAGCCGTTTGCGGTGCTCGCCGCGGACCTCGGGCCCGGCGGCCCGGACGTCGAGGTGGACCCGGTTCTTGGCGGTCTTGCCCTCGGGTACCCGCTGGAAGTACAGCCGGGGTCCCTCGCCCGCCGGGTCAACCCGGGAGGCTCGGTCACCGAAATCCGATTCCGGTATCCCGGCGCTGCGGGCGAACTCTTCCCAGCTGGCAAAACCCTCCGGCGGCGGCTCGGACACGTAACCCAGCGCCAATCCCCAGAATTCGGCCAGCTTCTCCGGCTCGGCGGCATCGAAGACCACCTGAATCTTGGTGTACATAGTCAGGCTCCGCCCTCTGGAAGGGTCATGACCGCGCCGCGGCGCCATCGTATTGCCACAGGTACAGGTCCCGCAGCAGCGCGATCTCGGCCCCGTGGTGCAGCATCTCCCGGTTGATGTGCAGGACCAGTTCGGCCATGGATGCCTGCGCCCATGGGCCCTCGGCCGGCCCGCAGGCCTGGGCCAGCCCGTCCTGGCCCAGGCTGCGCACGCCTTCGATCCAGGCCGCGTAGGCGGTGTCGAGTTGGCGCAGCGCGGTGGCCGCGTCGCCCGGGTAGTGGTTGGTTTGGTAGTCCACCGGCGGCCCGCCGAAGTGCGACGCCACCCGCATGCCGAGCACGCCCACGCTGATGTGCCCGAGCCGCCAGGCGATCGTCGTCACCGGCGGCGGATCCGGTTCGGGCCGGGCGAAGTCCATGACAAACTCGCCCGCGCCCGCCTGGATCGGTGCGGTCCCGGTGCCGCGCGGCCGCACGTTCCAGGCACCGGCCACCGGCTCCCAGCGGTACTCCGCGTCGGTCAGCCCGTCCAGCCGCGGTCGCAGGTACTCACGCCAGTGCGAGTCCAGCTGCTCAGTGAGCAGGGAGTTCACGTCTACGTCAGCCATGCCGCCCACCTTAGAGAACAATGCGGACAGCTCCGGTCCTGATCTGCCCGCCACGCGAACATCGTCTCGGCCAACACACCCGCTAACTCGGTGCACGCGGAGCTGAGGGCCCGGCATGATGGGGACGTGACCGATACCGCCGGGCGGCTGCTCCGGCTGCTGCCCCTGCTCACCGCCAGGCCGAGCTCGCGCGGCGACGAACTGGCGGTCCGGCTCGGCGTCACTACGCGGACCGTCCGCCGGGACATCGGCAGGCTCAGGGAGCTCGGCTACCCGGTGCGCGCCGTCCCCGGGCCGCAGGGCGGTTACGCGCTTGGTCCGGGTGCCGGCCTGCCGCCGCTGCTGCTTGACGACGACGCGGCCGTCGCGGTAGCGCTCGGCCTGCGGGCGGCGGCCGCCGACCCGGAGCTGTGCGATATAGAGAAGGCGGCGACCCGGGCCGCGGCCGCCCTGGATCAGGTCATGCCGTCCCGGCTGCGCCGCCGGGTGGACGCGCTCACCACGATGACGGTGCCGCTCAAGACGGCCGGATCGGTCATCGCCTCGAGCCTGCTGGCATCGCTCGCGCTGGCTTGCTCCCACGGTGAGCGGCTGCGGTTCGGTTACGCCAGCGGGTCGGGCGTAGAAAGCCGCCGTCACGTCGAGCCCTACCGCCTGGTCTCGACCGGTCGACGCTGGTACCTGGTCGCGCACGACCTGGACAAGAGCCAGTGGCGGACCTTCCGGCTGGACCGGCTGCGCGATCCGCAGCCCACCGGAGTCAGGTCATCTCCGGTGGACCCGCCGGATGCCGCCCTGTTCGTGAGCGAAGGGATCTCGTGCCGGCCCTATCGCTGGCGGGCGCGCGTCGCCTTCGACGCGCCCGCCGATGTCATCGCCAGGATGGTGCCGTCCACTGTCGCGGTGGTGGAAGCCACCGGCGACCGGCGCTGCGTGCTTACCTCGGGTTCAGATTCGCTTGACGCGATCGCCATGCACCTGGTCCTGCTTGATGTGCCGTTCACCCCGCTGGAGCCGCCCGAGCTCCGGCAGCGCTGTCAGGCCCTGGCGGCCCGCCTGCTCCAGGCCGCGGACACAGGAGGTGATACTACTGACCATGATCGACTTCGAGATTAGCGAGGGCGTCGCGTTCATTACGCTGAACGCGCCCGCGACCAGGAACGCCCTGAACAACGAGCTGGCGGACCAGCTCGTCCAGGCGTGCGAGGCGGTGGACCGCGATCGGTCCGTCGGGGCCGCCGTGATCAGCGGCGCCGGCGGTACGTTCTGCTCTGGGGCCGAGCGAGGCGCTCTGGAGGAACTGGGTCGCGACCCGGCAGAGATGCAGCGGTATGCCTCGCTCAGCGGCATCTACCGGGCCTTCACTCGAGTGGGCCAGCTGGAGGTGCCGACCATCGCCGCCGTCCGCGGCGCTGCGGTCGGGGCCGGGATCAACCTGATGCTCGCCACTGACCTGCGGATCGTCGCCGAAGACGCCCGGTTGATCAGCGGCTTCCTCCGGATCGGACTGCACCCGGGCGGAGGCCATTTCGGGCTGCTCGCCGCGCGCGCAGGCGGCGAGACCGCCGCCGCGGCCGGCTTGTTCGGCGAGGAGATATCGGGGCTGCGAGCGGTGCAGCTCGGCCTGGCCTGGCAGGCTCTGCCGTCAGACCAGGTGCAGGCGCGGGCCGCCGAACTCGCCCTTCGGCCCGCGCATGACCCGGAGCTGGCCAGGAAGGCCACGGCCAGCCTGCGGACCGAGCTCGGCCCGCCGCGGCTGCCGTGGGGCGCGGCCCTCGAAGTCGAGCGCGGCGCCCAGCTCTGGTCCCTCCGCCGCCGCCACTCCGGCGAAGCCTGAGGCCCGGGTGACGCCAGGGCACGTGATTCCTAGTGCCCCGGTTCGCCGGGCCTAGTTCCGCGGCTGCGACGAGCAAGCGGTCCGACTGCCGGTGGGTTTTTCAACTAATCTCGGCCTCGGCTCGTCCACATGGGGGTCCGGTTCTCCACAGCCTTGGTTGCCTGCCGGCCAAGGCTGTCGCGCGATTGTGTCCACAGCCCGCCCGTCGTTCCTCCCCGATTGTCCACAGGTTCGCGGGCCTTGTGCACATGGCGATCCACAATCAGCCAGGGGTAGCGTGCACTTTCCTGGGCAGTGCGTAGACAGTCAATATGCGCGGGCAGGGGCTCAGGACTGGGGCGGGCAGGGGCGCGCGGCGAGGCGGTCACTATGGGCAGATCGGGCAACTCCGCGATCGCTGTCGACGCATCTCAACGTCGCAGGGTCGTCGTTGACGTCATCCTTTTGCTGGTGCGGAACGGAGGTATTTTGTTGCGGGAGCGGGCCAACACCGGTTACGGCGACGGGGCGTACGAACCGCCGACCGGTCAGCTGGCTGATCGGGAGACGATCGTCGAGACGGCGGTCCGCGTCGCGGCGGCCGAGGCCGGGGTGATGATCAGCGCCGGGAACGTATCGCTGGCGCACGTCATGCAAGATGTTTCCGGCAGCGGGCGGATTGCCTTCTTCCTGACCGTGTCGGGCTGGGAGGGCGAGTACACGTCGCCCGACGTGCGCTGGTTCGCCGTCGGCGACCTTCCCACGAACATGCTCGACCGGTCCCGGGTGGCGCTGCGGAACTATACAGAGGGCATGCGGTTCTCCACCTACCCAGCCTTCGGCACGGGCGGGAGCGCGCTGCCTGGCGCCGCCGAAGTACCGTGGCAGGACGCCTTCAGCGCCTGATTTAGCCTGCGCGGTCCGGATAGGCTGGCCGCGATGGTCGAGATCCTCAGCGCGCACGGCTCGAAGAACGACATCTTCGTGGCGGCCATGCGGCCGCGCGACTTCGTCTCCGAGTCGGACCTGCACGCCTTCGTCCGGCGCATGTGTGACCGGAACGGCCCGCTGGGCGGGGACGGCATCTACTTTTACGACGCCGGACCGCGGGTACCGCAGGCCTGGTTCTTCAATCCGGACGGCTCGGCCGCCGAGTTCTGCGGGAACGGCATGCGCTGCCTGGGCCGGGTTCTCCTCGACCTGCGCGGGACCGACGTGGCCACGGTCCGCAGCGGCCAGCGTGAGTACACCGTGCGCCGCGGCCAAACGACGGCCGAAGGCGTGCACCAGGTGAGCCTCGAGCACCCGGCGGTCGACTTCAGCCCGCAGGTGCCCGTGGTGGCCGGTCGGAGCCCGCTGATCCAGGCGCGCTTGCCCGAACTCGACCCGGCACTAAGGTTCACCGCCGTGACCATCCCGAACCCCCACCTGGTCGCCCTCATCGACTCCTACGCCGAGTCTGAGCTGATCGCGATGGGGGAGCGGATCGCCGCTCGCCGGGATGTGTTCCCGGTCGGCGCTAACCTGTCGGTCCTGCTCCCGCTCGGCCCCACTGAGGTCTTCGTCCGCACGTTCGAGCGCGGTGCCGGGCTGACCGCCTCGTGCGGCTCCGGCATGGCCGCCTCCCGGGCGGTCTACTCACTCCCGGGCCTGGTCGACCCCGAGCGCCGTGTCGTCATCCGCAACGCCGGCGGCACGGCCACGGTGTCGCTCCGGGTTCAGCAGGGGCAGTGGTGCCCGGTCCTCGAGGGCAACGCCACGTTCGTCTACCGCGTCCCCGTCGACCCGGCGGCGCTCGCCCGCGGCCACCGCGCCGTCGACGGGAAACGCGAGCTCTGTCGCGATGAGATCCGCGCCTACGCCGCCCTCGACGTGCAGAATGTCGCCCGCCTTCGCGCCGTCGGCATCGAATCCGCCGCCTTCGCCACCCCAGCCGCAGAAGCCCCAGCCGCAGAAGCCCTGGACGTCTTAAGGCTATGCCGGGAAGCTGGTGACCTGGCCAAGAACAAGCTCAAGCCGAAGCTAAAACTCGAGATCGTGAAAAGCCCTGACGACCTGCCTCCGAGGGCCGGATCTCGACGGCGCCGCCATAGCGTGCCGCCGGGACGCGGGCGGCCACCTCGATCGCCGCATCGAGGTCGTCGGCCTCCAGGATGAACAAGCCGCCCACGGCCTCCTTCATGCCGACGAACGGGCCGTCCGTCGTCAGGGTCTTACCGTCCTCGACGCGGACCGTGGTCGCGTTGTCGGGCAGGCCCATCGGCGGCACCGGAGTGACACCCGGCGTCTGATTGATCCCTTGGTAGTCGGCGTAGACCTGCTTCTGCTCCGCCTCGGACAACGCGGCCTGCCGCTCCTGCGCGTCGCCGTGATAGATCACCATGACGTACTTCATCGTTACCTCCTCCTCCTCCTCACTACTACTAGTGCCGTGTCATCCAACGTTCGCCCTCTCGGGGAGCGCGTGGGAGACCCGCCAATGTGGCTGCCGGCACTTGAGCCAGAGCCCGAATTCTGGCGTCGCGCCCGTTGCGGTGGACACGTCTCGATGATGTCGCCGCCGACGGTGAGCCGATCGACGATCGCGGCGCACAACTACGGGACCCGCGTTCAAGGGGGCCTTCCTGGGATCAGCTGAACCAGCGTTCGCGCACGGCTGCCACGACCCTGGCGAGCTGAGCGTCGAAAGCGTCAAGCTGCTCAGCTTCGGCAGCGCTCGCGACGAAGGCGTGCCGGTCGCAGGCTATGCCCCCGCGCCATATCCGCTCGATGGCGCGCGTCGCGGTGATGTCCGTCAACGGGTTACCGGACACGAGGACCAGGTCCGCGCGCTGCCCGGCGGCGACACGTCCTCGGTCGGCGAGGCCGAACACTCGTGCCGGTTCAGCCGTGGCAGCGGCCAGGGCCTGCGCCGGGCTGATGCCGCACCGGACAAGGAGTTCCAGCTCCCGGTGCAGGCTTGCTCCGAACACGGTCCCCGGGTTCGGAGCATCCGTGCCCGCCAGCAGAGTGACCCCCGCATCGGCCAGTCGCCGCACGTTGTCCTCGGCCCGGGAGTAGGGCGGCATTTCCCGGCCACGCCATCCCGGGGCACCCGAAGTCAGCCGGCGTGCCCAGGCGTCGCCGAGCGCTTCAGCGAGCCGCGGGTCCCCTGCCACTGCCGCGCCACCCGGTTCGCCGAGGGTGTTCTCGATGGTGGCCAGCGTCGGACCGACCACGATTCCGGCTTCGGCCATGCGTCCGGCCAGGGCCTTGTCCAGCTCGGCGTCCGCAGGGACGTGGGCCACCACATCGACACCGGCGGACACGACCTCCCCGGCACCGGCCGTCGAGCTCACGTGAGCGACGACGACCAGGCCGCGGGCGTGCGCGGCAATGACCAGTGCCTGGATGGTTCCGGGGTCCAGCGAGGGCCATAGACCCCCGGTGCCGGAGATGATCTTCAGATAGTCCGAGCCCGCCGCGATCCGTTCCGCCACGAACTGCCCGGCCTGGTCAGCGGCGGTCAACGTCGGGAACGGGGCGTACATCATCGACGGGTGCCCGCCGGGCGCGGTGGCACCGACACCCGAGGAACGCACGTCGGCCACGTCCGGACGGGAGCCGGCCTGCTCCTTAGCGCTGGCCACCAGGTCAGGTTGGCTGAACATGTCGAGAACGGTGGTAACGCCGAAGGTCAACGATTGCGCAAGAGCGCCGGGAACGAGGTGCACATGCGCGTCGATCAGACCGGGAAGCACCGTCCCGCCGCCCGCGTCGATCACTTCGTCGCCTTCTTGGGCGGCCGAGGCGACCGAGCACTTGGTGATCAGGCCGTCAGCGAACCGGACCGAAGTCCAGTCCTGCGACTTCGTCCCGTCGAATACCTTCGCGTTCACGATCGTCGTTGCCGCGCCCAAGGCGTCCTTCCCCAAGGGATCCTAAACAACCTGAATAGTAGAGGAAGGGAGTGGAGTGCCGCGCGACGCGCGGCTCCGAACTGCGTTGGAGAACAGGGCGAACGTTGCCTGGCGCAGGACACTAGATAAGCCCACGCGCGGCGCCCAGCCACAACTACCGCGGCCTCACCCGCGGCTTCCCGTCCGCGCCCGGGCGCCCGGTGCCTGCCCTGCTAAACAGGTGCGTCCCGTGGTGCGCAAACGCGTCGTGGTGCGAGTTGCCCGAAAAGATCTTGGAGGATTCGGGCTTAGGGGAGGATTTTGTGCACTATAGACCACAAAGTTCTCCCTTAAACCCGAATCCTCCACGAAAAATCTCAGTTGTATCAAAATAATGAGCGCATTGTGATGGATGGTTCTAGTGAGACTGGTGAGATCCACTTCGGCGTCCGGCGTCCGGCGTCCGGCGTCCGGCGTCCGGCGTCCGGGCGTGGGCCGCCTCCGGCCCTTACCCGGCCGCAGTGCGCCGCGGAATTTTCCCGACCGCGCCGGTGATCTTCAGAAACTTCAGGCCCAGGTGTATCGCAGCACCCAACGCTGCCTCCTACTAGTGACGCCTTGATCACGGAGAGTTCGAAACTGCCGCGAAGCGCGGCAAGGACCTGGTGTCACTTTCTGGGGGGAAGAATGCAATTCACAGATGTCGTCCGGCGGGCCACGCTCGCCCTGGCCGCGCTGGCCCTGCCCGGCTTCCTGGTGGCCTCGGCCGCCGCCGCGGCGGCCAGCCCGGTGGCCGCCACCGGGCTGGCCGCCACCACCACCATTGCGGCGACCCACGTAGCTGCCGTCACGCAGACCGGCAAGCCAGTGCCGGTCCGGCCGCCGTCCTCGCCCGGCGCCGGAACCGGTGCCGCGATCCCGGCCAAACCGGGCGGGCACCGTACGGACCGGCCGCTGACCGCCTGGACGGTGTCGCTGACGGCCAGCTCGAACGACCTATGGCCGACCCAGTACTCGACCTTGACCGCCACGACCAACATGAACGTCGGCCCGACCCCGTACTACCTGCGCATCTACGATGAGACGGCGGGCGCTTACGTGGTGACCTGCGCGACGGGCACGACCTGCTCAAGCTCGGTCACCCAGCCGCTTCCGACGACGCACTACTACGTGGCCGTCGTGTCGTACGCCTCGACCGGTTACCCGCCCGCCGGTGTGCAGGCAAGTTACGGTGCCGTCGGTGTGCTCTGGCACGGCGCAAACGTGACGCTGGCGGCCAGCCAGCCCACCGTCCCGGTCGGTGGCGTCTCCACATTGACCGCCACCACCAGCCAGGACATCGGCCCGTCGCCGTTCTGGACCGAGATCTTCGACATGACCACTGGCACCAGGGTCATGGACTGCGGGTCCGGCACCACATGCAGCGTCTCGGTGAGCGAGGCCGCGGCGACCACGCATGAATACGTCGCCTACCTGTCGGACCTCAGCACCGCCTACCCACCGCCCGGCCTCCAGGAGACGTCGCCGGTGAGCTTTATCACCTGGTCAAACCTCGGCTGGCAGGTCTCGCTCAGCGCTCCTGTCTACACCTACGGCAGCGAGACCGTGACCGCCACCGTCAACGGCAATGTCGGGCCGACCCCGTATTACATCGAGATCTATAATGAGAACGGTACCCGGCTGACGGCGTGCGGCGCCGGCAGTACCTGCTCGGTGGCGTTCACGCCCAGCTATGCGGGCAGCCATCTGGTGGCCTTCGTCTCCCCTTACGGCACCGCGCTTCCGCCGTCCGGGGCCGTGGCCTCGTCCAACGTGGTCACCAGTTATCTGGAGATCATCCCGTAACCACATCGGACGCGGCATCCGGCGGACACTGTCCCCGCCGGATGCCGCGCTTCCAGTTTTGGGGTCCTGAGACATCTTCCGCGCGTCGTGGGCCCGGCGACGCGGCGTAACCGCGCCCGCCCGGCCGGGAATGTTTACATGACGGTCGGGGCTTTGACCTCCGGCAGGTGCC
>JBEKKH010000281.1:0-16813 GCA_050010815.1 Streptosporangiaceae bacterium | reverse complement strand
ATGCTCGGCTGCGGCCTGCCCGGCGGTGAGCAGGGGTTCAACCTGGCCCGCGTGGTCGCGGTGCTGTCCGGGCACGACCACCTGCCCGGTACGACCGTCAACCGGTACTGCTCCTCGTCGCTGCAGACCACCCGGATGGCCTTCCACGCGATCAAGGCCGGCGAGGGCGACGTGTTCATCTCGGCCGGGGTCGAGTGCGTGAGCAGGATGGCCAAGGGCAGCAGCGACTCCCTTCCCGGCACCCAGAATCCGCTCTTCGCCGACGCCCAGGGCCGTACCGGCCGGGGTCAGGCCGGCCACGCCGATCCGTGGCACGACCCGCGCGAAGACGGGCTGCTGCCCGACATCTACGTAGCCATGGGCCAGACCGCGGAAAACGTCGCCGGGCTGCGCGGTATCACCCGCGAGGAGCAGGACGAGTTCGGCGTACGCTCGCAGAACCTAGCGGAGAAGGCCATCGCCAATGGGTTCTGGTCGCGGGAGATCACGCCCGTTACGCTGCCCGACGGCACCGTGGTCACGGCCGACGACGGGCCCAGGCCGGGCACCACGATCGAGAAGGTCGCCACGCTGAAACCGGTCTTCCGCCCCGATGGCACCGTGACCGCCGGGAACTGCTGCCCGCTCAACGACGGCGCCGCCGCGGTCGTGGTGATGAGCGACGTCAAGGCCGCCGAGCTCGGCCTCACGCCGCTGGCGCGCATCGTCTCCTCCGGCGTGACCGCGCTATCGCCCGAGATCATGGGCCTGGGACCGGTGGCGGCGTCCCGCCAGGCGCTCACCCGGGCCGGGATGGCGATCGACGATATCGACCTGGTGGAGATCAACGAGGCGTTCGCGGCGCAGGTCATCCCGTCCTACCGCGATCTCGGCGTGGATATCGCGAAGCTCAACGTGAACGGCGGAGCCATCGCGGTCGGGCACCCGTTCGGCATGACCGGGGCGCGCATCACCACGACCCTGCTGAACAGCCTGCAGTTCCACGACGCGACCCTGGGGCTCGAGACCATGTGCGTGGGCGGCGGCCAGGGCATGGCGATGATCTTCGAACGGCTGAGCTGATGACCCGGCCGGTCAAGTTTCCTGGCACCAGGGGTTGCCAGGCGGCCATCGATGAGGCACTCTCAGCACAAGAGAGCTTCCATGGAGGTGCCCGTTGTCGTTGACCCACTCACCGAATCTGCACACAAGTCTCATAGCGCGTATCCCGGTCGTCACCGGACGCGACCTCGCTGAGTGGTTCCACCGGCTTGAATCAGGCCCCGCGTTCCTGCGCTGCGACGAGCGCGCCCACTGGCTGGCGGACGACGCCGGCATCTCGCACGGCTACGCGAACGCGATCGTGCACGAGTACGAGATGCGACGGCGCCTGCGTCTCAACGGAGTTTGACCACCAGTCCTGACGGCCGGACCGCCCGGACCATTCATAATGGCCAGTCTGCACGGCTTGGCCGTGCATCGCCAGACTTGGTCATTTCACGGAAAATGCCGGATCGCCGCACCGAAAGCGTTCCGGCCATAATGGCATTGTCCGGCGCGGCCGCTTAGCCGGCTTCCCGCCCGGCTTGCGCCTTGTCCCTTTCGCGCACTCTTCGGGCGGCCGCCCATCCCGCCAGGGCGGCCTTTAGGGTGGATGCGGCATTCTGCCGGATAGAGCCGGTAGCGTGCCGCATTCACCCCCATCCGGCCTGTGGCTTATGGGGCTGGAATGCATGGGCGGGGCGGGCATGGGACTACGGCCAGACAGCCTCTCCGGCCGACGCGATGCCCGGGCCGAGCGCCCGCCGCACCGGCGCTGCCGGACCGGCTTGGCCTACCGCGGCTGGGGAATTGTCCGGATTTAAGGCATAAGCGTGCGGAAGCTGGATATAACAGTATTTCGGGGATACGGGTGCGGATGGCCTTTGTGATCACTGTTTCCAATGGGACCATATTGACAATTCGGACACTGTTCCATCTCCATGAGTACCCCCGGTCGGAATCGAACCGACACTGGGGACCCTTTTAGGGGGCCGGCCTCTTCCCTTGGGCTACGGGGGCGAGAACCATAATACTGGCGCGCAATTGCCAAACCGATGAGTAACAAAGACCTCTTGAAATAATTTTGCTTAACGAAGGCCCCGTTTCCGCAGCGTAAAGTGCAGAGCGTAACAATTACATGATCAACATTAACGCTGAGTAGTTCGTCCTCAATTCTCCCCGGCGGCCCACGAACAGGCCCGGGTGAAAATGGCATCCAGCATGGCCGGGGTGACCCGGCCGGTGAATGTGTTCTGCTGACTTGGGTGATAGCACCCGATGAGCAGGAGCTCGTCCTGCTTACCGGGGCCCGTCAACCGGACCTCGGCGCCATGGCCGAACGGCGGCCGTGGCCGCGGCGCGGCGTATCCGGCCTGCCCCAGCACCGGCCACATCGCCTGCCAGGCGAATCCGCCGAGGCACACGATCACTCGCAGGTCCGCGGCCACCATGCGCAGCTCAGCCCGCAGCCACGGCGCGCAGGCATCCCGCTCCTGCGGTTCAGGCTTGTTGGCCGGCGGGGCGCAGCGCACCGCGGCTACCATCCGGGTGTGCAGCAGCCGCTGGCCATCCCCCGCGGCCACGCTGGTCGGCTGGACCGCGAGCCCGCAACGGTACAGCGACGCGAAGAGGAAGTCACCGCTGCGGTCGCCGGTGAAGATCCGGCCGGTGCGGTTCCCGCCGTGCGCGGCGGGCGCGAGGCCGACGATCAGCACGCGCGGTCCAGCCGATCCCCAGCCGGGGATCGGGCGGCCCCAGTAACGCTCATCACGGAACGCACGGCGGCGAACCGTGGCCACTTCCTCCCGCCAGCTGACCAGACGCGGGCAGGCCCGGCACACGGACTGCCGCGCGACGAGTTCGTCAAGCGTCGGCGCGGTGTCGGCAAGGTGCCTGACCTCCTCCGCGCTACCCGCGACCGGCGTATCTGGCCGGGCGGGATCGCCTGGCCAGTCGCCCGGCGGCACTCCGGGACCCGCCGCATCGCCTCCGGCAGGCACCCTCACCCCGGCCCACGCGAGTCCCTAGCCAGCGACCACGCCATCCCGTCGAGAATGTCGTGCTCGCTGACCAGCACCTCGGCGAAACCGAACCGATCCATGAGCCGGTCGAGGATCAGCGCACCGCCGCCGATCACGTCCACACGTCCCGGATGCATCACGCCGATCTTGGCGCGGCTGCTGCGGGCAGCGGCCAGCAGGGCGCCGGTCACCGCGTGCACATCAGCCGCGCCGACCCGCGCATGGTGGATCCGGGCCGCGTCGTAGGCAGCCAAGCCCATCGCGATGGCGGCCACCGTGGTGACCGAACCGGCGAGCCCCACCAGCGTCCTGGCCCGGCTGACCGGCACGGCATCGGCGACCGCGTCCAGAGCGGCGTCAATGTCGGCGGTGGCCGCCGCCACCTGCGGGCTGGTCGGCGGGTCACCGTGCAGATGCCGCTCGGTCAGCCGGACGCAGCCGATGTTGACGGAGATCGCGCGGAGCTCACTGGCCGCCGTCCCGGCGCGATCCGGTCCCGGCTCCGGCCCGGCCGGGACGGCTTCACCCAGCACGAATTCGGTCGAGCCGCCGCCGATGTCAACGACGAGGAACGGGCCCCTGTCATGGTCGGCGGCAAGTTCCGCAGTCGCCCCGGTGAACGAGAGCATCGCCTCTTCGGCGCCGGTAAGGACTTCCGGCATGACCCCGAGCACGTCGCCGACCTGATGCACGAAGTCGGCTGCGTTGGCGGCATCCCTGGTCGCGCTGGTGGCCACCATACGTACCGCCTGAGCCGCCGAGCCGGTGATGATGCCGGCGTACTCGCGCAGCACCCCGATCGTCCGCGTCAGGGCGTCGGTCGCCAGCTGTCCGGTCTTGTCCACGCCCTGCCCGAGCCGGACGATCTCCATCAGGCGAGCCAGGTCCCTGATTTCGGCACGGTCGAGATCCACGTCCGCGACCAGCAACCGCAGCGAATTCGTCCCGCAGTCCACGGCGGCGACCCGGACGGTCATCCGGTGTCCCGCGGAACGCACGGTCCCGGACGCCACCAGTCGCCCACGGCATCAAGCGCCTCACGGCCGAACGGGTTCACGCCGCCCGCGGCAAGCTCGTGAGCGACCAGCGCATGCAGGCACTTGACTCGTTCGGGCATGCCGCCCGCCGACTGCGTGCCCGGCGGCAACGGCTCGATGCGCGCTGCTCGCGCCGCCGTCTCCCGGCGGCTCAGGTAGTCGCGGTGCGCGGAGTCATAACGGCGCCGCAGCGTCTCGTCGGCTAGCCTCGCGGTCATGTCCCGCATCAGCCCCGAGGCTTCCAGCTTGCTCACCGCCGCGTTCGCTCGCGGGCAGGTCAGGTAGTAAAGCGTGGGAAACGGGCTGCCGTCGGGCAGCCTGGGCGCCGTTTCCGCAACATCAGGGAGCCCGCACGGGCAGCGGTGGGCGACGCTCAGCAACCCGCGCGGTGAGCGCCCCAGCTGAGCGGCGATGACCTCCTGATCCCGCTTCGCTATCACTTCGCCGGACTCTTCTGGTTGGCGTCTGCCTCCTCGACGGACTGCCAGAGCTTGGCGTACCAGGGCGCCGGAACCGTCCGGGCGGTCCCGGCCGCGGGAGTCCCGGCCGGCTGACCGCCTTCCACGATGTAGCACTGCTTGCCCGGGAAGCACATATCAAGTTCCTGCCGGGCCAGCTGCTCGATGTAGGACCGGCTGGCCAGCTTGGCCTGCTGCGCGTCCAGCCTTTTCACCTGTTCCTGCATCGTCTGCCGCTGAGCCACCAGCTGACCGATCACGCGCCGCTGGGCCACGTACTCGCGGACGGGGTACGCCAGGCTCAGCACGATCGCGCAGATCACTACCGCAAGCACCGCCGCCCGGCCGGTCAGCCGGGTTGACCTGGGAGCAGCGGAAGGGGACATCAGCCCTTGAGAGTCCGCGCCGCGAACCGCGGGTAGGCGCCCGCGCCCGCATAGGTCGCCGCGTCGCCGAGGAGTTCCTCGATCCTGAGCAGCTGGTTGTATTTCGCGACCCGCTCGCCCCGAGCAGGCGCCCCGGTCTTGAGCTGACCGCAGTTGGTGGCCACGGCCAGATCCGAGATCGTGGTGTCATCGGTCTCGCCGGAGCGGTGGCTGATCACGCAGCTGAACCCGGCGCGGTGGGCCAGGCTCACCGCGTCCAGGGTCTCGGTCACCGAGCCGATCTGGTTCAGCTTGACCAGCAGCGAGTTCGCCGAGCGCTCCGCGATGCCGCGGCCAAGCCGTTCCGGGTTGGTGACGAAGATGTCGTCACCCACCACCTGAACGAGATCGCCCACGCTCGCGGTCAGCTCCTGCCAGCCTGACCAGTCTTCCTCGGCGAGCGGGTCTTCGATCGAGACGATGGGATAGGCGTCAAGCCAGTCGGCGTAGATCGCCGTCATCTGCGCCGATGTCTGGGGCTTGCCCTCGAAGTTGTACGCGCCATCGCCGTAGAACTCCGATGCCGCCGCGTCTATGGCCAGCCCGACATCGCGGCCGGGAGTGAATCCCGCCTTGCCGATCGCCTCGACGATGAGGTCGAGCGCGGCCCGGTTGTGCTCGAGGTCGGGAGCGAAGCCGCCTTCATCGCCGACGCCGGTCGACAGTCCGCGCTGCTTGATCACCGACTTCAGCGCGTGGTACACCTCGGCTCCCCAGCGCAGCGCATCGCTAAAGGTCGCCGCGCCCAGCGGGATGATCATGAACTCCTGGATGTCGACGTTGTTATCCGCGTGCGCGCCGCCGTTCATGATGTTCATCTGGGGAACGGGCAGCACGTGCGCGTTGGGACCGCCGAGGTCGCGGAACAGCGGAAGACCGCTTGAGTCCGCGGCGGCCCGAGCCACCGCCATGCTGACGCCGACGATGGCGTTCGCGCCCAGCCTCGACTTGTCCGGCGTCCGGTCCAGGTCGATCATCGCCTGGTCGACCAGCCGCTGGTCATCGGCCTCGTGCCCAAGCAGCTCCGGCTGGATTTCGTCGATGACCGCCTGAACCGCCCGGCTCACTCCCTTGCCGCCGTATTCAGAGCCGCCGTCTCTCAGCTCCACGGCCTCAAAGGCGCCGGTCGAGGCCCCGCTCGGTACGCCGGCCCGGCCGACCGTCCCGTCGTCCAGCGCTACCTCGACCTCAAGGGTCGGGTTGCCGCGAGAATCCAGGATCTGCCGGGCGTGGATCGCTTCAATGGAGGCCACCGCTGGCTCCTTGCCTCTGCTCGTATCGGGCGCCTGTGCCGGGCTGAGCCTCGGGGCCCGCCCATGAGGGGAGCCTAGTCGAGCGGCCACACTCCGTGCTGCGGGCCACGCCGTTTCCGGCACCGAAACAGGACACCCCGGTGAGCTCACCCAGCGGTCACCGGGTCAGCGTGATCCTGGATGGCTTCGAGCACCCGGCGGTGATCGGCGCAGAGCGAATCGCCGTGGCGCTGAGCCATCGCCGCCGACCGCATCAGCGCCTGGCGCGGGGCCGCGCGAAGCGTCGCGTCGAGCATGGACCACGAAAGCTCGTTGAGGGTACCCCGGACGATGCCCGGGTCCTGGGTCCGGTCGCAGACCTCAGCGAGGGCAGACAGGAGCTTGACGGCCCGCGGTTCGGGCGCCATATCCATCCGGAACGTATCGAGCATGGGACACGGCGGGTCGACGATCGCCGCGGCCTCGAACACGTTCAGCAGCGGGCTGACGTCGCCCGCGGTGAGCGGGTCATACAGGCCGGGGAACGGGATCTCCTCGTACCCGCGGTCGTATCCGCTGACGTAGACCGGGGTCGCCGACCCCGAGCTGGCCAGCACGGCGAGGGCGAGATCCATCAGGCTAACCGGCCAGCCGAGATCGGAAATGGCGTGTATGCGGAACTCTCCGGGGGCAGCCCCGACGCACGCCAGCAGGAGCAGCTGCGCGGACTCGAGCGCCGACTGGACGTAGAACGCGATGTCTGGGCTGTGCAGCCGGATGACGCCGCTGCCCTTGGCCCACTCGTGCAGCCGCTGGTAGATGATCGAGTTGTCCAGGACATGGGTGAACCGGCCGGCCGAGACCAGCATGCCGGTGCTGGTGGCCACCCCGGCCGAGACCCACTCCGCGGCGCGCTTGGACGCGGTGTACATATCCGGCGAGTAGGGCCGCAGGGCCTTGCCGGTCGAGGCGCAGACTACCTGCGGGACTCCGGCCTCGGCCGCGGCGATGAGCACATTGCGGGTGCCGAGGACGTTGGTGGACACCGTGCGGTGCACCTCTATCTCGGCAAGTCCCGGGTCGCGCTGAGCCGCCACATGGAAGACCAGGTCGGGCCTGACGTCGTCCATGAGCCGGTCCAGAGCGGCGCGATCCCTGACGTCGGCGCGGCGGTACTCCACGCCTGAGTGCCTTGGCCTGCTGTCCGATACGCCGCGGCTCACGCTGACCAGGCGACCTGGACGACGGATCAGCAGCTGCGAGATGAGCCGCGAGCCGATGCACCCGGTGCCTCCGGTCACCACCACGGTCGCGTCGCGCAGCCGCTCGGCCAGGTCAGGTTCAGGCAAGCACAGACCCCGCTCGGCGATGGAGAGAAACCGTGCGTGCTCTTCGGCGGCGCTCGTCCTGGCCTCGATCAGGGACTGAGTCAGGTCGCGCAGCATGCCCAGCGCCTCGTCGTCCAGAACCTGCTGCCCCGGCGGAGCGACCTCGCGCATCTTCGTGATGATCTGTGTAAACAGTCCCACTCATGCCTCCCGCCATAAAGGTCTCTACAGATGTCGCGTAATGACGCGGCGGCGCGCCTCCCTCAAGATGCCCGCGCAGATGCAGGCCAGGTATCCGGCATCACCCGGTAACCCCGTGGATGCCTGAAATTATCCCCCATTGGGCGGACAATGCCGGACAGCTTAGCACTGAGCATTAGTAGCGGATAAGGATCAACCGGTCAACTCCGGCCGGCCCGCCGGTCGACCCTCGGACCTGGGAAAAGGCGGGCAGCAGAAAGCCGGCCAGGGGACTCGGGCCCGCATAAACAGTTTTACCGACCTTTTTTATAGCTAATAGGCGCGTAACCGCGCTGGCATATACCGGTGGCCCCCTGAAACACCGGACCGCATCGGTCCTCCTGCTCGCACGGCCCGATCGCAGGGCGCGAACACGCCTTTCAATCCGACCCGGAGCGCGGCCGCGGCGGAACTCACCGTCGGCCGGGCTCACCATGCCCTGGCACCGTAGATCCCCGTCACCGATTGGTACATCGAGTGGCTAACCGCTTCATAGTGGACAGTAACGGACTATGGTTCTAGATAACCTGATAAACTCCGCTGCATCGCCGCGCCGGAGGTGAGGGGACTTTCCCGGGCGGTCCAGCTGCGAGCGGGCAGGTGCCTGCCCATCGGGAGAAAGTCACCTGCCCGCGCACGTTCCCAGCCGGGAGGACTGTGACACACGTCATAGCGGAGACAGCCGACAGGCCCGCATCACCGCCGCGAGCTTCCGCGCCCATGGCCCGGGAGCCACGCCCTGCCTCGCCCCTCCGGCCCGGTACGGAGGCAGATGCCTGAGGTGGGCGGCACATCCGAGACTGACCGCAGATCGGACCAGGGACCCGCCGAAGGAACGAAACGGCCGCAGGCCGGCGACCGGGCATCGGAGGTTCGCAGTTGGTTCCAGCCGGTGCGCACGGAGCACTCAGCCGGGGCTGAGACCTGCACCGAACCCGAGACCGTTATTCTGCCCAAGCTCCGGGTCGGCCCACCTCGAGCACAGAACGGTACCGCCCCGGCGCAGACGCCGCCCGCTTCCGCCCCAGCCGGGGCTAGCCGTCTCCCGCCGCCCGGCGACGATGGGGCAAACGGCCGGGTCGCGGCCGGGGAGACTCGTGGCAACTATTCCGGCTCCAAGTCCCCGGCCCGGCCCGATGCGCTGAAAGAAACCGAGTCAGAGACTGTCATCCTGCCGAAGCTTGTGGTCAGCCGACCGCCGGCCCGGCCCGGGCCGGCTGAGGGCAAGGCGGTGCGGCCCGGGATGCTGGCCGAGCCCGAGACCATCTTCCTGCCCGTAGTTCCGGACAGGACAAGCGAGGCGCAGGCGGGATCGGTCGCGGGCCGGCGACCGCTCAGCCGGCCGCTTACGCGTGCTACCGGGCGGCACCCGGCCGCGACACTGATATCGGTCCGGCTGGACGCCAGCCCCCGGCCGTTCGGTGCGCCGCCGATGGACATTCCCGCACCGGGCGGCCGGGCCCAGCTCGCTCAGATCGCTACCTCGAGCACGTGGCCAACGACAGCGCCCGCCGCGGTGCCCGCCGGCTGCAAGCAGGTGAGCATGAAGGGCGTGGCCGGCGCATCGGTCGTCAGTTATCTCGATGACAACACCAGCCAGCGCGATCTCGTCGCCACGGAAGCCAAGGGACTCGATCTGCTCGACTTCTCCTGGACGAGCCTGGCCAGCCCGACCGACGTGGTAATGACCGACTCATTCGACCCGTCGCTTGTCACCGAGTTGACCGCGGCAAATCAATCCGGCCCGTGCGGGCTACGTTTCACGACCCTCAGCGATAACGACCCGGCCGTGAGCCACAATGCCGATGTGCGCATGATGACCAAGATTCTCACCAGCTCAGGAGTCCGTCAGGCGCACGTGCTGGCGGTCGCACAATGGATGGCCAGCCAGCCTCTGGCCACCGGGCTGACCATCGACTACGAGAACGGCCTACCGCAGAATCTGGTCGATCTCAAGACAGCTGAACAGGTAGCCGGCTGGTCTGGACTGTCGTTGGACGAGGCGGTTAACCGCCTGAGCAATGATTACACGGAACTAATCGGGGAAATCGCGGCTGCCATGCACAGGCAGCATCGCCTGGTGCGCCTGATGGCCCCGGTGCGGGACAGCGACGACGTCGACGCCGCGACCACAGACATAGCCCCGTACCTGCTCGACTACGGAGAATTGGCCCAGTACGTCGATCAGATAGTACTCCAAGCCTACGATTTTAACTACGCGACGGGAAATCCCGGGCCGATCGCCCCGTTTGCTAACGTGGCAGCGGTGCTTGCCTATGTGCACAGCTACAACGTGCCGTGGCGCAAGCTCGCGGTAGCGGAGCCTTTGTATGCTTACGACTGGACGGTAAATAAGAGCGGCGACATTGCTGTCAGCGCCAAGGGCCTGCCTATTTCAGCCACCACATTGACCGCTACTCAGGTCGCCGCGGACCATAAACAATGGAAAAAAGTGAAAACCGATGACGGGGAAACTGAATATTCTTATACCGAGGCCGGGCAGAAGCACATAGTCTGGAACGCCTCGAGCGCGCTCAAGACCGAGATGACATGGCTCAAGCGCAATTACCCGCAAATCGGTATCAACGTCTCGGGTGTCGGCAACGCTGATCCCACCGGGTCGGCACTAGCCGTCACGGCCCTCGGCAGCTAGGCCCCCGGGTACCCCCGCTGGTCGCCATGACGAGACCGCGCGGTTGGGCCGTGGCCGGCCAGCGGAGAGCCTCGCCGCGCGGGCAGCAGCCTGCGGCGCGCGGCGGCGTGCCTCGAGCCGCGCAGGTGGCGCCGCGGGCCGCGAACGGTCTCGATTCCGGACGGCCGGCGCCGGCGATGGGGCGGCATGGGACCGCACCGATCACGTAACATCTCTAAACTCGGACATCATTAGCTGTAAGGTAGTATCTTCTATAATAGGGTGAGTTATCTGGGCGGGAGCCTCCCCGCGAGCAGGCAAAATACAATTAATGTTAGCTATTGGAATAGACATCGTATTTTTCTTATAAATTAATTTACGAATGCTTCCACAAAGCGGAGGCGATTATGGGTGCACGGATAAAGAAAGAATTTGGCCCGGGCTATGATCACCCTGACCGGAAATTTAATCTGCTGGCAGTAATCTTGCCCACGGTACTGATAATCGCGCTTGCCGTTATCCTGATACGCCGTGAGAGCGCCCCGAGCAGCAAGGTCATGCGCACCCCCGTGGTCGCCTGCCCGACGCAGACGTGCCCGCCAGAGTCCACGCATCCGGCCCGTCCGAGGCAGTCGGCCAGGCCGGCCAAGAAGGCGTCCAGTTCGCCGTCGGGGCCCTCAACCACCCTGGCCCTGAGCCTCACGGGCGCGATGCTCAGCCGGGCGTCGTCCGCGGTAACTCATGCGGTAGTTCTTTCCAGCGCTTAGTCCGGTAGCCCCACGCAGCGTACGGACCAAGATAAGTTCGAGAGAACGAGAGATCGTGGATTCCGAAGATAAAGCAACTCATGTTGAGTCTGCGACCGAAATTATCCCGGTATACGTCAAGAAGCAGATCTTCTACAGTCCGGCCGCACGCCGGGGGTTGTACGTGCTCGTGCTGTCCGCTTTCCTGCTGGCAGCCATCGCGGTGGGCTGGCAGTGGGGACTCGCCCGGGCCCAGAAACCGCTGCCGACTGCGGCCCGCTATAACAACAGCGCCGGTTACGCCGGCGGCATCGCCACCGAACTGGCACGGTGCGGGCAAGAGCACGGAGAGTTCGGCCCAGGTGGCGCGCTCCAGGTCCCGGTGATTGGTCAGGGCGTGTTCCAGCGCATCGTGCGCATCGTGACCGACGGAAACGCGACCTACGCGGTGGACCCGTTCACCGGCAAGTCCGTGCAGTCCCTTACCAGCCTTGAGCAGCACGCCACCCGCGATTGCCGGTACGCCATCGAAGAATACGGCACCGTGCCGCAGGACACGGTTGTGCTGGCATATGACAATGGCCCGACCGCCCAGTGGACGCCTCAGCTTCTGGGCATCCTGCAAGCCTATCGCGTGCACGCCACCTTCTTCGACACCGGCACCAATATCCTGGCGATACCGCAGATATTCGACGCGGAAGTAAGCACCGGAAACGTCGTCGGTAACGAAACCCTGGATAATCCAGAGCTCACCCGCCAAACCGGAGCCCAGGCTCGGCAGGAAGTCGTCACCAATGCTCAGATCATAGCCACCACCGCAAAATACCAGAGTCATCTTTTTTATACGCCCTCGGTGGGCACCAGCGAGCCCGCGGTGGAGCAGAACATTTTCGCCACGCTGGTGGGCCAGCAACTCGGATTCGCCGACGTGAACCTGGAGAATGCGAGCTGGGACTACCAGGTGAGCGCCCACCAGGTGCCTGCGCTGCACCGTAACGGCGCAGGGGTGGTGCTCGTCATCCACGATGGTGGCGGCAGTCAAGCCGGCCCGCTGCAAGCCTCGATAAAGCTGATACGCCAGGCCGAAGGCCTGGGATACAAGTTCGTGACGATTCCGCAGCTGCTCAGCCCGCAGAATTTCGGCGGCCCGATGGCAGGCCCGGTCCAGCCATCCCTGAACGACCGAGTCGGCTACCTGGTGTACTGGGGCCCGCATGTGCTGCAAGCCACTCTGCTGCAGGCCTTCATGCGCTACATGACGATATCTATCGGGCTGATCACCCTGGCGTGGATCCTGGCCGCGGCCTGGGGCCGGTGGTATAATTACCGCCGGGCTCCGTCTTGGCACCCGGACAGAGTCTCGGTTCTCATTCCCGCCTGGAATGAGTCCAAGGTAATCCGCCGGACAGTCGAAAGCATCTTGCGTTATTCCTACGATTTCGAGGTCGAGATCGTCATCGTAGACGACGGTTCGACCGATAATACCTGGGAGATCGCCCAGGAACTGCATGCCGAATATCCATCGGTCAAGATCTATGACAAGGAAAACGGCGGCAAGGCCAAGGCGCTCAACTACGGCCTGTTCATCGGGGTGACCACGGATTACACGCTGATCATCGATGCCGACACGATAGTCGCGGACGGCGAGACAATTCCGCGGCTGGCGAGGTGGTTCGTCGACCCGAAGATCGGCGTGGTGGCCGGGCGGACCAAGGCTGGCTACCGGGGCAAGGGCGTGCGCGAGAAAATGCTCGCCGAATTCCAGTCCACCGAGTACGACCTGGGTATCGCGGTCCTGCGGACCGCGCAGGACTGGATGAACGGCATCGTGATAGTTCCAGGCAGCTGCTCCATGTTCAGGACGGCTCTGCTCCGCGAGGTGGGCGGGTTCAAATCCCATCTCATCGCCGAGGACGCGGCGGCTGGCATGGAATTGCGCCGCCGCTTCCCGGGGATGCGCATACGGCAGGACATCACGGCCGTGGCCCTCACCGAGGTCCCGCTCACGGTCAAGACGCTGTGTAATCAATGGCGGAGATGGAATTTCGGCGTCATGCAGGTCATGATGGACCACCGGGAGATCTTCGTCCGGCCGGACAAGTACGGCGGCCTTACCCTCCAGCTATGGTGGTCCCTGTACGGCCTGATCGTGCCGACACTTCTCCTGCCGGTGACCTATATCATGATTGTGGTCACGGCATTCAATCGCAGCTGGCAGAATCTGTTGATTTACCCGGCGATCTTTATCATTTACCGCATCGTGTCGACCCTGGTATCCATGGTTATCATGCGGGAGTGGATGAACCCGCTGACGTCCATCTGGTACCGGATCATCAACGATCCGCTACAGATCTACTTGGCCATGACGTGCTGGTACAAGGTCCTGAGTGGCAACGTCCAGTCCCGGAAGATCTGGTCAAAAATCCCGCGCCAGGGCGTGCCGCAGAAGCAAAGCGCGGCGGCGCCAGCCACCGATCTGCAGCCCCTGCTGGCGGCCGCAGGTAGAAGCCCTCGCCATCAGGTCGGTGACGATCAGGTCATGGCCCCGGCCGGTACCGATGAGTCGATCGATGAGATCATCGGCAGCTCGATGCGGTAACGGGGCCGGCCAGGCAGTCCCGTTACCTCGGCTGATCAGGAGGTGAACGATTCGACCAGGTGGCTGAAGGCCCAGCTGCCCTGAGAGATGCCAGAGCACGAGTTGCTGTCGACCGATCCCTGGCAGCCGCCGTTGTCCCGCTGGATCGCCCAGATGGACAGCAGGCCGAGCGAATGGTCACGGGCGAAGCTCACGATCTGTTTCGCCCCGGAAAGCTGAGTGACCTCGGTCTTGTTCGGGTTGTCATCGATGCCGGGAAGGAACGTGATTCCCTGCATCGCGTACAGTTCCTGCCGCGACTTCTTCGGGTACAGGGCGGCGAGCTGGCCGTTTACGCTGGTCGCCGCGTTGATCGCCGAGGTGCCCATGTCCACTGCGCCGGACAGATCGTAATAGTCGAAGGCCATAAGATTGACCAGGCTCACCTTGGCGCCTTCGGCGACCGCGTTCTGCAGGACCGCGAGGGCGTTCGGCTGGAGTCCGGAAGGCTGCACCGGAAGCGTGTACTGAATCTGGAGCGGGTGGCCTCCTCTGGCGGCCCATGCCTGCGTCATCGCGATCGCCTGGTTCCGCCGCTCGATACCCGCCGAGTCGTTCAAGGCGGCCAGTTCCACGTCCATATCAAGCCGGGTGACATGGTAAGTGTTGATCACCGCCTCATAGTCGGCCGCGATCGCGCTGACGTCGGTGCAGGAGTCGGCGATTTCGGTGCCGTTGCTGCCCGCGCTCTGGCCACCGAAGGTGAGCGCCACGTTGCCGCCCTGCTGCTTCAGCTGGGCGATCTCGGACTGGTAGGCAGGAGAATCGGCCGACTGTGAGCCATCCCAGGCCAGCGTGCAGGAACCGGCGGAGGATGCCTGGAGGAAGCCGAGATTGAAGTACCGCGCCCCCGATTGCGAGGCGAGCGACGGGAGGCTGCTATCGGTCCAGGTCTCGAAGTAGGGGGAGTAAACCTGCGCGGGCCACGGTTTGAAGTCGCCCGCTCCCGGCGGGGCGGTAGCGGGCGGGTCTGTCCGCTGCGCGGCCGGGGCACTGGACGTCTGCGCGCTGCTGCCGCTGCACGCGGATAGAGACACCGCGAGGGCCGCAGCGGCGACTATCACGGATCCAGTTACCCGACGGGTCATGCTATCCCTCCCCTGGTGGAGAGCCGTGAAGAAATCTGCACCCTCAGCGGCTGTGTCGCACCGGCTCCGGCACATCAGGGTGCCTCGCACTAAGCCCGCACCGCCCCGGCTAACCGAAGCGCGCCTCCACCAGCTCCGAGCGGCTCAACGGCGGTCCTACGACTTTCCACCAGGAGCTTACTTCAGTGTCCGAAGTACAATCCCTCCACCCTGGCGGATGTGCCAGGTCAGTGATCCTTCAGGCGGTCAGCGGACCTACGACGTGTGGTCGCAAAAAGCGTGGGCATGATGCCGTAAGGTGATCAGACCATCGGGCCTGTAGAATTTCTATGGACTAGCCCTCTTGGCTTGCTCACCCGTCGATGAGAGGGGGGGCGAGATCTTGGGAGAAAGCCTGCCCGCGCTGGCGGCGCTGGCCGGTCGGACGGTGGTAGACGCCGCAACCGCCGAGGAGTGGAAGACGACGCAGCGTAGGTTCGCCCTGCTGCTGGGCCGCGGGGATGCTAAGCAGACCCGGCTAGCCGAGCAGCGGCTGGAGGAGACACGCGACAAGCTCATCAGCGCCGCCGGGACGGATACCGGCCTGATCCGCATGGCCCTGGAGGTGGGTTGGGCGGGGCGGCTGGTGGACTTCTTGGAGGAGAACCCAGACACCAAGGCTGACCTGCATACCCTGATTCAGGAGACCCAGGCAGTACTGCAGGCCGAGACGACATCTGCGTCCAGCCAGGCGGTCTCCGCCAATGGCGCGACGAGGACGGATGCAACCCAGGGGCCTGGGCAGGAACACCCCGGTGCCCTGGCCGCGCGGAGCGAACTCGCTTACTCCACCGGGTTGGCCGGAGACGCAGCCGGCGCACGAGACCAGTTCGCGGCGCTGCTGCCGGTAGCCGAGCGCGTTTTCGGCCCCGAGCATCCCGACACCCTGGCCGTCCGCGCCAGCCTCGCCTACTGGACCGGGCGGGCCGGAGATGCAGCCGCCGCGCGAGACCAGTTCGTCGCGCTGCTCGCCATAACCGAGCGCGTCCTCGGCCCCGATCACCCCGACTCTCTGACCAACCGCCACAATATCGCCAACTTCGCGGGCTACGCGGGAGATGCGGGCGCCGCGCGGGACCAGTTCGCCGCGCTGCTCCCCGTCAGCGAGGAGGTTTTCGGCTCGGATCACCCCGACACCCTGGCCGCCCGGTTCAACCTGGCCTACTGGACCGGGCGCGCGGGGGACGCTGCCGCCGCGCGAGACCAGTTCGCCGCGCTGCTGCCCGTCCGCGAACGGGTATCTGGCCCGGATCACCCGGACTCCCTGGCCGCACGGGAGGAGCTGGCCTCCTGGACCGGGCAGGCCGGAGACGCAGCCGGCGCACGAGACCAGTTCGCCGCCCTGCTACCCGCCCGCGAGCGGGTCTGCGGCCCCGAGCACGCCGAGACCGTGGCCGTCTGGTATCAAATTGCCCATTGGAGTGCGCTAGCGAGAGACGCGGCCGCCGCGCCGGACTAGTCCGGTGATCCTCGGCTCGCGGCCCACGTCAGGCCCGTTCGCGTCCAGGCGTCGCCGACCTGGATGACGACGGCGACGGCGACGGCGACGGTGAAGACGACTTCGACGGCTTAGGCGACGGTGAGGACGACTTCGACGGCTTAGGCGAGGGCGACAGCGAGGGCGAGTATGACGGCGCCGGCGACGGCAGCTGGACCGGGGCCCGGCCGCGGGCCGGGGACCGACTGACGGCCGGAGACCGCGTGGCCGCGGCCGATGCGCGGCCGTTCGCCGAGGCCGAGGCGGTCGCGGAACGGCTCGGCGAGGTCCCGGGGGATGGCTGAAGCACCTGGGCATGTGCGTCGCGGGAGCCAGCGAAGGTGAGCAGCATCACGACCACAGCCGCCGCCAGCCACAGCGCGACAGCCGTGGCGGCGATCGCGGCTCCGGGATTGGCCCGGATACCTTCCC